>NZ_JBRBAI010000003.1:0-515411 GCF_052806135.1 Billgrantia sp. Q4P2
GGAGGCAGCCTGCTCGGTGGCGCCCTGGCTGAGCTGCTCGGAGGTCGCCGCCATCTCCTGGCTGCCCGAGGCCACGTTGCGCACCGCGCCGGTCACTTCGCCGACCACCTCGCGCAGCTTGGCAGCCATGGCATTGAGTGCATCGACCAGATCCTTGATCTCGTCGTTGGATTTCACCTGTGCAGTGGCATTCAAGTCACCGCTGGCAACGGCTTGGGCAAGGCTGACAGAACTCGCTACGCCCCGAGTAATGTTCAGGACGACCCAGGTAGCAGCAACGACGGCGATGACGATCATACCGGCGAGCAGCATGATTAGCAGGTTGCGGTTGAAGGCATAGAGTTCGCTTGCCTCCATGGACGACTGTACCATGCGCCCCTCGTAACGCTCGAGCAGTGCATCGAAGCCCACCGCCACCTTGGTGGCAGCCGCCGCGCCATCCCCCGAGAGAAGCGCCCCAGCCGCGTTAGTGCGGTTGAGCCTTGCAAGCTCGATCACCCTGCCGTTCACGGTACGCATCGCGGCAATGTCCTGCCTGATCTCGTCGAGAAGCGCACGGCCTCCTTCGGCCGACATGGCGTAAGCCTGATCGATTCCTTCGTCGATCATCACTCGCAGTTCATCTATTGCCGCCTCATGTTGCCTTCTCTCCACCGCATCGCTGGAAAGGGCAAGATAGCCAAGAGTCCGCTGGGTACGAAGCTGATTACGAATGATGTCATTTGCAAATCTCGTGAGTACGACCTCGCGATTCACGATAGTACCGAGCCTCTCATCCATCGTTTGAAGTGCCTGGATGCCCATGAAGCCACTGATTGCCGCCATGGTGAGGATGACGGCGAAGGCCACCCCCAACTTGAACTTAAGTGTCAATCTCATTACCCAATCTCCCTGCTTTTCGGTTTCCTGATCATCGAAGGCTTCTTTCACTTGTTTCGGCGGTACCACCTAATCCACTTTCCGTCAGGAATATCCTGCCGAGATCGGGATGGATGACGAAGCTGTCGCCACGCCGGCCGATGCCTTGCACGTACTCCGCACGCCAGCGCATGCCGACCTTGGGCGCTTCCTCGATCGAGGCGGCTTCGATATCGGCCACGTCGTGTACCTTGTCGGCATAGATGGCAACGATGGCCGGTTCGCCGGCGAGGTCGATCCCGATGACCACGATTCGGCTGTCCTGGTCCGCCGCCGAACGCGGCATGCCGAAGGCTACGCGCAGGTCGGCCAAGGGGACCACCCGGCCGCGAACGTTGATCAAGCCATCCACGAATGGCCGGGCATTGGGCACTTGGGTGATGGGCACCTCGTCGAGAATTTCCCGCACCTGGGCGGCATCGATGGCGAAGATCTCGCCTCCCAGTTCGAAGACGAGCGCCTGAATGGCGGCACCGGCTTTCTTGCCTGCATTCATGCTTCCCTCCTCATGCGTTCGTCACGGAGACGCTCCTCGAACCCACGGCCGAAGCTCACCAGATGAGCGATATCGAGAATCAACGCAACGCTGCCATCGCCAAGGATGGTGGCGCCGGAAAACGTGCCGAGAGTGGCATGCAGCTTGGATAACGGCTTGATGACGGTCTGACTGTTGCCGATGATCTGGTCGACCACCAGCCCGACCCGAAACTCACCCGCGGAAACGACGATCACTTTCTGGTGCGGGTCAGGGTCACCGCTGGCGCCGAACAATTCCCGCAGGCGCAGAAACGGCACCAGACTGCCCCGAAGGTTGAGAAAGTTACGGGTCTGGGCTTCGGCAATCTCGGATTCGGGCAGTTCGACGCACTCTTCCACCGCCAGCAGCGGCAAGCTGTAGCGCCCTTCTCCCACCCGAACCAGCATGCCGTCGATGATGGCGAGGGTCAGCGGTAAACGTAGAGTGACGGTAGTTCCCTCACCGGGTTTGCTGGTCAACTCGATGCTACCGCGCAATGCTTCAATGGTGCGCTTGACCGCATCCATCCCCACCCCACGACCTGATACCGCGGTCACTTCGCTGGCAGTGGAAAAGCCCGGGTGGAAGATGAACTGATACAGCTCGTGATCGGATAGCGCTGCATCGGGCGTCACCAACCCAGCACTCTCGGCCTTGGCGCGAATGCGCTCGGCGTCAAGGCCGGCACCGTCATCGCTGATCGAGATCGCGACTTCGGCTCCCGAATGCACGGCAGCAAGCCGCACCTTGCCGCATCGGTCCTTGCCTGCCTGCTGGCGGCGTTCAGGGTCCTCGAGGCCGTGATCGACGGCATTGCGTATGAGGTGCACCAGTGGGTCGGCCAACTGTTCGATGACGGTCTTGTCGAGTTCGGTTTTCTCGCCGGAAGCCAGGAATTCGATCTCCTTGCCAAGCTCCTGGGAGAGGTCGTAAACCAGGCGCCGAAAGCGGCCGAACAAGGTGCCGATCGGCACCATGCGAATGCCCATGGTGATATCGCGCAGCCCGGACGACAGTCTTTCGACCTCCTCAGCGACGTTCTTGAGTTCGAGGTCGTCGCTGGCGCCGGTGATCTGGGAAAGCCGTGCCTGGGCGATGACCAGTTCCCCCACACGATCCATCAACTCATCCAGTCGCTCCGCCGGCACTCGCAGGGAATCGCCGCCCTTGGCGTTCCTTGCCGTGGGTTCACCCCGCCGACCTGACTCACGAGACGGTCTACCGCCCCCACTGGATTCCTGCGAGCCCCGTTCACTCGGCGCTGCTTGCCCGTCGTGAAGGGAGGCGTCAGTGGCCTGGCCTGCATGCGGCTCGAGTGGTTCTATCTTGAGCATCATGTCATCGCGCAGGAACATGAAGACATCTTCGATGGCTTCCCGCTCCACCTCGGTGGCAAACGTGACTTCCCAAGTGACATAACAAACCTGAGGATCGATTTCCTCGAGCGGTGGCACATCTTCGGCCGATGCCCTTATGTTGCACTCACCCAACTCGCGCAGCTCATCGAGCAGCAGCAAGGGGTTGGTACCGAGCACGAGAGCATCGTCCGGCAGCCGGAAGCGCGTATGCCAGATCTGTGATCGATGAGTGCTGGCTGCCGGTGAGCCAACGGGTTCAACATCCTCCCGTTCGCCAACGATGTCATGCAGTGCACCGAGTATTGGCGCGCCTTCTGCAACATGGCGCTCCGGCTCTTCGACCAGGTTGCCGACGTGATCCCGGGCAGACAGCGCTACGGCAATCAATTCCGGGCTGACCGAGGCTAGGCCCTTGCGCACACGGTCGAAGGCGGTCTCGAATTCGTGCACGAAATCGGCGACCTCGTCGAAGCCAAACATGGCGCCCGAGCCCTTCAGGGTATGCAGCGAGCGGAAGGCACTGTCGACCAATTCGCGATCGTGTGGTGTCTGTTCCAGATCGAGCAGCACCTG
The DNA here is from genome assembly GCF_052806135.1 of Billgrantia sp. Q4P2. Lineage (NCBI taxonomy): Bacteria > Pseudomonadati > Pseudomonadota > Gammaproteobacteria > Oceanospirillales > Halomonadaceae > Billgrantia > Billgrantia sp. Q4P2. The sequence continues at coordinate 3,367 of NZ_JBRBAI010000003.1, forward strand.
CTCCAGGCTTTCCAGCAGGTCGCGCGCTTCCTGTCGAAAGGTATCGGCGGGATCGGGAGTACTCATGAGCCAGCCATCTTCTTGACGACCGCCAGCAGCTTTTCCTGCTCAAAGGGCTTGACGATCCAGCCAGTAGCGCCGGCTTCCTTGGCCTGCCGCTTCAATTCATCATCGGACTCGGTGGTGAGAAAGACGATCGGCACACCCGCACTCGATGGATGGGCACGATATTGACGTATGAACTCGATACCGTTCATGCGTGGCATGTTGAGATCGGTGAGCACCGCGTCGACTCGATGAGCGGTCGCCTGAGCCAGGCCCTCTTCTCCATCGCTTGCCTGAAGCACGGTGTAGCCAGCCGACGACAAAGTGAGCGACACCATCTGTCTGATGGAAGCGGAGTCGTCTATGGTCAGAATCGTCTTGCTCATGCGGTTCTTCTTCCTCTTTTCCCGTTCACTCGTCTTCCCCTTACCCGCTCAGGAACGCCTTGGCATCATTGCTGCATCTCGAGCAGGCCAAAGCGCTCCAGCGCATCCTGAAAGATGCCCTCACTTGCCGCGATCAAGCGCAGCTCGACTCCACGATGCATGGCGCTGATACGAGCGGCGATAAGTAATTGAAGAATACTGATGTCGACTTCAGCCAGATCCCGAACATCGAGCACCACCGGATTGCCTGCCTCCAACGCCTCCATGAGGCGCTGACGGATTTCATGCGTATCTCGAAGCGAAGGAGACCCTTGCAGCTTTACCACGGCTTCTGTTTCTTCGATCACTCTCGAACCTCCATTACCCGACATGTCAAGCTATCGGCCACGCCCAAGGATTCCTAAACCAAAAAACGACACATCAGCGCTATCCGGACATAGCATTCGCAAAACGGATATTAACTTTGCAAATCCTGGCCGATATTAGAAAGGAGCAGAAAACAGGGGCGACTAAAAAGGAACCGAATATTGGAACATCAGCTTCTTACGACTTCTAAAATCACAGGAAATTGCTTCGACACACTAAAGGATACTTTGAGATCCTATCGCCTCGACTTGTCATTCCCTGAGCCGCAGAGTGACGCTCCGCTTCATTGGAGCATAGACGCTCACCCAACCAGTTATTTGAGGTTTTTCAAAGTAAAATTCGACAGAGAGTGGTCATTGATTCATCAGGGGATCAGAAAGAGCACGGCCATTCTTTCTCCCATGCTTGGCCAACTCGAGGTCAGGATCAAGCAACGTCATTTCATCATCGAGCCCGATCAGACGCTACTCATCCCCACTGATCTTCCCTGTCAAATACGTTTCCTCTGCGACAAGGAAGAACATTCCCTTATCGCAATCGATTTTTCACGCCACATCGTCAACAAGGTCCTTGGCGAGTCGGCATTCCATGCACTACCCGCTGAATTCCGATGCGGGGGGTTGGTCGAGCAGACACAAGGAATCGGTACGACACTTGCCATGACGATACGCAGCCTGACCGCAGGCATTGGGGAAAGTGGCACGTTGAGTCACTCGCCACAGGCGGTGAAACTACTCAGTGAATCCATCTTGCATATGATCTTCGCCAGCATGGCACAGCAACCCGAAAGGCAGATGGAAGCTCGGATGTCGGATATCACGCCACGTCATCTGAAGGTTGCAATTGACTTTATTCACAACAACTTGCATCGCCCACTTAGCGTCAGCGAGATAGCCGAGGCTGCGGGAGTCAGCGTTCGTGCGCTGCAAGCCGGTTTCCAGCGCCACCACCATACCTCTCCGCTGCGTTATCTGCGTCAGGTTCGGCTCGAGGCAGTACATAGGGAACTGTCATCGCCGGGCAATCGACTTCCCATTGGAGAAGTGGCTCAAAAATGGGGGTTCAATCATTTGGGCCGTTTCTCTATCGAGTACAGGTCACTCTATGGAGAACCCGCTTCCGCCACCGTCAAGCGCGCCCAACTCTTCTCGCGGATGGAAGCTTGAGAGCCTGCCTTCGGAGCCACCTTACCTCAACCGCGTCAGCCAGGCGTCGAAGCTGCCGAATAACCATTCCTTGAAGCGCTGCCAGCGCGGCCGCTGCACCCAGGCCCGATAGGTGATCTCGCGGCTGGCGGCGAAGTTGCGCTCGAACAGCGCCGCCACCTCGCCGGCGAAGCGGGCGTCGTCTACCTCCTGGTTGGCCTCCAGGTTCCAGTGCAGGCTCCAGTGGTCGAAATTGCACGAACCCAGGCTCGACCACTGGTCAACCAACGAGAACTTGGCATGGATGAAAGTAGGCTGAAACTCGAAGATGCGCACGCCGGCGCGCAGCAGGCGTCGATAGAAGCGCTGGCCGGCATAGCGCACCCAGGGGTGATCGTGGTCACGGCCGGGCAGCAGCAGGCGCACGTCGACGCCGCGGCGAGCGGCGCGGGCCAGCCGCATGCGCAAACTGAAGGTGGGTACGAAGTAGGGCGTGCACAGCCAGATACGGCGCTGGGCCGATGATACCCGGCCATACAGCGAGTGACGAATGGCCTGGTAGCGGTAGCCCTGCCCCCATACCACCCGGCCACGCATGCCATGATAGTCCTCGTGAGGGCTGAGCTCGAGCTGCAGATGTCGCACCAGGGCCGCCTCGCCCGCTCCTCGCGTCATTGGCGAATCCCACAGCCGTGAGAACAGCCGCACCCAGTCGGCGATGACCGGCCCTTCGATACGTATCGCGACCTCGTACCAGGCTTCGAGGAACTCGTCGAGCACGCCGAAGCCACCAGTGAAGGCGACCCGGCCGTCGATTACCACCAGCTTGCGGTGGTCGCGGGTCAGATTGCGCGTCAACGAACGCAGCCCCAAGGGGTTGAAAAAGCGTAGCGCCACGCCGGCCCGTTCCAGGCGGTCACGGTCCTCCCCGGCGAGCCCCATGGCCCCATAGGCATCCAGCATCACGGCCACCGTCACGCCCCGCTCCGTCGCGCGGCACAGCGCATCGATCAGCTGCGTGGCCAGCCGCCCCGACTCCATCAGGTAGAGTTCGATCAGTATCGAGCGACGCGCCTGCTCGATGGCCGTGAACATCGCCGGCAGAAAGCACGACGACTCCGCCAGCAGCTCGAATCGATTGCCATCCCGCCACACGCCATGCATGGCATGCCTCCCGTCTCCTTGCCTGCCGTGATTGACGCACGTTTGCACGACGAGGGAAAGCACCTGACCCAAACAGGGTGCCATGGCTATACTGGCCCCTCGGTTCGACCTCGAGGCAATCGGATGGCCCTAGCCCACACTCTGCTCGCTGTACTACGCGCTCCGTTGAAGGGCTTGCTCAAGGCCTGGGTAGAGACCCGGCTCATCGAGCCCGAGCCCAAGGAACTGGCCATCGCCCCCTCGCGACCCACGCTCTACGTGCTGCCCCATCCGGCGCTTTCCGACGCCCTGCTGCTCGAGGTGCTGTGCCAGCGCCACGGATTGCCACCGGCCCAGGGACGCCTCGATCTGAATGGCCTGGCGCTACCGGCCAGCGTGGCACTACCCGCCAGGCAGCACCGCCTCTGGCGACGCACAGGCGCGCTCGAGGCTCCCTTTCGCCAAGCGCTGGAACATCTGGACACCCACCCCGAGGCCAATGTCCAGTTGATCCCAGTCAGTGTGTTCTGGGGCCGAGCGCCCGGCAAGCGCTTCGGTTTCTGGCATCTGTTGGCCGCCGACAGCTGGCAGCTGACCGGGCGACTGCGCCGGGCATTCTCGGTGCTGGTCAACGGCAAGAGCGTGGAGGTACATTTCGGCGCACCGCTGCAACTGCGCGACCTGTTGGACGAGCGTGGCCCCGCCGTGGCCAACCGCAAGACCGCGCGACTACTGCGCATCCATTTCCGGCGTATGCGTGCACGCGTACTCGGCCCCGACCTCTCCCACCGCCGCACCCTGATCGAAGGCGTGGTAGCGAGCCCTGCAGTGCGCCGGGTCATCGGCGAACTGGCGCCAGCCGAGAAACGTTCCCCCGAGCGGCTCCAGCGGCGAGCCCTGCGCTATGGCCGTGAGATCGCCTCGAACATGACCTACCCGGTGCTGCGCTTCATGGACGGCTTGCTGCGGCGCCTGTGGAACCGGCTATACGACGGCGTCGAGGTGCGTGGCCTCGACCGGGTCAAGGCACTGGCAGGCGAACATACGCTGGTCTACGTGCCCTGCCATCGCAGCCATATCGACTACCTGCTGCTTTCCTACGTGCTCTACCGCGACGGCCTGATGCCACCGCACATCGCCGCCGGGCGCAACCTGAACATGCCGCTGGTCGGCCCGCTGCTACGCCGCGGCGGCGCCTTCTTCATGCGTCGCAGCTTCCGCGACAAGCCACTCTATGCGGCGGTGTTCAACGAGTATCTGCATCGCCTGCTGGAGCGCGGTCACCCGCTGGAGTATTTCATCGAGGGCGGCCGGTCACGCAGCGGGCGCATGCTCTTACCACGCCCCGGCATGCTGTCGATGACGCTGCGCTCGTTCCGCCGCAGCGCCGACAATACCAGCCCACCCCGGCTCGCCTTCGTTCCCGTGTACATCGGCTACGAGCGCATCATCGAGAACGCCAGTTATCAGCGCGAGCTGCGCGGCGGCAAGAAGCGTAAGGAATCGCCGCTGGCGCTGCTCGGAGTTCTCGGCAAGCTGCGCCAGCCGTTCGGCAAGGTGTCGGTCAACGTCGGCGAGCCGCTGCAGCTCGGCCCCTGGCTCGACGCCAGCACACCTGACTGGCGCGCAGGCACCACATCGGAAAAGCCGGCCTGGCTCAACCTGGCCGTGCCGGAGCTGGGCGACGAACTGGCCCGGCGCATCAATGCCGCGGCGGCTCTCAATCCGGTCAATCTGGTGGCACTGGTACTGCTGGCCACGCCTCACCACGCCATCGAAGCCAGCCTCATGTCGCGTCAGTTGGAGCTGCTGGCATCCCTGCAGCGCCACTGCCCCGGAGGGCAGCACGTCAGCCTGCCCCAGGGCAACCCCGACGACTGGATCGCCGAGGTCGTTGCGCTGGGGATGATCGAGCGTCGACCCCATGCGCTGGGCGATATTCTGGTGGCGACGGCGGAGCAGGCCAGCCTGTTGGTATGGTACCGCAACAACGTGTTGCACTTGTTCGCCCTTGCCGGCCTGACCGCCTTCGCCTTTCGTCATGCCACGCGCCAGGATCTCGAGAACCTGCTGGCCCAGCTCGCGCCACCCTGGCCGATCCTGGCCCGCGAGCTGTTCCTCGAGCCGGTGGCGCTGCCCCAGGCATTGCCTGCCATACTGGAGGCACTCTGCAAGAAGGGGCTGCTGGAGCGGAATAACGCCGGTTGGCAGCGCCCCAGAAGCCTGGAGGCAGGCGAGCAGCTGCGCTTGCTGGCGAGACTGATGCAACCCTCGCTGGAACGCGGCTATCTATTGCTGGCGATTCTGCTCGATCAGCCGGCCGGAACGCTGGATCGTGATGCCCTGGCCGAACGCAGCCAGCAGTTGACCGAGCGCCTGGCACTGCTTACCGGGCGGGATGCACCGGAATTCTTCGACCGCAAGCTGTTCGCCAGTTTGATCGAGAGCCTGGAAGCCGAAGGCTGGATCTGGGAGCGAGATGGGGTGCTGTGGTTCGACGAGCGCCTGCGCAGCGCGGCACAGCGAACCGGTGAGCTGTACGATCCTGCGCTGCGGCATAGGCTACAACTCATCAGCCACAGATAGGGGAAGCCTTGAGGGAACGGTGCACGTAGAGGTCGTAGCGGCTGGTCTTGCCTTCGATGACGTGCTGCGGCGCCGGGCCCGCGATGGGCGGCGCCTTGCGCGGTCGCTTGACCACCACGCGGTGGGTGGCCACGTCCAGCGCCGCCTCCAGCAGCCGTGGCGCATCGTCGTCGCTGCCAGCGAGTTCGCGGAACAGGCGCATCTCCTTCTTCACTAGCGCCGACTTCTCGCGGTGGGGAAACATAGGGTCGAGATGGATCACTTGGGGCGCCACCGTGCTAGCGGCAACCAGCGCAGCGAGATCGCAAGCGGCGTCGCCATGGGCCAGGTGCATGCGGGCGACGATTTCCGCCGCCTCGGGGTCCCGGGCGGCACGCGCCAGGCCATCCTGCAGCAGGGCATGAATCTGAGCCACGCGCTCGATCAGCAGTACCTCGGCACCGAGGCTTGCCAGTACGAAGGCATCTCGCCCAAGGCCGGCAGTGGCATCGATCACGCTGGGGGTTACTCCGGCCGCCAGACCACAGGCCCGGGCGATGAGCTGCCCCCTCCCACCGCCGAAGCGGCGTCGATGCGCCACCCGGCCTTCGGCGAAATCGACCTTGAGCGGCTTGCCGTAGCGGGCCGGGTCGCCGGCCAGCACCAGCGTGTCCCCGTCGCGCCGGAGCTCCAACTCGCTGCTTGCGCTCACATCGTCGCCTCGTGGCCGAGCGCTACGGCTCATTTGCCCTTCTGCCACGCTACCTGATCGCGCAGATAGATCGGTTGGCTCTCATGGGCGGCGGGGCGAACGCCCTGTGCATAGTCTCTGGCAGCCAGCAATACCATCTCCTCGGCCGCCGGTTCCGACTCGACGTCACGCTGGCTGACGCTCGCCTGCACCTCTACCGGCATCGCCTCCCACAGCGTCCAGCCGGAGCCGATGCCATACCATCCGCCTTCGTATGAAACCTCGGGCAGTTGCAGGCGCTGCGGCGGCATTACGGCCTCCTCGAGCAGGGTCTCGGTCGCGCCATCGCGACAGCGCCAGGCGGCAACGTAGATCTCGCCCATGCGCGCATCCATGGCCGTGACGACATGCTCGACGCCGTGGCGTCGATGCGCTGCCAGGGCCAGCGCCTCGAGGGTCGAGACGCCCAGCAAGGGGCGGTCCAGGCCATAGGCCAGCCCTTGGGCCGTGCCGGCGGCGATACGCAGCCCGGTGAAGGAGCCTGGGCCGCGGCCGTAGGCCACGGCGTCCAGTTCGGAAGGTGACACGCCCGCCTCGGCCAGCACATCGTCGACCATCGGCAGCAGGCGGCGGGTATGCTCTCGGGGTGTCAGGGCGAAGCGAGTCACGAGCCGCTCCTCGGCGCCGTCGCGCCGTATCAACAGAGCGGCAGAGCAAGCACCGGAAGAAGCATCGAGAGCCAGCAGGATCGGCATAGGAAATATCGTGTCATGGCATGGGCGGACCATTATACGCCGCTGCGGCGCGCGGGACGATGATCCACAATGCGAATGGCCCGCCGAGGCGGGCCATTGCAGAAGAGAGCTGTTGGCAAACGTTAACCGTCCAATGCCTCGGTCACCTTGCGCGTGATCTCGTCGACGCTGCCGATACCTTCCACGCGATGGTAGGCAGGCGCCGCTTCCGGCTCCTGTTCGGCCCACTGCTGGTAGTAGTCGACCAGCGGTGCGGTCTGCTCGTGATACACCGCCAGGCGGTTGCGCACGGTGGATTCGCGATCGTCGTCGCGCTGGATCAGCGGCTCACCGGTAGCGTCGTCCTTGCCTTCCTGCTTCGGCGGATTGTACTCGACGTGGTACACACGACCGGAGCCGGGGTGCACACGCCGCCCCGCCAAGCGCTTGACGATCTCCTCGTCCGCCACGGCGATCTCGAGGACGTGGTCGATCTTGACCCCGGCCTCCTTCATGGCATCTGCCTGGGGAATGGTGCGTGGGAAGCCGTCGAACAGGAAGCCGTTCTCACAGTCGGGCTGCGCGATACGCTCCTTGACCAGTGAAATGATCAGATCGTCGGACACCAGGCCACCACTGGTCATGATCTCCTTGACCTTGAGACCCAGCTCGCTGCCTTCCTTGACCGCAGCGCGCAGCATGTCGCCGGTGGATATCTGCGGAATCTTGTAGCGATCGCAGATGAACTGGGCTTGGGTACCCTTGCCGGCACCCGGCGCGCCCAACAGGATCAAACGCATCTAGCTGCTCCTTGAGAGAGTGGAAATTCTTGTGAGTAAAGGGAATGTCATGAACGATAACCGCGGCGGCGGCGGCAGACAACCGCGCGCTACTGATCGAGCCCCATGTGCTTGCTCAAAGCCACTGCATTTTCAGCCAATTAAGGCAAGGTTGCACTTTGGTATCCCTACCCTAAAGTGGAGGCTTCAAACACCGACGGCGCCCCGCAGGGCGCCGTCGGTACTGCTTCAGACAAGGGTCACATCAGCAGCCGCCGGATATCGCTCAGCGCCGCCGCCACGAAGGCGGTGAAGCGTGCGGCATCGGCACCGTTGACGGCCCGGTGGTCGTAGGAGAGCGACAGCGGCATCATCAGCCGCGGCTCGAAGTCGGAACCGTTCCACACCGGCTTCATCTGCGCCTTGGAGACGCCGAGAATGGCAACCTCCGGGGCGTTGACGATAGGCGTGAAGGCGGTGCCGCCGATGGAACCCAGGCTGGAGATGGTGAAACAGCCACCCGTCATCTCCTCGCGCTTGAGCTTCTTCGACTGCGCCTTGCCCGCCAGCTCGACGCTCTCCTTGGCCAGGGCGATCAGCGACTTCTTGTCGGCATCGCGGATCACCGGCACCATCAGCCCGTCGGGTGTGTCGACTGCAACGCCGATGTGGACGTACTTCTTCCACACCAGGGTCTCGCCGTCGCTCTTCAGGCTGACGTTGAACTGCGGGAACTTGCGCAGGGCGAAGGCGCACGCCTTGATCATGAACGGCAGCGGCGTGAGCTTGGCCCCTTGGGCCTCGGCCTCGGCCTTCATCGACTTGCGGAAGGCCTCCAGCTCGGTGATGTCCGCCTCGTCGAACTGAGTGACGTGGGGCACGTTGAGCCAGCTGCGATGCAGGTTGGTCGCGCCCATCTTGAGCAGGCGGCCCATCGGCTTCTCTTCGATCTCGCCGAACTGGCTGAAGTCCTGGTCCGGTACCGGCGGGATGCCCGCGCCGCCGGTTGCCGCAGGTGCTGCAGCCGCCGGGGCCTTGCCCTGGCCGGCCATCACCTGCTTGACGTAGGCGTGGACGTCCTCCTTGAGCACCCGCTCCTTGGGCCCGCTCGGCTTGACCAGCCCCAGGTCAACGCCCAGCTCGCGCGCCAACATGCGCACCGCGGGGCCGGCGTGGACCAGCTTGCCGTCGCGCGGCTTGTGGGCCGCCATCTGCGCCTCGGGGCTCGGCGTGCCGGCCGGGGTCGGCGTGGCCTGAGTGGCCGATGCCGGCTTTTCGCTCGGCTCGCTCGGCGCCTTGCTGGCCTTCGGCGTGGCCGCCCGCGGCTTGGCCCCGGCAACCTCGATATAGCCGATAAGGTCACCCTCGGAGACGGTGTCGCCCTCCTTCACCGTGAGTTCGATCAGCTTGCCTTTGTAGGGGCTCGGCACGTCCATGGAGGCCTTGTCGGACTCCAGGGTGATCAGCGGATCCTCCTCGTCGACTTCGTCGCCGGCGCTGACGGCGATCTCGATGATCGGCACATCGCTCGAGCCGGAGAGATCGGGTACGCGGATCTCCTTGCGCTCGGGCTCGCCGCTCGTCGCCTCTTCCTCGGCCGGGGCCTCGGCCTGTTCGGCGGGTTCCGCGGTGGTTTCCACCGCCTCGGGCTCGGCCTCGTCAGCCTCGCCGTCGCCGGAGATCTCCATGCTGCCGATCACGTCGCCCTCGGAGACGGTATCGCCCTCCTTGACGGTGAGCGTGACCAGCTTGCCGCTGTAGGGGCTAGGCACGTCCATGGAGGCCTTGTCCGACTCCAGGGTGATCAGCGGATCCTCCTCGCTCACCTCGTCGCCTTCGGAGACGGCCACCTCGATCACCTCGACGTTCTCGGAACCGCCCAGGTCGGGTACCTTGATCTCGACGGTGCGCTTGCCGCCACCGGAGGCCTTCTTCGCTGCCGGCTTCTCTTCGGCGGCCTGGGGCTCCTTGGGCGCCTCTTCCCGCTTGGCATCGGCCTTCTCGCCACTGCCGGCGTCATCACTGCCGCCGCCCTCCACCTCGAGTTCGACGATGTCGTCGCCCTCGGAGACGGTATCGCCTTCCTTCACCAGCACGCGGACGACCTTGCCGCCCTTGGGCGAGGGTACGTCCATGCTGGCCTTGTCCGACTCCAGCGTGATCAGGGTGTCCTCGGGCTGGATGACATCCCCTTCGGATACGGCGATTTCGATGATCTCGACGTCTTCGCTGCCGCCGATGTCTGGAACTTTTATGATTTCGCTACTCAAGGTCGCGCTCCTTCCAAATCGTGCCTGGAACAGGCGGGCTCATGCCCGCCTTGCCACCGGATCAGCTGGTCAGCGGGTTGGGCTTGTTGGGATCGATGCCATACTTCTTGATCGCCTCGGCGACGACCTTGCGATCCAGCTCACCGCGGTCGGCCAGCGCCTTCAGCGAGGCCACGGTCACGAAGTAGCGATCGACCTCGAAGAAGTGGCGCAGCTTCTCGCGGGTGTCGGAGCGGCCGTAGCCGTCGGTTCCCAGTACATGGTAGTCAGTCGGCACCCAGGCACGGACCTGGTCGGCGAACAGACGCATGTAGTCGGTGGACGCGATGACCGGCCCCTTGCGGCCTTCCAGGCAGCGAGTGACGTGCGGCTTGACCGGCTCTTCGGCAGCGTTGATGAAGGCTTCACGCTCGAGCAGCAGGGCCTCGCGACGCAGCTCGTTGAAGCTGGTCACGCTCCACACGTCGGAAGCCACGCCCCACTCCTCGGCCAGCATTTGGGCCGCCGCTTCCACCTCGCGCAGGATGGTACCGGAGCCGAGCAGTTGCACGTGGCCCTTGTCGCCCTGGTGCTCGCGCAGCAGGTACATGCCCTTGATGATGTCCTCGGCCGGAACGTTCTCGAGCTCGGGGTGCTCGTAGTTCTCGTTCATCACCGTCAGGTAGTAGAAGCAGTTCTCCTTGTCGGCGAACATGCGCTTCAGGCCATCCTGAACGATCACCGCGACCTCATGGGCATAGGTCGGGTCGTAGCTGCGGCAGTTGGGGATGGTCGCCGCCTGCAGGTGGCTGTGGCCATCCTGGTGCTGCAGGCCCTCGCCGTTCAGCGTGGTGCGCCCGGCAGTACCGCCGACCAGGAAGCCGCGCGCCTGCAGGTCGCCGGCCGCCCAGGCCAGGTCGCCGATGCGCTGGAAGCCGAACATCGAGTAGTAGATGTAGAACGGCAGCAGCGGCAGGTTGTGGTTGCTGTAGGAGGTCGCCGCGGCGATCCACGCCGACATGGCGCCCGCCTCGGTGATGCCTTCCTCGAGGATCTGGCCCTTCTTGTCCTCGCGGTAGAACATGATCTGGCCCTTGTCGACGGGCTCGTACTTCTGGCCTTCGGAGGTATAGATGCCGAGCTGGCGGAACATCCCCTCCATGCCGAAGGTACGCGCCTCGTCAGGTACGATGGGCACTACCTGCTGGCCGATCTTCTTGTCCTTCACCAGGCCGTTGAGGATGCGCACGAAGGACATGGTGGTGGAAATCTCACGTCCCTTGGAGCCGACCAGCTGGGTAGCGAAGGTCTTGTCCTCGAGGCTGGGGATCGTCAGCGCCTGGAAGTCGCTGCGGCGCTGCGGCAGGTAGCCACCCAGACGCTCACGCTGCAGGTGCATGTACTTGAGCTCGGGCGAATCGTCCTCCGGCTTGTAGTACGGCACCTCCTTGAGCTGCTCGTCGGTCAGCGGAATGCCGAAACGGTCGCGGAATTTGCGCAGCGCCTCGTACTCCATGGTCTTGACCTGGTGGGCTTCCATGGAAGCCTCGCCTTCACCGCTGCCCATGCCGTAGCCCTTGACGGTATGCGCCAGGATCACGGTGGGGCGGCCATTGGCGTTGTTGACCGCCTCATGGTAGGCCGCGTAGACCTTGAACGGGTCATGGCCGCCACGGTTGAGCCGCCAGATGTCCTCATCGGACATGTCCTTGACCATCTCGGCGGTTTCCGGGTACTTGCCGAAGAAGTGCTCGCGGGTGTAGCCGCCGTCGATGGCCTTGTAGTTCTGGTACTCGCCGTCGACCGCCTCGTCCATGCGCTTCTGCAGGATGCCCTTCTTGTCCTTCTCGAACAGCGGGTCCCACAGACGGCCCCAGACCACCTTGAGCACGTTCCAGCCAGCGCCGCGGAAGACGCCCTCGAGTTCGTCGATGATGCGTCCGTTGCCACGTACCGGGCCATCGAGGCGCTGCAGATTGCAGTTGATGACGAAGATCAGGTTGTCGAGCTTCTCGCGGCTGGCCAGGTGAATGGCACCCAGCGATTCCGGCTCGTCGCACTCGCCGTCGCCCATGAAGCACCAGATCTTGCGATCGTGCATCTCCCTGAGCTCGCGCGAATCGAGGTACTTCATCACGTGGGCCTGGTAGATCGCCTGGATCGGGCCCAGGCCCATGGAAACCGTGGGGAACTGCCAGAAGTCGGGCATCAGCCAGGGGTGCGGATAGGACGACAGGCCGTCACCGTCGACTTCCTGGCGGTACTTGTCCATCTGCGCTTCGGTAAGGCGTCCTTCCAGGTAGGCCCGGGCATAGACGCCCGGCGCCACGTGACCCTGGATGTAGACCAGGTCGCCTCCGAAATCGCCGTTGGGGGCGCGGAAGAAATGGTTGAAGCCTACATCGTAGAGCGTCGCGGCGGACATGAAGCTGGCGATGTGCCCACCCAGGCCCGGGTTGGCGCGGTTGTTGCGAATGACCTGCGCGATCGCGTTGTAGCGGATCAGCGAGCGGATGCGCCGCTCCATGAACAAGTCACCTGGCATCGGCGCCTCGCGGTGCACCGGGATGGTGTTGCGATGCGGCGTCGTCACCGAGAAGGGTGCCTGCATGCCGTCACGGCGCAGCCGGTCAGCCAGGCGTGACAGCAGGTACCGGGCGCGTTCCTCGCCCTCACGATCCAGGACCGACTCCAGGGAATCCAGCCATTCCGTGGTTTCGACCGGATCGAAATCTTCTCTTGCCTCCAGACTCATAGACGTCTCTCCGAGTGACAATGTGATGTCAGGTAGCCCCACGCGGATAGACCATGGGGCAGGTCGTACCGCTGACGATCAGGGGATGTCAGGCCGCGACGCGGCTGTTGTAGTCATTTTACAGAAGCGCATACAACGAATGGCGTAGAACATACCGTAAAGTGACCTCCCTGCCAATCTCAGAGAAATGGAATTCTTTTCCACACACTGGACATTGCATGGCAACACAAGATGTTACGACAACTATTATGGTTCTACCGCGGTTAGGCCCGAAATGTAATAAAACTACCGTATGATCATGCCTCCCCATATTGCCGCACGCAGCCCCTCTTCACCCCAACGCCTTGAGGCACTGGCGAAAATAGGCCCAGTCAAAGGTGGGGCCGGGGTCGCTCTTGCGCAGCGGCGCCACCCTCGCGTGGCTGGTAATGCGTGCGGGATTCACCTCAGGGTAGACCACCATCAGCCCCTTCATCGCAGCGGCCAGAGCCCGGTACTGGGCGTCACGATAGGCATGGATCTCATCGCCCTCCAGCTCGATACCCACGGTGAAGTCGTTCAGTGCGCGACGCGCCCGCCCACGGTCGATCCAGCACGAACGGCCGGCGTGCCAGGCACGCCGGTCGAAGGGTACGAACTGCACGCACTCGCCATCGCGACGGATCAGCAGGTGGGCGGAGACGCGCAGCTGGGCGATGCCGGCAAAGAAGGGATGCACCGCGGCATCCAGTGAATTGGTGAACAGCCGCTCGATGTGCTCGCCACCGAACTCGCCGGGCGGCAGGCTGATCGAATGCAGCACCACCGCCGAGACCTCGCCCTGAGGGCGTGCGTCCTGGTTGGGCGATGGCACCCGTCGCGCGCCTCCTAGCCAGCCTTCCTCGATTCTCATCTCGTTCCCCTGACGTCCTGGACCTGGATTCCCTATAATGACGGTCCCGACGCTCCATGAACATGAAAAGGCCCGCCATGCATTATCAGGACGCCCTTGCCGAAGCGATCCGCGAAGCCGCCGCCCACCTGCTGGCCGAGGACGTCGGCCCTGCCGACATCACCGCGCAACTGATTCCCGAGTCGCAGTGGGCCACGGCCCGGGTCATCACCCGCGAACCCGCGGTCCTGTGCGGCATGGCCTGGGTCGAGGAGATCTACCGTCGCCTTGACCCCAGCATCAGTTTGCACTGGAGCGCCGCCGACGGCGATCGCCTGGAGGCCGGGCAATGCTTCCTGGAAATCGAAGGCCCCGCCCGCCGCCTGCTGACCGGGGAGCGCGCCGCCCTCAATCTGCTGCAGACGCTCTCCGCCACTGCCACCCGCACGCGCCACTACGTCGATCTGCTCGCAGGTACCGGCGTGCGCCTGCTCGACACCCGCAAGACCCTGCCGGGCCTGCGCCTGGCACAGAAATACGCGGTGTCCTGTGGTGGCGGGCACAACCACCGCATCGGTCTGTACGATGCCTTCCTGATCAAGGAGAACCACATCGCCGCCTGCGGCAGCATCGCCGCTGCGGTCAAGGAGGCGCGCAGCATCGCCCGCGACCTGCCGGTGGAGGTGGAGGTGGAGAACTTCGACGAACTCGATCAGGCCCTGGCGGCCGGTGCCGACATCGTCATGCTGGACAACTTCAGCCTCGAGGACATGCGCGAGGCGGTGAAGCGCAATGCGGGCCGGGCGACGCTGGAGGCCTCCGGCAACGTCGACGAGACGACCCTGCGTCAGATCGCCGAGACCGGCGTCGACTGCATCTCCAGCGGTGCCTTGACCAAGGACGTCAAGGCAATCGACCTGTCGATGCGTATCACCGGCCTCCGCGACGCCTGAGTTTCCTAGGTCTCGACGGCCTTGAGCCGCTTCTCCAGCCGTTGGCGTTCGAGGCGCACGCCGCCACGCGTGACCCATTCCGTGCCGAGATCGCGCCAGCCGCGGTGCAGCAGGCTTTCGGCCAGCATGCGGCTGGCGTCGATGGTAGCACGCGCGCAGCCGTGCTCGAGCAGCATCCGCTCGGCGTGTACCAGCAGCGTCGAACCGATGCCGCGCCGCGCCAGTGATGGCCAGACATAGAGGGTGTGGATATGCCCCTTGGGGATGTCCAACTCCAGGAACCCCACGCAGCGCCCGTCGCAGGTGGCCAACAGGGTCGTGTAGAGCGCCTGGCGGGCGGCCCATACGCTGGCCTCTCTTGGCATCGTCGCGGCCCAGGCCTTGCGCTGCTCGACACTGTAATGGGCGGCCGCGCCCTGCATCACGGCGTGGTGGAAGACCTCGGCCTGATCGGCAGCGTCACGTGCCTTGGCCTGCCGGTAGAGGATCCGCGGCGAACCGCTCCTCGCAGGCGGTGCATCGTTCGTCGTCATCGTTTCCATCTTCCCTGCCCGTGTCTCGCGTTGTCTGCCTCGCCGTGCAGAGTACACAAGCTCGCCGCTGCGGCCAATGGCAGGCATAATGCAACGCCATGACCAGCCCAACGCCTCCTGCCAGCGGCTACACGATGCAGCCCATCGGGCACATCGAGAGCGACTTTCCCGACAAGTTCGGCGTGCCGCGCCAACCCGGCCTGGCGTCGGCTGCCCGCGCCGCCCTGATTCTCGCCCCGCCTTATGACGATCCCTTGACGGTGCGCGGCCTCGAGGCCTTCAGCCACTTGTGGCTGACCTTCGTCTTCCACCACAGCCCCGAGCGCTGGTCGCCGCTGGTACGCCCGCCGCGGCTCGGCGGCAACGCCAAGGTCGGCGTCTTCGCCAGCCGCAGCACTCACCGGCCTAACCGGTTGGGGCAGTCCCTGGTGGAGCTGCTCGGGATCGACACCCGCAACGGGGTACGCCTGGTGCTGGGTGGCTGCGATCTGGTCAACGGCACCCCGGTGCTCGACATCAAGCCCTACCTGCCTTGGGCGGAGGCGCGCCCCGAGGCACGGGCCGGCTACGCGCCCGAGGCGCCCCCGCAACTGGCGGTGCGTTTCTCGGACGAGGCCGAAGCGGCGCTGAACGAACGGAACGACGGCGACTCGCTGCGCGAACTGATTCGCCAGGTGCTCGCCCAGGATCCGCGCCCGGCCTATCGCAAGGGCGCCGAGTCGCGGCTCTACGGCGTGCGCCTGCGCGATGTCGACGTGCGCTTTCGCGTCATCGAGGAGGCGCAGGCCACGTTGATGGAAGTGGTGGACATCGTTCCGGCCTGAAACGGTGACGCCCTCGCAAGGAGGGCGTTGTGGAGCCTTTCTACTTGGCACGTAGCGGTGCTTTCCCGCCTCAGGCGAACGTCACGCCAATGCGCCGGCCCACTTCCTCGTAGGCCTCGATCACGCCCCCGAGGCCTTGGCGGAAGCGGTCCTTGTCCATCTTGTCGCGGGTCTTCGCGTCCCACAGGCGGCAGCCATCCGGCGAGAACTCGTCACCGAGCACGATCCGGCCCTTGAACAGGCCGAACTCCAGCTTGTAATCCACCAGCAACAGGTCGCCAGCGGCGAACAGCTGCTTGAGCACCTCGTTGACCTTGAACGTCAACACCTTCATCTCGGCGAGCTGCTCGGGCGTGGCCCAGCCGAAGGTCTCGGCCAGCGACTCGTTGATCATCGGGTCGTGCAACGCATCGTTCTTGAGGAACAGCTCGAAGGTAGGCGGCGTGAGTTCGCGGCCCTCTTCCACGCCCAGGCGCTTGACCAGGCCACCGGCGGCGATGTTTCTCACCACGCACTCCACCGGGATCATGTCGAGCTTCTTGACCAGGCTCTCGGTATCGGAAAGCCGCTTCTCGAAATGGGTGGGAATACCCGCCGCCGCCAGCTTCTCCATGATGAAGGCGTTGAAACGGTTGTTGACCATGCCTTTACGGGCCAGCGACTCCATACGCTCGCCGTCGAAGGCACTGGTGTCGTCACGGAAGTGAAGGACGAGCAGGTCGGGATCATCGGTGGCATACACCGATTTGGCCTTGCCGGCATAGAGTTCTTGGCGCTTTTCCATGGGAGTCTCCAGAAAGATGACGCGTGACGATTAGGATGGCCGTTCAGGTGATCGCCTGCCAATGCAGCCCGCTGTCCTGGGCCGCTATCGTCAGGCGTGATGCGTCGCCGTCGAGCAGTGGCGTCAAGGCCTCGAGGGCCAGTTCGGGGCGATTGTTGTGTTCCGAAAGGTGCGAGCAGACGATGTGCTGCAAACGGTCCAGGCCGAGGCGCTGCAGCAGCGCCGCCGCCTGAACGTTGGCCAGGTGCCCCCAGTTGCCGCCGACGCGTCGCTTGAGCCGCGGTGGGTAGGGCCCGACCTCGAGCATGTGACGGTCGTGGTTGCACTCCAGGATCAGCGCATCGCAGCCGCGGAACGCCTCGATGACGTGGTCAGTGGGGTGTCCCAGATCCGTCAGCACACCCAGGTGGCAACCGCGGGATTCGAAGCGAAACTGGACCGGCTCGCGGGCATCGTGGGGTACCGTGAACGGGTCGACGACGAGGCTCTTCACCGCGAAACGCGACTGCGGTGTGATCCAGTGGCGCTGTGGCACTTCGCCGAGGCGCCCGGAGAGCCAGGTGCCCGGCGTGAGATAAACCGGCACACCGTGTCGCCGCGCCAGGGGTCCCACGCCACTTAGATGGTCGCCGTGCTCGTGGGTCACCAGCACGGCATCGAGCTGACGCGGATGGATGCCGAGGCGCGCCAGCCTGCGCTCGGTCTCGCGCAGGCCGAAGCCGCAGTCCACGAGCACCGAGGTTTCGCCGTCGCTGACCAAGGTGGCGTTGCCCTTGCTGCCACTGCCGAGCGAGGCGAAGCCGAGCCGGCCCGAGGTCGGCGGCGGCTCGATGGTCTGCCCTGCCTGCATCAGCGCAGCAGGCCCGACACCCGCTCGAGCAGCTCGCGGGCGTCCTCTTCGGTGAAGCGCCGCTCGCTCTCGTTGACGGCCCGCAGCGTGGTACGCTCGGGACCGTCCGACTCGAGTACCAGGCGGATTTCCTGGGGCATCTGGCGCACATCAGGGCTCAGTACGATCTGCAGCATGCCACGGCCACGCTCTGAGACGGTCATGTAGTTGACCAGGAAGTCGTGCTGCTGCGGGTTCTGCTCGAGCAGCTCGCGGCGATCCTCGACGGTGAAGTCGGCTTCCAGCTGGTGGCTCAGCTCAGCCCAGACGCGGTCGATGTCCAGCGGAATGCGCACCACCCATTCGCCGCTGGCGAGCTGCTCGAACCTCAGGCGATCTTCGCTGGCGATCTGCTGCCCAGCCAGCGACGCGGCACTGGCGGTAGCGCTGCGCGCACTGAAGTGCTGCTCCAGCGCATCGAGGCAGGCTGCCACAGGGCGCCCGTTCTGGTCGCAGCGGACCTCGCTGTCGCCGGCACGCAGCCCCTGACGTACGCTCAGTCGGCCCTGGGCCGTTTCCAGCACGCCGCGGTCATCGCTGGCCTGTACCTGCAGGCCGCGAGCGCGGGCGAAGTCCTGCAACTGGGGCCAGACCATGCCCGGATCGGAACCGATCACCAGCCAGCGGTCGTTGCCGATCTCACGCCGCTCGACGAAGTCCCGCTCCACCGCACCACCCGACGCCAGCCGCGTCGGGCTGGGCGCGTGGAAGCGCTCGCTGCTGGTGCGCAGGCTGCCTTGAGCCTCCGGTACCGGCATGGCATCGCGATAACGTTGCTCGTTGCGCCCTTGCGGCAGGACCAGGGGGGCGCTGCGCTGGGCCTTCACGTAATCGATGTTGCGATCGTCATAGAAGCCTTCGCGGGCACAGCCAGCAGTGGCCAGGGCAGCGAGAGCCACCAGCGGCATCCATTTCAGCGCAGAGTTCATGCATTCACCTTGCAAGTCAGATTATCGGGGCGGCGGGAGCTTTCCACGCCGCCTCAATCGTCGATTACGCCGGCCAGTTGCAGGGCTTCGTCCACCGTCGCATGGTACTTGCCGGACAGCCAAGTGAGCGGCAGACGAATGCCCTCCTCGATCATGCCCATGCGGTGCAGCGCCCACTTGACCGGAATCGGGTTGGACTCGATGCCCAGGTTGGTATGCAACGGCATCAGCCGGGTGTTGATCTGGTGAGCTCGATCGGCGTCACCTGCGACCGCGGCAACGCACAGCTCGTGCATGGCCTTGGGCGCCACGTTGGCGGTGACCGAGATATCGCCGTTGCCGCCCATCAGCATGAACTCGCAGGCAGTACCGTCGTCACCGGAGTAGAGCATGAAACCGCTGCCCTTGAGGCGTGCGATGAGGTCTTCGGCGCGCTCCAGGTTACCGGTGGCATCCTTGAGCCCGACGATGTTGTCGACCTCGGCCAGGCGCAACACGGTTTCGTTGTAGAGATCGGAGCAGGTACGGCCGGGCACGTTGTAGAGAATCACCGGCAGACGGCTGCCCTCGGCTACCGCCTTGAAGTGGCGATAGAGCCCTTCCTGGGTGGGCTTGTTGTAGTAGGGGCACACCGACAGACAGTAGTCGGCGCCCACTTCGCTGGCATAGCGCGCCAGCTCCACGGCCTCGGAGGTGGCGTTGGCACCGGTACCGGCGATCACCGGAATGCGGCCATCGACCTCTTCCACCACGGCGCGAATCACGTCGAAATGCTCGGCGAAGGACATGGTAGTGGGCTCACCGGTGGTGCCGGCAGCCACGATACCGTCCGTGCCATTCTCCAGGTGGAAGTTCACCAAACGGCGCAACGCCTCCCAGTCGATATCGCCATTGGCCTTCATCGGCGTCGCCAGGGCGACGATACTGCCAGTGATCATCTCTCTTCCTCTACGCAATAGCCGCTCACGCTGCACTCGGGTGTCGTATCGACAGGGCCTCGAGCAAAGGGTAAATGGTACTCAGGCGGCACAGGCCTGTACAGCACGGCCGACGTGCGCTCTTTGACAGCGCACGTCGGCCTGCGTGTAATGAAACGCTTTCCACCCAGCCAAGGAGCCTCTCATGACACTTGCCATCGGCCAACCGGTACCCGATTTCAGCGCCGCCGCCACCGGCGACACCACCGTCAACCTCTCTGCACTCAAGGGTCGCCAGGTGGTGATCTACTTCTACCCCAAGGCCAGTACCCCCGGCTGCACTACCGAGGGCGGCGACTTCCGCGACCGCAAGGCCGACTTCGAGGCGGCCAATACGGTCATCCTCGGCGCCTCACGCGACGGCATTCGCGCTCAGGAGAACTTCAAGGCCAAGCAGGCGTTCAACTTCGAGCTGATTTCCGACAAGGACGAGGAAATCTGCCAACTGTTCGACGTCATCAAGCTGAAGAAGTTGTATGGCAAGGAACATCTCGGCATCGAACGCAGCACCTTCCTGATCGACGCCGAAGGCAAGCTTGCCCGCGAGTGGCGCGGTGTCAAGGTCAAGGGACACGCCCAGGAGGTCCTCGAAGCGGCCCAGGCGCTACACGCCGGCAATTAAGCCAGGCAGGCACTTCGCCAGGAACCCGCCGGCGGGTTCCTCTTACTCCTCGACCTGTTGCTCCAGCTCGACGGGCTGGAGCGAGTCATGGTACTGCCGTATTCCTCGCGGCCAGGCATAGACCAAGGCCTTGAGCAGCGTCGCCAGGGGAATGGCGAAGAAAATGCCCCAGAAGCCCCAGACTCCGCCGAAGAACAGCACCGCCACGATGATCGACACCGGATGCAGGTTGACCGCCTCGGAGAACAGGATCGGTACCAGCACGTTGCCATCCAGCGCCTGGATCACGCCATAGGCGACCAGCACGTAGAGGAACTGGTCGCTCATGCCGAAATGAAAGCCCGCCACGGCGGCCACCGGCAGGGTCGCCACGGCAGCGCCGATGTAGGGCACCAGCACCGAACAGCCCACCAGTACCGCCAGCAGCGCTGAATAAGGCAGGCCGAAGAAGGCGAAGGTGAAGAACGACACCGTGCCGACGATGATGATCTCGATGAACTTGCCGCGCACGTAGTTGGCGATCTGAGCATCCATCTCCTGCCAGATGCGCGTCATCAGCGCGCGCTGTTGAGGTAGCAGCGAGAGTGTGAAACCCACCAGTTGCTCGCGATCCTTGAGCAGGAAGAACACCAGGATCGGCACCAGCACCAGATAGATGATCAAGGCCAGCAAGTTGCCCAGCGAGGCCAGCGAGAGGGTCAGGGCGCGCTGGCCGAGCTGGGTCAGCTCGCGACCGGCGACGGCGATCCACTCCTGCACCTGGTCCGGCGTGACCAGGTTGGGATAGCGCTCCTGGAGTTCATCCAGCCAGCGCTGGCCGCTGGCGACGATACGCGGCGTCTCCTGAACCAGGCTGACGAGCTGATTCCATATCAACGGCATCAGAATGAAGGCCAGTGCCAGCAGCACGCCGATGAAAGCGAGGAAGATCAGCATCACGGCCAGCAGATGCGGCACGCCGCGCCGTGTCAGGGCATTGACGCCCCCCTGCAGCAGGAAAGCGATGACCAGGGCAGTGAGGAACGGTGCCAGCATTCGACCGAACAGGATCACCGCAGCGAAGCCCAATATCAGCAGCACCAGCAGGATCACCGCCTCCTCGTCGGAGAAGTAGTGCTCGATCCAGCCCTTGAAGACCTCACGCAAAATCATGAGGTTGGCTCCTCGCCCTTGCGCAGCCAGTAATGGTAGACCTCGCCCCGCTCCTCCCGGGCGATCAACTCGTGGATGCTGTTGTCGGCGAAGGTTTCGAAGTCGCGCCAGGAGCCGGCATCGGTTGCCCGGATCTCGAGTACCTGGCCGGGCTCGAGCCTGGCCAGCGCCTGCTTCGCCTTCAGCAGGGGCAGCGGGCAAGGCAGGCCGCAGGCATCGAGTACATCATCTGGTTGCACAGCCATGTCGTCTCCCGAAAAATAACGTACGCTCATGCACATCAGGCCGCATGCCCTTGCAACAAAGCGCAAAACCCTTGAGATTTAAAGGCACTTTGCGGGCCGAATCAATGTCGGATAGGTTACCCCGCCGCTGCGAACGAGATTGGCACATGCTGCGCAAGACCCGAACCTGCCTGACCACCGGTGCCGTCGCGCTGACCCTGGCGCTCACCGCGCCGGCCCCGACAAGCGCCACGGAAGACTACGGGCTTCCCAGCCTGACCGGTAGCAGCCAGGCCATGACCGGCGAGGAGTTCCGCCTGGGGCGCGCCTGGTTGCGTCAGTTCCGCGCCCGGGCACCCAGTTGGCAGGATCCCATTGCCCAGGATTACCTGGAGACGCTGGTATCGCGCCTGCTGCCTCACAGCGGGCTGTCCGACACCCGTACCGTGGTGACGCTGGTAGACAGCCGCGCACTCAACGCCTTTGCCGTGCCGGGGGGTGTCATCGGCGTCAACGCCGGCCTGTTCGCCTTCGCCAACGAAGAGGATGCCGTGGCCTCGGTGCTGGCCCACGAACTGGGCCACCTGGCCCAGCGCCACTTCGCACGCGGCCAGGCGCGTGCCGAGCAGACCCAGTTGCCGGCCATGGCGGCGATGCTGGCGGGGATGCTGATCGCCGCCAGCGGCGGCGGCGACGCCGGCATCGCCGCCGCCATGGGCTCCCAGGCCGCCTTCATCCAGGACCAGCTGGCCTATTCGCGGCGCTTCGAGCAGGAGGCCGACCGGCTCGGCCTGCAGACCATGGCCCAGGCCGGCTTCGACCCCGATGCCATGGTCAGGATGTTCCGCGCCATGCAACGCCAGGTGAGCCTGCAGGGCGGCAACCCGCCGGAGTTCCTGCTCACCCATCCGCTGACCGAGTCGCGCATCAGCGATGCCGAGTCCCGCGCTTCGCAGCTCGAGCCCATGCGCCCCCGCGAGGACGACCCGATCTACCATCTGGTCCGCGCCCGGGCGTTGCTGGCGGTAAATCAGCGCGACCCGCAGCAGGCCGCGACACGCCTGGCCCAGGATGACGCCCCGGCAGCGGCCAGGCGCTATCTCGACGCCCTGATCGCCGCTCACCACGGCCAGACCGACAGCGCTCTCAGCCAGCTCGATGCCCTGGCCCGGGAGCTTCCCGATCTGGCCATCCTGCCGGTCAGTGCTGCCGAGGTCGCCTTCGACGCCGGACGCTACGACGACGCCATCGAGCGCAGCCGGCGCGTGCTGCGCCTGATGCCGGGTCACATGCCGGCCACTCGCATCCTGGGCGAGGCGTTGCTCCAGCGCGACCCCAACGAGGCCTACCGAGTCCTGCATGAGCTTTCCAACCGACGCCCCGAAGACCCGCAGGCCTTCACCCTGCTCGCCGAAGCCGCCGGCCGCAGCGGCCGCGAGGCCTGGGGCCACCTGGCCCGAGCCGAGCAGATGCAGCTCACCGGCGACATTCAGCGCGCGATTCGCCAGCTCGACGTGGCCCGCCGAGTGGCGGAACAGAGCGGCGACAGCAATGCCCTGGCGCGCATCGAGCAGCGCCGGGAGGACTTCGTGGGCTATCGCGAGACGATGGAGAAGTTCTGAGCCGCGAGCCGCGAGCCGCGAGCCGCGAGCCGCGAGCAGTTTAGGGTAAAAAGCCCGTGACAACGTCACGGGCTTTTTACCCGAAGCCCGAAGCCCGAAGCCCGAAGCTTAGGAATTGAAATTGAGCATGCGCTCCAGCGGCTTGAGTGCCTTCAGGCGCAGCTCGGCGTCGACGAAGATCTCGCCGCTGCCTTCACGCAGGGCACTAGCCAGGTTGTCCAGCGCGTTCATCGCCATCCACGGGCAGTGGGCGCAGCTGCGACAGGTGGCGCCGTTGCCGGCGGTAGGCGCTTCGAATAGGGTCTTCTCGGGCACCATCTGCTGCATCTTGAAGAAGATACCGCGGTCGGTGGCGACGATCAGCTTGTCGTTCGGCAGCTCCTTGGCCGCCTTGATCAGCTGCGAGGTCGAGCCGGCCACGTCGGCCAATTCCACCACCGAGGCCGGCGACTCGGGATGCACCAGCACGGCGGCGTCGGGATAAAGCGCCTTCAGGTCCTCGATGCCCTTGGCCTTGAACTCCTCGTGCACGATGCAGGCGCCGTCCCACAGCAGCATGTCGGCGCCGGTCTTCTGCTGGATATAACCGCCCAGGTGCTTGTCCGGGGCCCACAGGATCTTCTCACCGCGGGCCTGCAGGTGTTCGATGACGTCCACCGCGATGGAGGAGGTCACCACCCAGTCGGCGCGTGCCTTCACCGCCGCCGAGGTGTTGGCGTAGACCACCACGGTGCGGTCGGGGTGCTGGTCGCAGAAGGCGCTGAATTCATCTGCCGGGCAGCCGATGTCGAGCGAGCAGGTCGCTTCCAGCGTGGGCATCAGTACGCGCTTCTCCGGCGATAGGATCTTGGCCGTCTCGCCCATGAAACGCACCCCAGCCACCACCAGGGTGTCGGCGTCGTGTCGCGCACCGAAGCGGGCCATCTCCAGCGAATCGGCAACGCAGCCGCCGGTTTCTTCGGCCAGTTGCTGAATGGCATCGTCGGTGTAGTAGTGGGCCACGAGTACCGCGTTGTGCAGCTCGAGGAGGCGCTTGATCTCGTCGATGCGAGCTTCGTCCTCAGCCGGAATACGGGTCGGGCAGTAGGCGCGAGCCAAGTGCTCGCGCACCTCGACTCGGGAAGTCATGATCGTCATCGTGTCTACCACTGTGACTGGCAGGGGCTCCCCCTGCATGTATCGGGTACATCGTGAACCGTACGCTCCGTACGGTGGCGATGCGCCTGGGGTCCAGATTGCGTCTCTCGCCACCTCGACCCATTCGCTTATTCTAGACCAGAACGGTGGGGTATTGACCAGTCCCGACAGAATAAAGTGGCATGCAAGCGGCATGAGGCTATGTGCGCCACCAAACGGATGACACTCTCGTTATGCCTTATGCTGAGAGTGGCGGTCCGTCGTAGCCGCGCCGCTCCCAAGGTAACTCCCGCTGCAAGCAAGGCCTCTTAACCCGAGTGACGCCATCATGAAACACATCAAACATCTCATTCTTGGCACTGCCTTTTCCTTGGCACTGCTGTCACTCGCTGCCTGCTCCGGCATGTCGACGCAGGACAAGGGCACCGTGGTGGGTGCGGGCGTGGGGGCCGTTGGCGGCTCAGTGCTCACCGGAGGCTCCGCTATCGGCACCGTGGGAGGCGCGGCGGTGGGCGGCGTGATAGGCCACGAGATCAGTAAGCCAGACCGCTAAGCCGTGACCTTTCGCCAGTCACTCCTTCGGCGCGCGAGACGTACCTCAGAGGTACCTCGGCACACCGACACCGGACTGAATTTTTCCCTCAGGGGGGAGGGAAATTACATTGCAAAGAGACGTGACGGCCTTATCTGACAAGCTTGGCTTATTAATGAGCTCCACAGCCTGGGGACATCTGGAAGAAACCCTATTTTCAAAGCTGCGATCTAATGGGTAGGAGAATCTTTTCTGACAACTTTTCGCGCCATGGACGACTCTTCCAGTCAGCAAGGGAATACGGTTCAGCCGACAGCAGATCGGCCTCGAACACTGCGGTCATCTGAGTGGCGAAATCGTTGCTGTAGATATTCAGGCTGGCTTCGTCATTGAGCCGAATCGAACGCATGTCGAAATTGGTTGAACCCACCGAAACAAACTCGTTATCGATGACCAGCAATTTCGTGTGCAGCATGGTCGGCTGATAGACGTGGATCTCGGCACCGGCACCAAGCAGCGCGCCCCAATCCGACTTGGAAGCGATCTTTACCGTCACCGCATCGATGTGCGGCCCAGGCAACAGGATGCGAACGCGAACCTCACGACCGCGGGCTGCGATCAGGGCTTCGATTAACATCCTGTCGGGCACAAAGTAGGATGCCGCCAGGTCGATAGTCGCCTCGGCCGCCGCGATGGCAAGCAGATACATCAGGTGCATGCTCTCGCTCCCGCCTGATGGCGAAGCAACGAAGACGTGCGCGTCCATCTCGCCCTCCTCCTCAAGGGCTGGAAAATAGCTCGGTCCGTTCAGCACTTGGCCAGTGGTCTGGATCCAGTTGTCGTTGAAGGCCGCTTGCAACTGCGCCACCACGGGTCCTTCAATCCGGAAGTGAGTGTCTCGCCAGTGATCAGGATCGCCACCGTCGCCAGACCACTGATCCGCGATGCCAACCCCTCCGGTGAACCCGATACGGCCATCAACCACCAGCAGCTTGCGATGGGTGCGGTTGTTCATCCTGCCAATGTTGTACCAGCTCAACGGACGATAGCGAT
Source organism: Billgrantia sp. Q4P2 (assembly GCF_052806135.1). Classification (NCBI taxonomy): domain Bacteria; kingdom Pseudomonadati; phylum Pseudomonadota; class Gammaproteobacteria; order Oceanospirillales; family Halomonadaceae; genus Billgrantia; species Billgrantia sp. Q4P2. Next base: position 29,327 of record NZ_JBRBAI010000003.1, read on the forward strand.
GCAACTGCACTCCCGCGGCCTGCATGGAGTCCAACAGCGACTGCTCCATCTTGTTGCTGCCGACCCAGTCAATGGTGACGCTAACCGCCACGCCCGCGCGGGCACGTTCAGAAAGCGCTTGCGAGAACGCTTCACCAATGTCTCCTGACCAGTAAATGAAGGTCTCGAACGTGATCGATGTCTGTGCCGAGCGAATGGCCTGCAACATCGATGGAAAAATCTCGTCGCCATTTTGCAGCGCAGTCACTTGATTGCCGCCCACTATCGCCGGGCCCAGCAGAACAGACATCTCGCGCCGAAACTGCGAATCGGAAACCGCGTAGCGATGCTCGACCTTGCGCTCCATAGACTTCTCGGGTGTCTTGAAGTTCTGCAACAACAACAGTGCCAGGCCGGTGGCCAGCACAGTGGCCCCGATAACCCAGAGCATAGATTTTCGACCCCTAGTCAATGACGTTCCAACCGTGTGAAGGAGAACAGCGCGGTCAATGTGTGCCGGCGGCGTTCGATTTGCGCGCGCAGCAATTCGGCACCGAGCATGCTGTAAGCAATGCCGTGCTGTTTCCGCCAGGCAAATTCGTCAGTCAAGCGTCGATTATCGGCGCGATTGCTGGCGTAGTAGAGGCTTCCACACTTGGCGAAATCGACATCGCCCACCGCACGCGCGACTGCTTCGATCATGCTGATCGCACGCAAACTGGACTGATATGCGAGTAGTGCTGAGGCTTGGTCGAAGCGCCGGGCGAGATCTATCGCATGGGTATCGATTTCATACTGCAGCAAGGCGGTGCTGGCCGATGTGCTGCCCCAGCACACGTCGCGCTGATCGAGCACGACGACATCGTGACCGTGGCCAGCCAGTTCATCAGCGATCAGCGCACCGGTGATGCCAGCGCCCACCACCGCCACGTCGCAGCTCAGATCGGCATCAAGCTGCGGGAAGGCATACATCAGGCCATTCTTGACCGCCCAGAACGGATAGCCGCTTTTCAAGTCCACCGGCAACTCCTGCCGCTATATATCGGGAGTGTAGATCAGGTAGTGTCAGCCGGGACGATAGCCGCGTCGGTGCGCTGCCACACTGAGGGTAAATAGCAGAACCGGACGATTGCGTCAGCGCTAGCGCGCCTGATCGACTCGACGCAGCAATCGTCCCAAATCGGTGTTTGCCTTAGGAACGGTCCATTCCGTCCGTGCCGACTCGCGAACCTCGCCGTACTTCCTTACGGCTTTGGACTTCGCGGCACCGACGCTGCGTTCTCTCGCCTCGCCGAGCAAGACGCACTCCTCAGCATTCAGTGGAATGCTCGGTCGCTGATGGATTTCCAATTCCCGTGCACAGAAGGTGCTCACAGGAAGCACGCCAAGCGCGCAGGGACGCGTATGCACCATCGTAATCGACGTGCTTCCAACCTGAGTTTTGCCAGGCTTCGGCGTCGTGTCTGTGCACTACCAGACGCAACAGCGGTATTCCCTGCCGCGGGCATCCAGATCACCTAGCACCCAGATTTGCAGCAAGCCGCGGGAAGGCGTACATCAGGTTATTCTTGACCACCCGGAACGAATATCCGCTATGTGCGCGACTGCACCGACGCGCCAGCGTCTCTTACCTATCATTGGACTTACAGCTGGCATTGGACTTACAGCTGGCCGGCATCTGTCGCATTGTTTAACCCCATCAATTGACGCAGCCCACCTGCTGGCGCGCCGTCTACCAGTGGTAAGGAAAAAACCATGAAAAAGGAACCGTATCTCAAGGAGCAGTTGCATGAGTTGTTATATCAGGCTCTCGAGACTGAACGCGGAGGGATAAAGATCTACGAAGCCGCACTGTCCTGTGCGCAGAACGAGGACCTGAAAGGTGAATGGGAGGAGTATCTTGAGCAGACCCATACCCACGAGCAGCTGCTGCTGAAGGTGTTCGAGGAACTGGGACTGAATCCGGACACCGTAACGCCCGGCCGGGAAGTGGTGGCACACCTGGGGGATTCGCTGGTCACCGCGATGGAGATGGCGAAGGCGAACGCCAGTGCTGCGGCCGCTCAACTCGTGGCCGGTGAGTGCGTGGTTCTGGCGGAAACCAAGGATCTCCAGAACTGGCAACTGATTGGGCATCTGGCTGAGCACGGCAAGGGGGAAGAAACCGGCCCACTCAAGACCGCGTTTGACGCGGTGGGGGAGGAAGAGGAGCACCACCTCCACCACACGAAGGGGTTCCTCCGCGAATTGTGGATCGATTCGCTCGGGTTGCCGGCGGTCCTGCCACCCCCCGAGGAAGTGAAAAAGGTTGAAACCGCGATCGGCGCCGCACGGGCGGAGAACCAGCGCGACGAGATGCTGAAGTCAAAGCACTGACGAATGCCGTGCGGTGGAGTCCAAATAGCATCCCGTCTCACTCAGGAGCGCAGCCAATGGACCTGTTACGCATTATCGTCGCGATCGTCTTGCCACCGCTCGGCGTCTTCCTGCAGGAAGGTCTCGGCAAGCATTTCTGGATCAACATTCTGCTCACGCTGCTCGGCTACATTCCTGGCATCGTTCACGCAGTGTGGATCATCGCCAAGCGATGAACGCGGCGATGCTGCCAGCTGACGCACCGCAGCGCCGGTCCGCGGACGCGCGCAAGCGCGTGCACCGGCTCGCGCGCCTGATGGACAGTTCGATCCGACTGCCCGGCGGTTACCGCATCGGCGTCGATGGGCTCATCGGGCTGGTACCGGTGGTCGGCGATTTCGCGGCGGCAGGGGTGTCCTTCTACATCATCGCGCAGACGGCGCGCGCAGGTGTACCCACCAGGGTGCTCAGGCGGATGGTGTTGAATGTCATGCTGGATACCCTGGTCGGCGTCATTCTGGTGTTCGGGGACATGTTCGATTTCGCGTTTAAGGCCAATTTGCGCAACGCCAGGCTGATGGATGCCTATCTGGATCGAAGCGCACCGCGCTGATCAAGTTCGCCAGATAGACGGCCTGCAATAAGTACGACACCTGCAAAGGCAATCTTCGTTATTGCAAAAAACAAAACCCGAACCCACTACTTCTTAGCTCACCAATAACTGAACTCTCGTAATTTCAAGTGACGGGTAGCATTGTGCATCTGCGAGGGGAGCACCTTCTTTCTTGGTCAAAGTACCGAAAAATCGTTTCCAAAACCCCGCAATGGACTTATATCACTAACCACATAGAACCAGCACGACCAGACTCTCACTGAAAATAGTTTAATTGCCTTGAAAAAAATAAGGGCATCCCGAAAACACCTGAAATGTGCATTTTTATCCCTGCCGCGATAAGCTACAATGAAAACTGTATCCGGTGAGTGAGCTTTGGAGTCTCGTATGCCCATAATCCTTAATGAATCCAATGTCTATACACAGCTGCGAGACAAGGCGGAAGCGCAGCTGCAGGCGGGCACGGCACCGGCAGCGAATCACTGGCCGGTGGGCGTTGATGCCCTACGCCTGCTCCACCAGCTGTCAAGTAATCCAGAAAAAGCGGAAGATGCTCTCAAACTGCTCCATGAACTGCAGGTTCATCAGGTGGAGCTTGAGTTGCAGAACGAGGAGATAGCCGCCAATGAACGGGCCCTTGCCGAGGGTTTTAGCCTTTATCGGACACTTTTCGACTCCGCCCCCCTTGGCTACCTTCTCGTCGACCTCGAGGGCAACGTGGTTCAGGGCAATTTTGCCGCCGCGGAGCTTTTTGGCGTCGGTCGTGAAGAGCTGGAGGGACGACCCATCGACACCTACCTTCTCGCGGAAAGCCGGCCACGACTGCTTGAGCTGCTGCGACATGTCGCACAGAGCGGCGCCATGGCTTCCTGCATGGCCAAAACGGGGGGGCACACCCAGAGTCTCCGGCACATGCAGTTCATGGCATCACTCTCGCCAGAGCGCAAGCATATCCTGTTGATCTGCCGCGAATGCGGAAATGCCGAATAACCCCTGCCCTATCGTTCCGCATCACGGAGGCGGCGACACCACCGCCAAGTCCCCGGTGACCATGCGAATCCTGGGCATTGGCGCCTCTGCCGGTGGCCTAGCGCCGCTGGAGCAATTCATCGCCCGGGTCCCCCCACGCAGTCACATGGCCTACGTGGTGGTGCAGCATCTCGATCCCACCCATAAGGCATTGCTCCCGGAATTGCTCCAGCGCGCCACTCCGATGCCGGTAAGGGAAGCCAGGCAAGGCACCCTCATCGAACCTGACTGCGTGTACGTGATACCGCCGAATACCGAACTCAGCGTTGTCGACGGCAGGCTGAACCTCGCCACCCCCTTGGAGTCCCGGGGGATGCGTCTGCCCATCAACGTGCTGTTTTCTTCCCTGGCCAGCGCCCAGGGAGAGCAAGCCATCGGCGTGGTGCTGTCCGGCATGGGTTCCGACGGCACCCTGGGCCTGCAGGCAATCAAGGCCGTGGGCGGCCTCACGGCGGTGCAACAACCCGACACGGCACAGTTCGATGCCATGCCCAGCAGCGCCATCGCCGCAAACTGCGCCGATATCATTGCCCCGCCCGGCGACTTGCCCGCTCGCATCCTGGCCTGCCTTGCACAGGGGCCCAAGCAGGGCGCTCCCGGTCATTTGGAAACAGAGCTGGAAGCGACACCCTTGCAACGCATTCTGCGTCTGCTGCAAGGGCGGACCCGCCACGACTTTTCACTCTACAAGCCCAGCACCTTGCACCGCCGCATGGAACGGCGAATGGCGATCCACGGCATCGCCACCCTGACGAATTACGCGGATTATCTCCAGCACAACCCCCAGGAAATCGACCTGCTGTTCAAGGAAGTGCTCATCGGGGTGACCAGTTTTTTCCGCGATGCCCCGGTATGGGAGTACCTGGTGGATTCCACCCTGCCAGAGCTGCTGGCGCGACGGCCAAGGGAGCCCCATCTGCGCGCCTGGGTGGTGGGCTGCTCGACCGGCGAAGAAGCCTACTCCCTGGCCATGGCCTTCACCGAGGCGCTGGAAAAGCTGCCAAACGCCCATGACGTTACCCTGCAGATCTTCGCCTCCGACCTGAGTCCGGATGCCATAGCCACCGCACGCCGCGGCCACTACCCCGCGGAAATCAGCAGCAGTGTCTCGGCGGAGCGCCTGGCACGTTTTTTCAGTGCCCATGCCGACGGCTACCAGATCAACAGCGACATCCGCGACCTGGTGCTGTTCGCCCAGCAGGATGTGGTGCTTGATCCCCCCTTCACCCGCCTTGACCTGATTTCCTGCCGCAACCTGCTGATCTACTTCGATCAGAGCCTGCAGCACAAACTCATTCCCTTGTTTCACTACAGCCTGCGCGCCGGGGGAGTACTGCTGCTGGGAAGCTCGGAAACGGTAGGGCGCCACACTCAGCTCTTTGCCCCCATTCAATCCAAGTTGCGCCTCTATTTGCGCCAGGATAGTGCCCAGAGTAGCGACATCCGGTTGCCGGTGAAGTCGCTTCCACCCCTGTCCTGGATAGCCAAGGAGCTTCCCGTGTCCGCCAACAACTCATCGTCCCAGACAACGGATAACCTGCAAGCAGCGGCCGACCAGGTATTGCTGCAGGTCTACGCTCCCGCCGCGGTGGTGGTCAACGATGAGGGGGATATCGTCTACATCAGCGGGCGTACGGGAAAGTACCTGGAGCCTGCCGCAGGCAAGGCCAACTGGAATTTTCACGCCATGGTGCGGGAAGGCCTGCGGACACCCATCGGCAGCGCACTGCGCCAGGCTGCGGACCAGAGCGAACCGCTGCACTTGCCAGGCCTGCAGGTGCAGCTGCCCGGCGGAGGCATGCAGAGCGTCGACGTCACCGTACAAGCGCTGCGAGAGCCTACCACCCTGCGCGGGATGAAGATGATCGTGTTCCGCGATATCGCCAAGACCCATGCCAACCCGGCCAACAAGAACAAGTCAACAACAGCCGCGCACCAGGCCTATGCCGCGGAGCTGCAGCAGTACCAGGATGAAATCCAGACGCTGCGAGAAGAAAACCGCACGTCCCAAGAGGAGTTGCAGTCAGCCAACGAAGAATTACAGTCGACCAATGAGGAATTGCAATCAACCAATGAAGAGCTGACCACGTCGAAGGAGGAAATGCAGTCCATGAACGAGGAGCTGCAAACCATCAATGCGGAAATGCAAACCAAGCTCGACGACCTCGCCCTCGCTCAGAGCGATATGAATAACCTGCTCAACAGCATCGAGATAGCCATCCTGTTTCTCGACCAGAACCTGAATCTCCGCCGTTTCACCGACCGGGCATCAAAGATCATCAGCATCCGAGAAGGCGATATCGGCCGACCACTTAGTGACCTCACCACCAGCCTGCTGTACCCGGAACTCAATGACGATGCCCTTAACACCCTGAGCACCCTGGCGTTTTCCGAGAAACAGATAACCACCACCAATGACCGCTGGTTCACCGTACGTATCATGCCCTATCGCCGACTGGACAATGTCATTGACGGAGTGGTCATCACCCTTATCGACATTACCGCGACCAAGGAGCTGGAACAGGCCCTACGCAAGGATTTGCAATCTTGACGAAAAGCCATGATCCCATGCAAGGAAAGCGGCCGGTCAATCCTACCCGGTACCGCACTTCGGATTACTGTGCTAGTTGCTTGTGGATTTACCGAACAGCAGCAATCCAACACCTGCCGCCGCAGATGCCGCGCCAAGAACAAGAAACCAGAGAGTGGAGTCAGTGAAGCGGCCGGTTACGGCCTCCGTCACTTGGTCGCCTAGGCTTTGGGATGACTGATACGCAAAGAAAAGCAGGATCATACCCACAACAAGCAACACGATTGCCAGAATTCTATAATTCGTCATTTCAATCTCCTGCAGGTGGATGACCTCATCGGCACGGTTGACCCAGAGAGGCATCTATCTGGACCTTCCGCACCGATCCCCCTGAGCAACCCGCTCACCTTGCGTAGTAGGACTCGACGGTCGAATTCCAGCTGGCGTCAGCCATATTCGGCCATTTATCCTTGTCGAAGCCCGGCGCGTTCTTCAAGCGCTCGACATCGACGTCCAGCATGAAACACTTGTTCTCCTTGTCCAGCATCAAGGCCTTCCACGGGACAGCGAACAGACGATCACCCATGCCAAGAAAACCGCCCGACGCCAAGACTGCATAACGTATTTTCCCCTCAGTGACATCGAGCATAACGTCATGGATCTTACCGAGCTTCTCATCCTTCATATTGCAGACATCGTCGCCGGTAATGGTGGAGGCACTCAACAACGCGGCCCCGACCGGCAGGTAATCAGCGGTGTCGCCCCTGCTACTCGACTGTGCCATTGAATCGTTCATTTCGTTGCCTTCTTGATGTCGTTCTTGAGATCTCCGTACTTGGCTTCAGCCTTCCCGCCATGCTTTTCGGCTTTACCCTTGTACTCCGCACTCTTGTCTCCGGTCATCTTTCCTACAACCTCCTTGACCTTCCCCTTCGCCTCTTTCGCATGACCTTTGACCTGATTCCTGTTCATGAGCCGACCTCCAGATGATTGTCCAGCTTGGGTCATGACTCTCACCATGAACTCATATGAAGACAAGGTGAGGGCCCCAATAACTATATAGAGGAAGGCCGAAGCATGGTCTGTGCGGTGCCTAACATATGCGGAGTCATTTTAGGGCCGCCCTGTAGCCGACCCTACAAGAGCGCCTTGAAGGCAAATAGTAGATACCTAAGGAATCGCTGAACAAATCGCCGAGCGAGATGAAGCGGCTAGGTTCGTTCCCGACGAACCAACGCACTTCCCACATCCCTGTGGGTCGCAAGGCGCCCGGAGCACAGAACCGAGCGAAGCGACAAACAGCCGTAGGCTGGCCCCGAAGGGGCGAGAAGACGTCCCTTCACCGCGGGCGAGGATAGCTCAGCAACCGATCATATTCCTTCTTGACGACCGCATAGCATTCACAGACCCGCGCTTCCAGGCCAGGCCTGTCCAGGATGCTGATATGGCCACGATGGTAGGAAATCAGGCCGGCCCTCTGCAGTTTGCCCGCCGACTCGGTGACGCCCTCGCGGCGTACGCCGAGCATATTGGCGATCAGTTCCTGGGTCATGACCAGCTCGTTGGTCGGCAAGCGGTCGAGGCTCAGCAACAGCCAACGACACAGCTGCTGATCCAGGCTGTGGTGCCGATTGCATACCGCCGTCTGAGCCATCTGGGTGATCAGTGCCTGGGTATAACGCAACAGCAGGTGCTGAAGCGTTCCCGCGTGCTCGAACTCGTCCTTCAGCAGTTGCCCCTTGAGGCGATAGGCGCTGCCGGCACTCTGCACGATGGCACGGCTCGGTGTGGTTTCACCTCCCATGAACAGCGAGATGCCGACGATACCTTCGGCACCAACGACGGCAATTTCCGTCGAGTCGCCATCCTCCATGACGCACAGTAGCGATACGATGGAGTCCGTCGGGAAATAGACATGCTGCATGACCTTTCCCGACTCGGCCAGCGAATCCCCCAGCGTCAGTTCGACCCGCTCCAGGTAGGGCGCCAAACGCTGATATTCATCCCTTGACAGGGCCGCCAGCAAGTGGTTCTGACGAGGATCATGTTGCAGGGGCATGACTGACACTCCCATATCTGGCAAGCCCCCCGACTACAGGTACGAAGAGCGGACTTGACCGATGGTGGCTGACGATACGAGAAAGCCAACAACCAATTGAATTTAAATGAAAAAAACAAATCTTGTGAACCTTGCCCTCCGATACGGGTGCAGGAGCCGAAGTACATATTGTGTACGCTAGCGCACGGAAGCAACTCCGTCATGTCACTACGCTCGCTGAATGACCAACCAAGCCCCAGGGCTCAGGTCGGACAGTGCCGCCCCACCGGGGTCACACGCAGGCGGAACAGGAAACCGACTCATGGTGGTGCCAACATCCCTGATCAACACGCCCCTTACCTCACTGGCTCTTGTACCGCACCAGTCCATACCGCTCTTACCCCACCCTGGGGTGTGCGGTCCATGGGTAATTCGCGTTTCGGGGCCGCGTGGATGAGGGACGACCCGATGCTGCAGGGCACCGCCTGGACGCAGTTTCCTCGTGACTCCTTGCACGCAGAGGAACCGGTGCGGCAAGGATACACCCAGATCCACGCCTCGAGACGGGAAGTCGCAGCCGCCCTGGATGCCGAGAGGGCATGGGCTCGAGTGGCCCTCAACGCCATTGGCGATGCCGTCCTGGCCATCGACCTTCACGGCACGGTCACCTTCATGAATAGAGTGGCTGAAAGCCTGACAGGCTGGTCGGAAACGGAGGCGATCGGAAAGCCGCTTTCCCGAGTGTTCCATCGTGTCGATGGCAAGACACATCAAACGACCATCTCCCCTGGGCAGCGCGCCATCGAGGAGAACAAAAAGATAGGCCTCGCCCTGGATTGCGTGCTAGTCCGCCAGGATGGCAGCAAGCTCGAGATCGAGGATTCGGCGACTCCTATCCATGACCGGGAAGGTCGAGTCACCGGCGCTGTGATCGTGTTCCACGACGCCTCTCGGTCACAGGTTATATTGGAGAGGATGGCCTACCTGGCGCAGCATGATGCTCTCACCGGCCTGCCCAATCGTGCCCTGCTGATGGAACGACTCTCTCGTGCCATTGGCCTGGCCCGGCGACACCGACATCTGGTCGCCCTGCTCTATCTTGACCTTGATGCCTTCAAGCCCATCAATGACTCGCTCGGCCATGCCTTGGGTGACAGCCTGCTCCAAGCGGTTGCGGGCCGTCTGCAGGACTGCATGCGCGACATCGACACCGTCTGTCGTCAGGGCGGCGACGAATTCGTGATCCTGCTTGCCGAGATCAGGAAACCGGAAGATGCCACCAAGGTCGCGGAAAAACTGCTCCACATCCTGGGCAAACCATATCGTATCCAGGGTCATGAGCTCCTCATCACGCTAAGCGTAGGCATCAGCCTCTACCCGGATGATGCAGAGGATGCCGATACCCTCATGCACAACGCCGACATGGCCATGTACCACACCAAGCGGAATGGCCGAAATGGGCACCAGTGCTTCACGGCTGAGATGAATACCCTACCCCTCCAACGGGGACGGATCGAACCGGGTTCGCACCGACTCCTTCTCTCGTCTCAATTCTTCTTCGACTTCTAGCCGAAGATCATTTCATCAGGCAGCAGCAAGTGAGTCACTTTGTACGACAGCGCACAGACGGAGCGCCGACAACGACGTACTCTTCAGGTGAGCGAGGCAAGGAAAAGCCGGTACAGGGAGTTACGCTCAGCGTCGCAAGGACCGCGACGCCATCAGAACACGAACCACCCTTCAGCATCCTGAAACAGGATCATGCGCCGCAGAGGAAAAGCTTCATGAACAACATCGTCTATATCGTCGGCGCAATCGTCATAGTGTTGGTGATCCTCTCCGTTCTAGGCCTTCGTTGAGACAAGCGACGAGATAAGGTGATGGTAAGGACAGCACGGTGAAGCAGGGAGAATGCAGGCCGAAGCCCCTTCCCACTGGAGACGCCCCGTGACCATCATCAAGGGTTCAGTGTTCCTGCTCCTTCTGTTCGGTCACATCGCGCTGATCAGTGCCGATTACCGCTACACCGACGCCCTGCAGAGCTACGAGCGGCAGGAGTACCGCCAGGCTTTGCAGATGTTCGATCGGCTCGCCGCTATCGGCGACGCCGATGCCCAGTACATGCTGGGGCAAATGCACGAGGCCGGCCAGGGGACGCTCCAGGACTTCGTGGAAGCGCACAAGTGGTACAACCTGGCCGCAGCTCGCGGCCACCGCCATGCCGCCACGGCGCGCGATGCAGTGGCAGCGCGGATGACCGTGCAACAGATCAGCGAGGCCCAACAGTCAGCCCGTGCCTGGCAGCCGGAAGAGGCACCTTCCTCACAAGCGATACCTCCATCGCGACCCGACATCGAGACCCTGTCGGGTCGGCAGGGCGTGGCCGAAATACAGCGCGAGCTCAATCGACTCGGCTATGACGCCGGCCCGGCGGATGGCGTCATGGGGCGCCGGACACGCAACGCGATACACGAGTACCAGGCCGACATGGACATGGCCCAGGACGGCCACGCCACGGCTGACCTGCTGAGACGTTTGCGCCAGACGGAGAGGGTAGCGGTGACGGCTACCGCGCCGCCACCACCCACGGCCTCACCTCGTATCGCCCTGGACGACGACTTCAGCGATGGCGATTTGCGGCGCAACCCACCCTGGACCGTACTCAGCGGACGCTTCGGCATCGATGATGGCGGGTTACGCAGCATCGTGGAGAAAACGCATGTGGCCACGCCCGCCTCACCAACGCTCCGCCCGGAGCGACCGGAGGAGATCGGTCTGGCGATGCTCCAGCTGATCCTCGATCAAGCGGGAGGGCTGAAGCCAAACGCACCATCACCGGCGGCGGAGGTCGAGTTCGGGGACGCGGCACGGATTTTCGTCCGTGCACCGGTCGACAACGCCTTCAGACTGGAACTGGAACTGGCCTCCTACCAGCGGCCAGGCAGCCTGGAGCTGGGGCTGTTTCAGGGCAACCAGCCCGGCGGAGGCTACCGTCTGATCTACAATCCCGGCTCACGGCCCGGGCTTAGCCTGGTACGGATGACTGGCGATGGGGGCGAGGTGATCGCCAGCAGCGAAGGCACACTCGACCTCGAGGATGGCCGCTTCCACATGCTGAGCTGGACCCGAGACGGGAGCGGCAACATGCATGTCTCGGTGGATGACCAGCATGTGTTGCAGGCACACGACCGAGGGCTGCGCCAAGGTTTCCAGGGCTTCGTGCTGGTAAACCATGGAGGTGATTACAATCTCCGCCGGGTACGGCTGGAGCATTAGGGAATTCAAATGCCCCCTATAGACAAAGCGCCCTCGCTTTCTGGAAGCGAGGGCGCTTTGTTGTCAATCTGGTGGGTCGTGTAGGATTCGAACCTACGACCAATTGGTTAAAAGCCAACTGCTCTACCAACTGAGCTAACGACCCTGCACTTGCAAACAAGCATCCAGGCTCGGAATGGTGGGTCGTGTAGGATTCGAACCTACGACCAATTGGTTAAAAGCCAACTGCTCTACCAACTGAGCTAACGACCCTTCCGAACGGGTGCAGATGTTACTGATCACACCCTTTCCTGGCAAGGACTTTTTTGACTTTAGGCGACCATGTTCGCCCAAGGAAGCGCAGGCAGTAAAAGACCTAGCGCCCCTTGGGGCTCTTGGGCTTGCGCATCGCCTGCACCGGACGCCGCTTGTTCTTGTCACGACTCCAGCGGTTCTTCTCGTCAGGCGTGAGCTCGGGCACCTTGCGCGGCGGCAGGCCAGCAGACTGAGCCAGGTCGTCGATTTCATCCTGGGACATCTCCACCCACTCACCCGCCTTGGCCCGCTTGTCGAGGAAGATGTTGCCGTAGCGCACCCGCTTGAGCCGACTGACCGTGAGCCCCTGGGATTCCCACAGGCGACGCACCTCGCGGTTGCGCCCCTCCATGATCACCACGTGGAACCAGGTGTTGATGCCCTCTCCGCCGAACTCCTGGACGTCGGTGAAGCGCGCCGGTCCATCCTCGAGCATCACACCCTCGACCATGGCCACGATATGTTCCTTGCGCACCTCGCCCATCACCCGCACGGCGTACTCGCGCTCGATCTGGGTGGAAGGGTGCATCAGCCGGTTGGCCAGCTCGCCGTCGGTGGTGAACAGCAGCAGGCCGCTGGTGTTGATGTCCAGGCGGCCGATGGCGATCCAGCGCTCGCCCTTGAGGCGCGGCAGGCGTTCGAACACGGTGCGTCGCCCCTCCGGGTCCTTGCGCGTGCACAGCTCGCCTTCCGGCTTGTTGTACATGATCACCCGGCGCGGCGTCTCCTCGGCGCCGCGCAGGGTCACCGGGCGGTCGTCGAAGGCGACCCGGTCGCGCATCTCGATGCGGTCGCCAAGCGTGGCGACCTTGCCGTTGACCTTGACGCGGCCGGCCTCGATGGCCGCTTCCATCTCGCGGCGCGAGCCCAGCCCGGCGCGGGCCAGGACCTTCTGCAGTTTTTCCGTGTTACTCGTCATGTGTCGTCTGACTTCTCGTCTACGGTGGGTTCCGCCCCCGCTCCGCCGTCATCGTCGACGCTGGTGCGGGCACGTTCGGCCAGGCGCGCTTCGAGATCGGCGAAGCTCAGTCCTGGCCTGTCGGACGCCTTCCCGGCGTGTGGTACGTCGGCCGTCCCGGCCGTCGTTTCGGCATGCGTAGCATGTCCATGTTCCTGCTCGTCTTCGAGTTCTTCCTCGCCCACGAGTTCGTCGTCGCCGTCATCCGCATCAGCCGATGTATCCTCATCGGCCTGCGCCAGCAGTGTGCTGGGCGGCGGTGGAGCCTCGTCCTCGAATACCGGCTCCGCCATGCCCTTGAGTTCATGCATGGGCGGCAGCTCGTCCAGGGTCTTGAGCCCGAAGTCATCGAGGAACTGACGGGTAGTTGCATAGACGGCTGGGCGGCCCGGCACGTCACGGTGCCCGACCACGCGAATCCAGCCGCGTTCGGCCAGGGTGCGCATGATCGAACCGCTCACCGCCACGCCGCGCACCTCCTCGATATCTCCACGGGTCACCGGTTGACGATAGGCGATCAGCGCCAGGGTCTCCAGCAGTGCCCGGGAGTAGCGCTGCGGCCGTTCGTCCCACAGCCGCGACACCCAGGGCGAAAGGCGCGGACGAATACGCAGTTGATAGCCCGAGGCGGTCTCGATCAGCTCCATGGCGCCGCGATCGTGACGCGCAGCGACCCGTTCCAGCGCTTCGCGCAGGCTGCGTCGCTGGGGCCGCTCGTGGTCGTCGAACAACCCTTCGAGGCGCTCCAGCGAGAGCGGCTCGGCCGCCGCCAGCAGCGCCGCCTCGAGAATCTCATCGAGGCTGTCGGGCAGCTCCATGGCGGTCATGCGGTGTCACCCGTCCCGGACATGCTCTCCTCCTCGGCAAAGGGACTCTCGACGTCTGCGCCCTCGTCATCGAAGGCTTCCTCCTGCGACTCCTCTCGCGGAGCACGGGCGCGCACGTGGATCGGCGACAACGGCGCGTTCTGCACGATCTCGATCATCGCCTCCTTGGCGAGTTCGAGGATGGCCATGAAGGTGACGATCACGCCAGCGCGCCCCTCTTCGAGGGTGAACAGCGCCTCGAACGGCGTGTAGTGCTCGTGATTGAGACGCTCCATGATCGCCAGCATACGCTCGCGGGTCGAGAGCACCTCTCGCCCCACCTGGTGGGCCTGGTTGAGTTCGGCCCGACGCAGGATGCCGGCCAGCGCACCGAGCAGTTCGTCGAGCTCCACGTCGGGATGGATCACCCGTGCCTGCAGCGGCGGCAGTGCTGCCCGTGCCGGAAACCAGTCGCGGCCTACCCGCGGTAGCTCGGCCAATGCCTCGGCGGCGCTCTTGAGCTGTTCGTACTCCTGCAGGCGCCGGATCAGCTCCGCACGGGGATCGTCTTCCTCGTCGTCGCCTCCCTCCTTGGGCGGGCGCGGCAGCAGGGTGCGCGACTTGATCTCGGCCAGCATCGCCGCCATCAGCAGGTACTCGCCGGCCAATTCGATCTCCATCGCCTTCATCAGCTCGACGTACTCGATGTACTGACGCGTGATGGCGGCCACGTCGATGGCCAGGATATCGAGGTTCTGACGGCGGATCAGGTAGAGCAGCAAATCGAGCGGCCCTTCGAAGGCCTCGAGAAAGATCCGCAGCGCCTCCGGCGGGATGTAGAGATCCTCGGGCAGCTCGGTGATCGGCTCGTCGAACAGCCGCGCCAGTACCGCCGACTGGGTCTCGGCGTCGTTCGCGACCGGCTGATCGGGAACAGCCGTATGGGGCATCTCGCTCACGCGGGGCTGGCCTCCCGGCTGGGCTCGTCTGAAGATCGATCACGCAGTCTACCAAGAGCGCGGGGGTCAGGGTAAGTCCGGCTCAACCAGCCGGCAGCGGGGCGACCTCCCCCTGAATATGCGCGCCGGCATGGCACTCCAGCCGCTTGGCCTCCATGATACCCCGCACACGAGCCCGCGACCGTAGCGTGATCTTGTCCCCGGCCTTCAGCCTTCCCGCCACCTGCCCATCGACGCTGATTTCGCATCCTTCCAGATACGATGACACCCTCCCGCTCGTCGTGACCATGACAGGATGGTCCTGGGCAATGACGGCGCCCTCTATGCAGCCTTTGACCACGACCGGCTCATTGGCAACGAGCTTACCCGAGACTCGCGTCGCCACACCGATACGGCTCCCCTCGGTATCGCACGACAGACTGGCAGCAGGCTGCGTCTCGGCACTTGGCGTGCCGACAAGCGATTCACTCGCCGATACGACCGGAAGTGGGTGCGCCTGGGCAGCAGGTACTCGCGATGCTGCGCTCTCCGGCAAGCCCGAAGTGAGGCGTTTTCTCTTGCGTCGCCGCCCATCCCAGACGATCAGCGTCATGGCAGCCACGCCAAGAAAGATAAGCCATGTCTGAATTCCCACGTCCCTACTCCATGCCCCTCGTATCACTCCTTATAGGTGTCCAGCTTTACGCGCGGTGTCGAGAAAAGGCCGTCAGATCCCGCCTAGCTCCGCGCTTTGATATCGCCGAAAGCGAGCTAGGCTGCTTGGCTAACGTCGATCTTGGAGGCCTGCATGTTCCACAAGGCAAAGCATCGTCAACCGGAAGCAACGGCAACCAGCGTCGCCGCGGCCGATACCGGCCGGGCACCCCCGCTGGCGATGCCCGCAACGCGGCCCAGCGTTTCGGTGATCGGCAGCCACACACGGGTACAGGGTGACATCGATGCCGGTGAGGACCTCACCTTAGAGGGACACGTCAGGGGAACGATCACCTGCAAGCAGAATACCGTCACTCTGGGGAATAGCGGTCGCATCTTCGGTGACGTCTACGCTCACACCCTGCATGTCTCTGGCGAGGTCGAGGGCAACCTCGTGGCATCGCACCGCGCCACGATTCACAAGGGCGCCATTGTCAGGGGAACGATCGTGACGCCATGCCTGATGCTCGAGGATGGCAGCACGTTCCACGGAAATATCGACATGGACCCCGAGAGCGATCTCCTCAAGAGTGCTTTCGGCGAGCTTGCCGACAGTAGACAGGCGCTCTCCTCATCAGGCGACGGCAGCGATACCACGGTGGTCGATGCCGATGAGGCCCATCCTGCGCTCACGCAGGAAGGCGACGCCCGGCAGGCCGAAGGTTCGACCTGATCCCCCCTACTCTGCCGCCTCGGCCTTGCGGTAGCGTCCGGCGTAGTCGAAGAGCTTTTCCCTTACCTGCCAGTGACGGCCCACCTTGCGCCCCACCACGAAGTCCGGGTAGCGCAGGCGCCGTCGCTCGGCGATGACCTCCTCCGCACTCATCGGCTGCCAGCGCGCTCCCGGCGCGCGCAGATGATCGCGCAGGAAAACGGCGGCGAAGGCAGCGCGCTGCGCCGCCGTCTCCAAGGCGAACCACTCACTCAAGCTCGTCCCATCCTCGTCGTGATAGGTCACCTTGAGCCGCGGCAGCCCGCGGCCGTTGACGGTGGCCTCGAGCTGCATCCCGGCCACTCGCAGCACTTTGGCGTGCCTGAGGCGCAGCGCCTCCTTGAGCTTGTCGTCGGCGTCGACCAGCAGGGTCTCGCAGCCATGGCAGCGCCGCGCGGCGATGTCGTTCTCGGCGCCGCACTCGCCGCAGGTCTTGAAGCGAAAGCGAAATTCACACTGCCGGCGCTTGCCCGATGCATCTTCGGCAAGCCCCTGACAGCGGCGACCAAAGTGTTCGATGACCAATTCTCCGTCGCGCCGGCCCCAGAACAGGTTGGCGTGGCCGCAGGCGGGGCATTCGACCTGCACCGGTTCGGTGTCCGAGGCCGGCCGTGGGCTGCCCACTTCCGGCGCGTAGAGATCCCAAGGGTTACCGGCGTAATCGAGGATCAGGCAGTCGCTCTTGCCCGGCGCGAGACGCAGGCCGCGACCGACGATCTGCTGGTAGAGGCTCACCGACTCGGTGGGCCGCAGGATCGCGATCAGATCGACGTGGGGCGCGTCGAAGCCGGTGGTCAGCACCGCCACGTTGACCAGGTACTTGAGTTCTTGCGCCTTGAAGGCGGCAATGATTCGCTCGCGCTCGCGGGATGGCGTCTCGCCGGTGATCAGCGCCGCCTCGGCGGCCGGCAGGTAGCCGAGGATCTCCTCGGCGTGGGCCACGCTGGCGGCGAACAGCATCACGCCACGACGCTTGGCGGCGCGCTCGACGATCTCGGCGACGATGCCCGGCGTGGCGCGGTTGCCCGCCGCCACCCGGTTGAGTTCCTCTTCCCGGAACAGGCCGTTCGCGCCCGGCGCCAGCGCCGAGAAATCGTAGCGTTCGACCGCCGCGTCGATACGTCTCGGCGGCGCGAGATAGCCCTGTTTGACCATCAGCCGCAGCGGCTGCTCGAACACGCAGTCGCGAAAGAAGCAGTCCTCGTCGCCGCGTACCATACCGTGATGGTGACGGTGATAGATGAAGCCCTGCCCCAGGCGATAGGGCGTGGCGGTCAGCCCCAGCACCTTGAGTCGCGGATTGGCGTGGCGCAGGCGCTCGATCACACGGCGGTAGCTGGCGTCTTTCTCCGGCGAGACCCGATGGCACTCGTCGATCACAAGCAGGGTGAAATTGGCCTGGCCCTGAGAAGCGGGGTCGAAGCGCTCCAGGTTGCGCACCACCGACTGCACGGAGCCGAACACCACCTGGCGCGCGCTCTCCTTGCGCCCGAGCCCCGCGCTGAAGATGTCCGCCTCGAGGCCATAGGCCAGGTACTTGGCATGGTTTTGCTCGACCAGTTCGCGCACGTGGGCAAGCACCAGCACCCGCCCACGTGCGAGTCGTGCCAGCTCCGCGATCACCAGCGACTTGCCGCTGCCGGTGGGCAGCACCACCACCGCCGGCTCGTCGCTGGCGCGGAAATGACTCACCACACGACGGACGGCCTCCTGCTGGTAAGGGCGCAGCGAAGGGCAGCGGGCGGAGGACAGGGCGACGGCGACAGAACTCATGGGCAACCCGACAAGCGATCGAGGCCCGCCATCTTAACCGCCATCGAGGCCGTTGTGTTCGCGGGGTCTCACCAGGGCAACCTCGGCCACATGGTCCTGAAACGTCAGTGTCACCCGCTCATGGAAAACTTGTCGTGTCATGCCTGGCTGCCTCATGTCATGCGTCAGGGCAGTCTGGCGCGACGGCTACAGTTGTCAAACCTTCGTTTCATTTTGCTTCGATGGATTTTTCCGCAATTCGTCTATAGTGAAAGTTCAGTGCTGTGTCGGGCGAAGCCACCAAAGGGCAACGGGGAAGAAGCGGGCAGGAGCGTGGCTTTCGTCATACCCGAGGATGGAATCGCTGGTTCATCGGACCTAAACGTCGCAAAACTTGATGAAGGTCATGCAAACCGGAGGCATTCTCTGAGCATCTTTCAGGCCGCAACATGCGGAGAAGCGGCTGATGCTCGGCCTTCGTAAAGAGGACACCGCCATGCCAGAAAAACCAACAAGGATCACCAGGCTGGCCCTGGTGCTGGATGAGCTGTTGACACTCGCTGAGGTGCACGAACGCACCGAGGTTGTGCGCTATCGACGACTCGCCTTCAGCTTCCTGCCTTTCGATACCGCCGTGAGCCGCCTGATGGCCTCACTTGGCATTCAATGCGAAATGCGCGTCGAGGAGCTGCGTCGCCTCTCGCGCCAGTTGGGCCTTCCGGAGCCTCCCGGTGTCCAGCCACAGCCAAGCACTGTCTCAGCGCCCCCTTTCTTCATCACTACCCAAGACGTGGCATTCGAGGTTCTGACCCAGGCGGTAACCGACGCCGGATACTCGCTTCACTTCCATGAGCACCTGCGCGAAGCCAGCACCGTCCCGGCGCTCTATCCGGCCCTGACGGCGGTGATCAAGCAGAAGCGGGCGGAGCACACCGTGCTGGAGGGCTTCCTCGCCTCTCGCAGTGAAGTGCCGCAGATGGAAGAGATGGAACAGCAACAGCGTGCTTGAATGCGATCGCCTTCGCCGGTCAGCGTAGCGATCGGTACGGCACGGTACGGTACGGCAGGGATGAGCACATACGGCATGAAATGAAGAGGCGGCCCGCGGGCCGCCTCTTTCAGTTCGATACCGGCCGAAAGTCAGCCAAGCCACACGCGGGCATTGCGGAACAGGCGCATCCAGGCGCCGTCCCGAGTCCACTCTGCCGGACGCCAGGAGTTGCTCACTGCCCGCACCACCCGCTCCGGGTGAGGCATCATGATGGTGACGCGCCCGTCCGGCGTGGTCAGCCCGGTGATACCCGAAGGCGAGCCGTTGGGATTGGCCGGGTAGTGGGTGGTCACCTGACCGTAGTTGTCGACGTAGCGCAGGGCGACCTGGGCACTGCCCTGCATGCTGCGCAGGTGGGCACTGTCGCGGAACTCGGCGCGGCCCTCGCCGTGAGCGACGGCGATCGGCAGGCGCGAGCCCTCCATGCCGGAAAGCAGGATCGAGGGGCTCTGTTCCACCTGAACCATCGCCACCCGCGCCTCGAACTGCTCGGACTCGTTGCGCACGAAGCGGGGCCAGTTCTCGGTGCCGGGAATCAACTCCCGCAGTTGGGCGAACATCTGGCAGCCGTTGCACACGCCGAGACCGAAGCTGTCGTCGCGCTCGAAAAAGGCGGCGAACTGCTCCCGCGCACGCGGATTGAACAGCACCGACTTGGCCCAGCCACCGCCGGCTCCGAGCACGTCGCCGTAGGAGAAACCGCCACAGGCGACCAGTCCCTTGAACTCATCGAGGGCAACCCGCCCCTCGAGGATGTCGCTCATGTGCACGTCCACCGACTCGAAGCCGGCATGGTCGAAGGCCCAGGCCATTTCCACATGGCCATTGACGCCCTGCTCGCGCAGGATCGCCACCGCCGGACGTGCCGTGTTGACGAACGGAGCGGCAACGTCCTCGTTGACGTCGAAGGTGGCACTGGCCGAGAGGCCCGGGTCGCGGCCATCGAGCAGGCCGTCGAACTCGCTCTTGGCGCACTCCGGATTGTCGCGCAGCGCCTGCATGCGGTAGCTGGCTTCGGCCCAGGTGCGCTGGGTCAGCAGCCGGGTGGTTTCCAGCAGCGGCTCCTCGAACAGGGTCACGCGTACCTGATCGTCGTAGCGCGGCCGGGCAATGACGCCGCAGGTCTCGATGCCGGCGGCGGCGAACTGAGCCAACACTTCTTCGGTATGCTGGCGATTGACCTGGATCACCGCGCCGAGCTCTTCGGCGAACAGCGCATCCACCGCCTGGGTCGGCTCGTCGATCAGCCAGTCGAGCTTGATCTCGAGACCGGCGTGGGCGGCGAAGGCCATCTCCAGCAGGGTCACCAGCAGGCCACCATCGCTGCGGTCGTGGTAGGCCAGCAGCTTGCCGTCGGCGTTGAGCCCCTGGATCACGGCGAAGAACGCCTTGAGATCCTCCGGGTCGTCGAGGTCGGGGCACTCGTGGCCGAGCTGGCCGTAGACCTGGGCCAACGCCGAGCCACCCAGGCGGTTCCTGCCGCCCCCCAGGTCGATCAGGATCAGGTCACTCTCGTCCTGGTCGAGGTTGATCTGCGGCGTCAGTGTCTTCAGCGCATCGGTCACTGGAGCGAAGCCGGTGACCACCAGCGTGAGCGGCGCGGTGACGCTCTTCTCCTCGGCTTCCTCGCCGTCGCCCGCCTGCCAGGCGGTGCGCATGGACATGGAGTCCTTGCCCACCGGAATGGCGATACCCAACCGAGGGCAGAGTTCCATGCCCACTGCATGGACGGCATCGAACAGCGCCTGGTTCTCGCCGACGTGGTCGGCGGCACTCATCCAGTTGGCGGAGAGCTTGATGTCGCCAAGCTTCTCGATGGGTGCGGCAGCCAGGTTGGTAATGGTCTCGGCCACCGCCAGGCGGGCGCTCGCCGCCGGGTCGATCAGTGCTACCGGTGGGCGCTCACCCATGGCCATGGCCTCGCCAGCGTGGGTGTCGAAGCTCGCGGTGGTCACGGCGACGTCGGCCACCGGCACCTGCCAGGGGCCGACCATCTGGTCGCGGGCCACCATGCCGGTAATCGAGCGGTCGCCGATGGTGATCAGGAAGCTCTTCGAGGCCACCGTAGGCAGCCGCAGCACGCGCTCCATCGCCTCACGCAGATCGAGGTTGTCGAGCATCACGCCAGGCAGTTCCAGGCTCTCGCGCTGGAACTCGCGCTGCATCTTCGGCGGCTTGCCGAACAGCACGCTCATCGGCAGGTCGACCGGCTTCGAGGCGAAGTGTCCGTCGCGTACTTCCAGGTGATGCGCCTCGGTGGCCTCGCCGACCACGGCGTAGGGGCAGCGCTCGCGGGCACACAGCGCATCGAAGGTGGCGAGATCCTCCGGTGCCACCGCCAGCACGTAGCGCTCCTGGGCTTCGTTGCACCAGATCTCCAGCGGACTCATGCCAGGCTCGGCGTTGGGCACCGCGCGCAGCTCGAAGCGGCCGCCGCGGCCACCGTCCTTGACTAGCTCCGGCAGGGCGTTGGAGAGCCCGCCGGCGCCCACGTCGTGGAAGAAACGGATGGGATTGGCTTCGCCCAGCGCCCAGCAGCGGTCGATCACCTCCTGGGCACGGCGTTCCATCTCGGGGTTCTCGCGCTGCACCGAGGCGAAGTCGAGGTCGGCGCTGGAAGTACCGGAGGCCATCGACGAGGCTGCACCGCCACCCAGGCCGATCAGCATCGCCGGCCCGCCCATCACGATCAGCTTGCCGCCGACGGGGATCTCTCCCTTCTGCACATGGCCTTCACGAATGTTGCCGTAACCGCCAGCGATCATGATCGGCTTGTGGTAACCGCGCCGCTCGATGCCGCCGGCACCCAGGGTGTCCTGCTCGTAGGTGCGGAAATAGCCGGCAAGATTGGGGCGCCCGAACTCGTTGTTGAACGAGGCCCCACCGATGGGCCCCTCGAGCATGATCGCAAGCGCCGACTGCATGCGCTCGGGTTTGCCGTAGTCGAACGCCTCCCAAGGCTGCACGAACTCAGGAATGCGCAGGTTGGAAACGGTGAAGCCGGTAAGGCCGGCCTTGGGCTTGCCGCCGATGCCGGTGGCGCCTTCATCGCGGATCTCGCCACCGGCACCGGTGGCCGCCCCCGGATAAGGTGCAATCGCCGTGGGATGGTTGTGGGTCTCCACCTTCATCAGGATGTGGATCGGCTCACGCTGTGAACCGTACACGGCGCGCTCGGCAGCCTTGCCGGTCAGCGGCGCGGCGAAGAAGCGAGGAGCCGTGGCCCCCTTGATCACCGCGGCGTTGTCGCTGTAGGCGGAAAGAATATCGTCGGGCGAGGCCTGGTAGGTGTTCTTGATCATCTTGAACAGCGAATGGCTCTGCGCCTCGCCGTCGATCACCCAGTCGGCATTGAAGATCTTGTGTCGGCAATGCTCGGAGTTGGCCTGGGCGAACATCATCAGTTCGATGTCGGTGGGGTTGCGCTCCAGGTCGCGGAAGGCCTCGACCAGATAGTCGATCTCATCCTCGGCCAGCGCCAGCCCCAGGGCGAGGTTGGCCTCCTCCAGCGCCGCCCTGCCCCCGTCGAGAATGTCCACCTGCCCCAGCGGCGCCGGTTCGTGATGGGCGAACAGCCGGGCGGCATCGGAGGCATCGGTCAGCACGCTCTCGGTCATGCGGTCGTGAAGGGTCTCGCGAAGCGCCATGAAGGCGGCCTCGGACATCGGCGCCTTGAGCGCTACCCGGTAGGCAACCCCGCGTTCGATCCGGCGCACCCGGCCCAGGCCGCAGTTACGGGCGATGTCGGTGGCCTTGGACGACCACGGCGACTGGGTGCCGATGCGCGGCACCACCAGGAAAAGCTGACCCTCGGCGTGATCCGCACCCTGGGTGTCGTCGCTCACGTTCTTGATGCCATAGTCGAGCAGTTGGCCAAGGAGGTTGCGTTCCTCGTCGGAGAATTCACCGTCGTGATCCACGAAATGCACGTAGGCGGCGTGCAGGGACTCGACCTCGGGAACCCGTGCGCGCAGGGCAGCCAGCAGCTTGTCGTGACGGAAAGCGGAAAGGGCAGGCGCGCCTCGAAGTTCGAGCATGTCTGGAAGCCTCTGAAGCAAGCGGAGGAAGAGGGCCGCACGGCGGCGCAGAAAGGCGATATGATACTGGAAAGCGACGGGCAGACGAAATGCAGCAGATGACAGCCGTGTCTCGGGCCGTTATCGTGAAGCTCTCATCGCCGATCGTCGCCTGAATGCCTGAGTTTGATAGTCGTGTCCTGCTGAGCCGCCTACGCCTGGCCGCCCTGTTGCTGCTGGGGGTCGTGCTGTGCCTGGCCCCCTACCGCCACTTCAAGCCCGCCAGCGGCCTGCTGGAGGCGGTTCACGAACGTGACTTCATCAGCATTCATACGCGCAACACGCCGACCACCTACTACGAGGGGCGCCACGGCCCGACAGGGTTCGAGTACGAGCTGATGCGCCGCTTCGCCGAGTTCCTCGGCGTCAGCCTGACCCTGGATGCCCGTCATCATATCAACAGTGCGCTGGATGCGGTGCGCCAGGAAGGCGATCTCGCCGCGGCCGCCCTGCCGCTGGACCTGACCCAGCGGGACCTTATCTATAGCCGCCCGATCCTCGACCTGCAACCGCTGCTGGTCTATCGCCGTGGCCTGCCGCCGGTCAATTCCACGGAGGGCCTTGCCGGCCTCACCATCGGCACCATTCGCGGCTCGGGTACCGATCGCGTGCTGCGCGAACTGCAGGCCGAACATCCGGAGTTGGGCTGGCAGGAGTCATCGGACCTGGAGATCGCCGAGCTGCTCAGCCGGGTAGAGAACGGCAGCCTGGACGCCGCCGTGGTCTTCGAGCATCAGTTCCGCATCAACAGGATCTTCTTTCCCGGCGTCGAGCGCGGCTTCCCGCTGGGCAGGCCGCTCTCCATGGCCTGGGCCTTTCCCGCCCAAGGCGGCCTGGGGCTGCAGCAGGAAGCCAACCGCTTCCTCGCCGACCTACAGCAAGAGGAGCTACTCGACGAACTGATTGCCCGCCACTTCGGTCACGACGATTACCTGGAGTACGTCGGCGCCCGGGTCTTCATCGCCCACCTCAACGAACGCCTGCCTACCTACGCCGAGCTGTTCCGCGAGGCGGCGCGCAATACCGGCTTCGACTGGAAGCTGCTGGCGGCACTGGGCTATCAGGAGTCGCACTGGGATCCAGAGGCTACCTCGCCCACCGGCGTGCGCGGGCTAATGATGCTGACCCTGCCCACCGCCGGCGAGATGGGCGTGAGCGATCGTCTCGACCCGGCCCAGAGCGTGCATGGCGGAGCACGCTATCTTCGACAGATCAAGGAGCGCCTGCCCGAGTCGATCCAGGGCAAGGACCGGCTCTACATGGCCATGGCCGCCTACAACGTGGGGCTTGGCCATCTGTATGATGCCCGCGTGATAGCCGAAGAGCGTGGCGGCAATCCCGACAGCTGGGAAGACGTACGCGAGGCGTTGCCGCTGCTGCAGCAACATGAATGGCACAGCAAGACTCGCCATGGCTACGCACGCGGCGGCGAACCGGTCATCTACGTGCGCAACATCCGGCGCTACCACGAGATCCTGACCTACGTCGACCGTAGCCAGCAGCAGTATCTGCAGCTCAACGAGCTGTCGAACGGCGAGGACGATGACGCCCCGCTGTTCGACATCATTTCCCCCCTTCTCTAGAAGAGCGTGACCATGTATCGCCATGCCACCTTCTTCACCTGCCTGGCCATCGTGCCCCTCGTCTTCGGTGTCGTGCTTGGAGATGTCGGACAACCATTGCATGAACTCGTCTCACTCGGGCTCACCGGCATGCTCGTCCTGGCCAAGCTGATGCTGCTGCGGGGCTGGCATGCGACAGCGAAGACGCTGGTAGGGCTGTCCCTGCTGCCGCTGGCCCTGGCACTGGCCAGCTATGTGCTGCCGGAGTACTGGGTGCCGCTGTCACGCTGGGACGACATGAGTCACGGCCTGGCCGCAGAGCTGACGCTGGAGGCCTGGCGCCCGTCGCTGCTGACGACCCTGAGCCTGATCCTGCTTGCCATACTGATCACCACGCGTACCCGCTCCACGCTGGGCGGCCCGCTGCTGCTGATCATGGCCGCGCTACTGCTGGGCGTACAGGGCCTGCTTGGCAGAACGGGCCTCGATACTCAACTGCTGCGGTCAGCGGCCGGACCATGGCCCACACTCGCCATGGCAACGCTGCTGGTCGGCCTGGGCATGGCGGCCCTACCGGGCTGGCGGGCTCATGCTGCCGCCCTCAGGCGCGCGCTGGCACCGTCACTGATCCTCGTCCTGGCCGTGCTGTTGCTGTGGCATCATCAGAAGGCCGTCACCGAGCGTGAGCTGCATGCCACCGTCGAAACGGAAGCCCGCCAGCTTGGCGACCGCTTGACGCGTGATATCCAGGATCATCTGGCTGCCGTGGAGCGCTTCGCCAACATCTGGACCCTGTTCGACACCCCGCCCAGCCAGGCCGAGTGGGCCAAGCAGGCGGCGCTCTACCACCGCGATTTTCGCTACCTGCTCAACATCGCCTTCGTCGACCCCGACAGCCGCCTCACGCGGATCTACCCGTTCAACGACATCAATCACCGGGCTTTGGGCGCACGCTTGTTCGATGCTCAGCCTGCCGGGCGCGAAGCGGTCAGTCGTGCACTCTTCGAGCAGCGCATTGGGCGCACGGACGTCATCATGCTGCTGCAGGGCGTTCCGGGGATCATTCACTATCTGCCAATCCCGCTGGATGAACAGAGCACCCTGGGTGCCGTGGCCATGGTCATCAGCCTGCCGATGCTGGCCGAAATGCTGTTCAGCGAGGTGGACAAGCAGCACACCAGCCTTCTGCTCACCCAGGGCGATCAAGTCCTGGCCAGCCTCATACCCGAGACTCGCCTCGGCCCCTGGCAGCACGAGGTACAGCTCGACGTGGCCGGTGCACCGCTTGGCCTGAGCATTCAGCCCAGCCACTCCCGCCTGTTGCAGCAGCTGCCTCGGCATCCGGTGGTCAGTCTCGTCATCGGACTGACCCTGGCCTACCTTCTCTACCTGGTACTGCACGGCTACACACGTCTCGCGCGCCAGCATCGCAAGGTGCACTCTGCCAACACCGAGTTGCGACGCGAAATTCACACCCGCAGCCAGCTGCAGCAAGAGGTCGAGTGGCTGGCCCGGCATGATGAACTGACCCAGCTGCCCAATCGCCGCCTGTTCATGGAAACACTCGAGGCCAACGCCACTCAGCGGCCGCTGAGCGTGCTGATCTGCGATGTCGACCATTTCAAGCGCATCAACGACCACCAGGGCCACCTGATCGGCGACCGCTACCTGGATCAACTGGGCGGGATTGGACGCGAAGTGCTCGAACCGCACGGCGGATTGTTCGCCCGCTACGGTGGAGAAGAGTTCGTTGCCTGCCTACCGCTGACCGACCCCATGCAAGCCCGGGAGATTGCCGAAACACTGCGTCAGCGCCTGCAAGACGCCGAGTTACGGCATCACGATGGCAAGGTCCTGACGGCCAGTATCGGCGTCGTCACCCTGGTCGACGGCCCGCTTGACGTCGCCACTCTCATGCAGGCCGCCGACGATGCGCTCTACCGCGCCAAGGCCGAAGGGCGCAATCGGGTCAGGGTCGCCCCAGCCTTAACCATCATCGAGAAAGCCTGAAGAGGCTGTGCCCTTCTCGCGCCGGACCTCGAAGAAGTCCTTGAGCAGCCGGGCGGCACGCGTGGCCAACACCCCGCCTTCCACTGCGACCCGATGGTTGTACCAGGGCTGGGCGAACAGGTTGGCCTTCGACTCCACCATGCCGGTACGCGGTTCGGCGGCACCATAGACCAGCCGGGCGATGCGGGCATGAATGATCGCTCCGGTACACATCAGGCAAGGTTCCAGGGTGACGTAGAGGGTGCAGCCGTCGAGGCGGTAGTTGCCCAGGCGGCCAGCGGCAGCGCGCAGCGCGCGAATCTCGGCATGAGCGCTGGGGTCATGGCCCGAAATGGGGGCGTTGTAACCGGCGCCGACGATCTCCCCGGCGGCATCCACCACCACCGCCCCCACCGGCACCTCGCCGGCGGCCAGTCCTTCGCGGGCCTGGTCCAGCGCCCGATGCATGTAGAATTCGTCACTGCGCATCGGCGCGGACTCCGTTATGCTGTTGCCTGAAACAACCGTATGATATGCCGATGAGGAAGCCCATGACCGATGCCCTGAATGCGCTCGTCGACCTGCTCGGCCTGGAAGAGATCGAGGAGAACCTGTTCCGCGGCCGCAGCCAGGATCTTGGCCTGCCGCAGCTGTTCGGCGGCCAGGTGCTCGGTCAGGCGCTCTCGGCCGCCACCCACACGGTGGATGCCAGCCGCCAGGCACACTCGCTGCACGGTTACTTCCTGCGCCCCGGCGACCCCCATCGCCCGGTAGTCTATCAGGTCGACGCCGTGCGCGATGGCGGCAGCTTCACGACTCGGCGCGTCACCGCCATCCAGAAGGGGCGCCCCATCTTCTTCTGCAGCGCTTCCTTTCACGGCTACGAAGAGAGCATGGCCCACCAGATGTCCATGCCCGAGGTCACCCTTCCCGAAGCGCTGGACCAGAATCCGAACGCTCGCCTGGAGCGCTTTCCCGGCCATCCCATCGAGTTCCTGCATCTAGACGACGAAGCCGAGCCCGGCCAGCCTTCGCGCAAGCGGCTGTGGTTCCGCCTCACCGGCGAACTGCCCGACGACCCTGCCCTGCACCGCTACCTGCTGGCCTACAGCTCCGACTTCAACCTGTTGACCACCTCGTTGGTGCCCCACGGCATCACCTTCCGCGACCCCAGGCTTCAGATCGCCAGCCTCGACCACGCACTGTGGTTCCACCACGACGTCAAGGTCAACGACTGGCTGCTCTACGACATGGACAGCCCCTGGGCCGGCAGCGCCCGCGGCTTCGCCCGCGGCAGCATCTATGACCGCAGCGGCCGGCTGGTCGCCTCAGCGGCGCAGGAAGGCCTGACCCGCCTGCGCGACACTCCCTGAACCACGTCGGACGACCTGCCATGGAGTCAAGGTCGTAGCCTCCGGGAGCCAGGGCAGGCCTGGCTTTCCGTAAAATCGTCTGCCGATCTTGCAGACGACGCCTAAAGAAACAGCGAAACCGGCCGAAGTTAGCAAGTGCTCACGATCGTATCAGCATACTGCCTATCTTCGAGGTTTTCGCAATGCAAACATCGGCTCCCAAGGCCTCATTCGCACTGGGCCTTCAGGCTCGCCTCCTGCTCCTGGTCCTGTTGCCCCTGCTGCTGACCACACTCAGCCTGGTGGTCATCGATGGCTATACCCGCGCCCAGGACAGCCGAGTCAATTTGGAGCATCAGCGGGAGCTACTCATCGACACGCGCAGGACCGGGGTTCGCGACGTGGTCGAGAGTGCTCACTCAGCCATCCAGCCCATCCTGGAAGCCTCCGACCTCAGCGACGCCGAGAAGCGCGAGCGTGCCGCCGAAATCCTGCGTGCCATCCGCTTCGAGGGCGGCAACTACGTCTTCGCCTATCAACACGACGGGCTCAACGTGGTCACCGCACCGATGCCCGAGCGCGAGGGCACCAACATGATCGGTGTGCAGGCGCCCGATGGCGCCTACATCATCCGCGACCTGATCGACGTGGCCCGCCAAGGCGGCGGCTACTACTCCTATCCTTGGGAGTATCCCGGCACCCGCAGCATCGAAACCAAGTACTCCTACGCCGTCAACGTGCCCGAGTTCGACTGGATGCTCGGCGCCGGTGTCTACACCACCGACATCGATGCCGCCATGGCCGAGGCCAAAGAACAGGCGGCCGGTGCACTGCGCCAGTCCCTCCTGACCTCGGCACTGCTCGGGTTGGGCCTGTTCGTCGTTGTCGCGATCGTGTCGATCTGGCTGGTGCGTCGCACCGTGGCGCCGATTCGCCGCACCGCCGTCGCCATGCGCGACATCGCCAAGGGGCAAGGCGACCTGACCCGTCGGCTGAAGGTGGAGAGCCGCGACGAGATCGGCGAGCTGGCGAACCAGTTCAACGCCTTCGTCTCGCGTATGCAGGAGACCCTGCGTGACGTGCGGCGCAGCACCGCGAGTGTGAACCAGGCCGCCGAGGAGATCGCCCAGAGCAGTGACGAACTGGCCACCCGCACCGAGCAGGCGGCGGCCAACCTGCAGGAGACCTCCGCCTCGATGGAGGAGATCACCGCCACGGTGAACCACAGCGCCGAGTCCGCCGAGCAGGCCAACCAGTTGGTGGTGGCCACGACCCAGGTGGCGCGCGAAGGTGAAAGCGCCATGCAGCGCGTCGAGCGCACCATGGCCGATATCGATACCTCGTCGGGTCGCATCGCGGAAATCATCAAGCTGATCGACAGTATCGCCTTCCAGACCAACATCCTGGCGCTCAACGCCTCGGTGGAAGCGGCTCGTGCCGGTGAACACGGTCGCGGCTTCTCGGTCGTGGCTCAGGAAGTTCGTACCCTGGCCAGCCGCAGCAGCGATGCCGCCCGCGAGATCCGCCAACTGATCGACGCCTCCGCGGCCCATACCCGAGAGGGCAGCAGCATCGTCAAACAGGCAGGCGAGACCATGCAAGAACTCGTCGCCAGCGTGGCTCGGGTCAGCGACGTGATCGCCGAGATCAGCGCCGGGGCGCGGGAACAGAATGCAGGCATTGGCCAGGTCAATACCGCCGTGGCCGAGATGGACACCATGACCCAGCAGAACGCCGCCATGGTGCAGCAATCCTCCACCGTGGCCGGCGAAATGCGCCATCATGCGCAGCATCTCAGCGACCTGGTGGGCACCTTCCTCCTTGGCGAGGATGGACTCACTCAGCCGAAGACGCAGCGGCGGGCCGCCCCCACGGCCCAACTCGCCGCACTCCCGCGCCCTGCCACGGATCCCAAGCCGCGCAAGGCACACACTGCCGAGGAGGAGTGGGAAACCTTCTGAGGAAGGCGCGGCCGGCCAGGGAAGGCTAGCCGCCGTGGTTCCCTGGCTTGCGGCCCCGTTACGATCAGGTGCGAATACCCGGCACGTCATGCCGCAGCCGCGGTACGGGCTGCGGCGGGGGAACGTCGGTGGTGACCTCCAGTTCGTTCTCCTCGCCTTCCTGCCAATAACGCAGCCGGGCGTCTTCGTCCACGGCGGTGTCGCGTACCAGCTCGAGGTAGCGTAGCGGTGTGTCGGGCACTTCGCCGTTGACCTCGAGCAGCAAGGCGCCGGGGCGTAGTCCGGCCTCCGCCGCCGGCCCGCGCACGTCGCTGACCAGCACCCCGGGGCGCTCGGGCAGGTCCAGCGCCTCGCGCAGATCATCGGTCACCGGGGTGACGGTAATGCCCAGCGCAACGACCACTTGATCGTCCAGCCCTTCGTACTCGATGTCCCGGGCCGCCTCCAGCACCTGGGGCGCCACGTGGATGCTCGCCCCCGCATAGAGAGCCAGGGCAATGGCATCGCTGGGCCGGCTGTCGATGAGCAGCGTCTCATCACGCCCCGGCAAGCGCAGTTCCAGCATGCCGAGAAAGGTGTGGTCGACGATGGCATCGACATAGACCCGCTCCAGGGTGGCGTCGAGGCCGCCGAGCACGTCCCCCAGCAGATCATGGGTCATGGGCCGCGGCGTGCGCTCCCCGGCCAGCCCACGCAGGATGGCCCCCGCCTCGTTGACACCAATGAAGATCGGGATCACCTCGCGCGCGCCCGGTTCGCGCAGCAGCACCACCGGAGGCCCGCCAAAGCCGGCCAGCCCCACCGTGGCGACTTCCACCTCGATCATCTCGTCGACTTCGGCGGCGAGTTCACGCGCGCCCGCACCCAGCGAGCCCGTCAGCAGCACGGCACCGCACAGCAACGACAGCAGGCAGCGCCAGCGAATAGGCCATGGCATAGGTATCTCCTGCATGCAGGGTTAGCCTTCAGCATGGCACCCATGGTGCCCCCCTGCCATGTCGTTGCCGTCAGTCACACCTAGGGGAAACACTGCCTTATCATTGTGCCTTGGCCGTCGCCAGTTCCCTCCAGAAGGTGGTGTAGCGCTGGCAGCGGTTCCAGGCTGCAATCCATCACCAGCATCGCTGCCCCATCAACTTCAGGTTGATGGCAGCAGCGCGGCGTTCCACGCTGGAGGAGGAGCTTCCAAGGAAGGAAATGGGATGGACGACCTCGCCAGCGATTTTCTCGCCGACAACACCGTGCTCATAGAGCTTGCCGTGGCGCTGCTGCTGGGCGCACTGATCGGCATCGAGCGCGGCTGGGTCGCCCGCGAGCGGGAGTGGGGCGAGCGGGTGGCCGGGGTGCGTACCCATGCGCTGGTGGGGCTGTTCGGCGGTGTTGCGGCCCTGCTGGCGGAAGCGCTCACCCAGTGGGCCTTTCCGCTGATCTTCGTTGCCATGGCGATCATCGCGCTGGTCGGCTATCGCGCCCGCATGGAACAGAGCCAGGACTACAGCATCACCGGCCTGATCGGTCTGCTGCTGACCTTCTGCTTCGGCGCCCTGGCCGTGGCCGTGGATATCGCCCTGGCCACATCCTGCGCCGTGGTCACGGCGCTGATACTCGACAACAAGCGCGAGATCCACGGCCTGCTCAACAAGCTACAGGCCAACGAACTCGATGCCGGACTCAAGCTGCTGCTGATCAGCGTGGTGATGCTGCCACTGCTGCCCAACGAGGACATGGGCCCCGGCGGCGTGCTCAACCCGTACGAGATATGGTGGCTGGTGGTACTAATCGCCTCGATCTCGTTCGTCGGCTACTTTGCCGTACGCCTCGGCGGCACCGAGAAGGGCATTCTGTTCACCGGACTGTTCGCCGGACTCACCTCCTCCACCGCGCTGACCCTGCAGTACGCCCGCCAGGCGCGTCGCGAACCGCAGTTGGCGCCGATGCTCGCCGCCGGCATCCTGCTGGCCTGCGGCACCATGTTGCCGCGCCTATTGTTGTATGCCGCCCTGCTTGGCCCCGCGCTGCTGCCGCGCCTGGCGGCGCCGGTTGCGGCCATGGGCGTGACGCTCTACCTGCCGGCGCTGTGGCTGTGGCGCCGGCATCGCCGTACCCTCCGGGCCGACCGCCCGATGACCCAGAACCCCCTGGAGCTGCGCGCCGCACTGCTTCTCGGCGCCCTGCTGGCGGTGGTCATGGTGCTGGGCGAGTGGCTGCGAGCCTGGCTCGGCGATGCCGGGGTCTACCTGTTGGCCGCCGTCTCGGGCATGGCCGACGTACATGCGGTTGCCCTGTCGCTGAGCCGCATGGCCACGACCACCATCGAACTCTCCACCGCCGTGCTGGGCATCGTGCTGGCGGCCTCGATGAACAACCTGTTCAAGGTGGTACTGACCCTGGCCGCGGGCACCGGCCGCCTCACCCGCTGTCTCGTCGGCCCCATGCTGGCATCGGCAGTGGTGGGGCTGGGCGTGGCGTGGCTGGGCTAGGACCCATGGCCTAGGGAAGTCTCAGTGCCTCACGGAAACCGCCCCAGAACATCCGCTTGCTGTCGAAGGGGTGATTGGCCGGGTCCATCATGTTCGCCAGACGCGGGTCCTCCATTACCTTGGCGTTGATGCGGTCGCGCTCCTCCCGCGAGGCGTAGCGGATCCAGGCGAAGATTACCGCCTCCCCCGGCTCTAGCTTGACGCTCTGGGGGAAAGAGGTGTGCTCTCCCGGCTTGACGTCATCGGCCACGCACTCCACGTACTCCAGCGCGCCGTGATCGCGCCAGACTTCCCCGGCCTTCCGGGCCATTTCCAGATAGGCATCCATATTGCCTTCGGGAACCGGCACGACGAATCCATCGACATAGCTCATGGTCTTGTCTCCTGTGAGTTTGGGGCTGAGCCGAAGGGCTCATGACTCCTTCGAACCGGCCGCGGCAAAATCGACATCGTGCTGCCGTGCCGTCACTTCCTCCAGGCGACGTTCGAGTAGGCGCTGCTCGGCCCCCTGTGTCACCAGCACCAGCGCCTTGCGATAATGTTCGGCCGCCTCAGCTTGCCGCCCCAGCCGGCGCAGCAGATCGGCGCGAGTGGCGGGCAGCAGGTGGTAGCCAGGTAGATGGATCTTGTCGAGCAGCTCGAGGCCCGTTTCCAGCCCATCGGCCATGGCGATTGCCACGGCCCGGTTGAGCGCCACTACCGCTGTGGGATGGATGGCATACAGCAGGCTGTAGAGCGCGGCGATGCGGCGCCAGTCGGTCTCTGCCGGCGTCAGCGCCTGAGCGTGCAGCGAGGCAATCGCGGCCTGCACCGCATAGCCACCGGGCATACCGCCACGCAGCGCTATCTCGACGTGAGCGCACCCCTCCTCGATCTCGTCGGCATGCCAGCGCGTACGATCCTGCGACTCCAGCAGCACGATGTCGCCAGCCTCGTCGGTACGTGCATCGCGCCGGGCATGGTGCAGCAGCATCAGCGCCAGCAGGCCCCGCGCTTCGCGCTCCGCCGGCAGCAGCCTTACCAGCATCCGCCCCAGGCGAATCGCCTCACGGCAAAGGTCGGTGCGTACCCAGTCATCGCCGAAGCTGGCCGCGTAGCCCTCGTTGAAGATCAGGTAGATCACCGCCAGTACCGCTTCCAGGCGCTCGCCCAGGGCCGTGTCGTCGGGCACCTCGAACGGGATTCCGGCGTCGCGAATCTTGGCCTTGGCCCGCACCAGCCGCTGGGCCAGGGTCGGCACCGGCACCATGAAGGCGCGAGCGATCTCCTCGGTACGCAACCCGCCCAAGGTATGCAGCGTCAATGCCACCTGGGCGGGTCGTGCGAGGGCCGGATGGCAACAGGCGAAGATCAGACGCAGGCTGTCGAGAGGCTCGGCCTCGAGGTCGTTGTCGAGCAGCAGCTCAAGGTGCTGGCGCAGCTCATCGCCCTTGCGCTCGCGCATCTGCTGATGGCGCAGTTGGTCGACCACCTTGTGGCGCGCGGTGGCAATCAGCCACGAGGTCGGGTTCGGCGGCCAGCCTTGCGCCGGCCACTGCACCACTGCCGCCTCGAAAGCCGCCTGCACGGCATCCTCGGCCAGCTCGAAGTGGCCGAAGCGGCGAATCAGGCTGGCCAGCACGCGGCCATATTCGCGGCGGTAGAGCTCGTCAAGCGACACGTCGCTCCCTCATAGGCGATAGGCAGGGTCCACCGGTCGAACCTCGACCGAGCCGCCGACCCGCAGCGGCGGGATGCGCCGGGCCAGCCCCAAGGCTTCGTCCAGATCACGGCACTCCACCACGTGGAAACCACCCAGTTGCTCGCGGCTCTCGGCAAAGGGGCCGTCCAGCATCACCGTCTTGCCATTCTGCTCGCGCAGCGTGGTGGCGGACGCCACCGACTGCAGCCGGGCACCGCCACGGTAGTGTCCGCTGGTGACCATCTCCTGGATCAAGGCATGGTAGTCACTCATGACCGCATCGCGTTCGGCATCCGGCAGGCCGTTCCACAGCGCCTCGTCGATACAGCACATCAACATGTATTGCATGGTGGTCTCTCCTGGGTGATTCCTTAGATTAGCTCACTGGCCAGTACTCATGATTCGTACGAGCGCCGTCGAAATCGACATTGCGTTACCTTGCGAATCGCGGGCTCGAGCTAGATGATCCCGGCTGCCACCAATTCATCGGCTACCGCCTGGAACGTTTCCTGGGGAATCGGCCCACCTTTGGGCGTCCGCTTGGCAATGCGGGCCGCCAGGTCCGGCTGCCTGGCCAAGGGGATTCCCTCGGATGTCGCCGCCTCGAGCAATGCCGTGGACTGCTCGGGAGACGCCTTGCACACCATCACCGGTACCGGTGTCTCGCCCTTGACGTAGCGCAGCCCCACCAGCCAGTCGCCGGCGGCTCCCAGCATCAGCGAGGCATGTTCCAGTCCGGTGCGTGATGAGTGGGCATACATGTCGCGCCGCTCGCGCTGGCGGGCGCGGCGGATCTCGGGATCGCCCTCGAGATCCTTGCGCTCACGCTTCTGCTCGGTTTTCGTCATGCGCTGGTCGCGGCGAAACAACCAGCGCTGCACCTGCACGTCGATCAGCCCGACGACGAGAAACGCGACCAGCGCGGTGATGGCCAGCGGCTTGAACAGCGCCATGAAGACACCCTCCAGACAGCCGAAACCGCAGCGCGGTGCATCCATCAAGGCCTGCAGCCCCAGCCGGAAGACGATCACGAATGCCGTGGTCAGAGCCGCCATCTTGATCAGCGTCTTGGCGAACTCCGTCATGCCACGGGCCGAAAAGATGCGCTTGAACCCTTCGGCGGGATTGATGCGCTCGAACCTCGGCTTGATCGGATCCACCGAGAACACCGGCCCGCGCATGATCAGGAGGTTGGTCAGTATGGCCGCCACGACGGCAATGACGATGATCGGCAGGACCGCCCGCACCACGATTTCCACCCCCAGCGCCAGCAGGCGTGGCCATAGGGTATCGAAGGGTTCGTGGTAGAGACGCGTCACGGTACTGAGCAGGTTGCGCACCCGCTGTTCGATGCCATTGGCGGCCATGACCAGATAGAGCGTGCCGCCCAGCATCACCATGGCGGTCACCATGTCGGAGCTCTTGCTCACCTGGCCTTTCTTGCGCGCATCGCGCAGCTTCTTCTCGGAAGGCGGTAGCGACTGCTCTTCGCTTGGCTTCTCGCTCATGCGCCCTCCCGTGCCCCTGGCAGTCCGGGTGTTCCTCCCAGCAGCATTTCGAGACGCCGGTACCCTTCCCCCAGCGACCCGAGTTCCTCCACCAGCAGCGGTATCAGGTAGACGATGTAGAGCAACATCATGAAGGTGAACAGCAGGTTCTTGATCGGCAGCGACAGCGAGAACACGTGCAGGCTGGGCGCCATGCGTGCCAGGTAGGCGAGCATCAGGTCGGCAAGCAGAATGGCCACCACCAGCGGCGCGACCATCAGCACGCCCACCCGCATCACCTGGTCCAGCAGGTCCAGCATCAGCAGGGCGGCGCGAGTCTCCAGCACCGGAACGAAGCGCTCCACCGGCCACAGGTCGTAGCTGGCATAGAAGCCCTCGAGCATGACCATGAAGCCGCCCGAGACGAAGAACAGCGCGACCAGTGTCACCACCAGCAGCGTGCTGGTGACCCCGGACTCGGTGCTGGCCATCGGGTCGAGCAGTTGCCCCATGGTCGAGGCACGCTGCAGGTCGACCAGTTCCCCAGCCACTTCCGCCGCCCAGAATGGGATGCCGAACACCACGCCGATGACCATGCCGATGAGCAGCTCCTTGACCAGCAGGGCGGCCAGACCGAAGGTCGACAAGGCCTCCAGGGCAGGCAGGGTCGAGAAGATGAACGGTATCATCGGCAGCACAATGGTCACCGCCACGGCGGAGCGAATGAGGCCGGTCAGGCCGAGACGATTGAACACCGGGGTGATCACGATCACACCCAGGGCCCGTGCCATGCCCACCGACGCGGCCATGAGCATCGGATAGACCAGCTCGGTGAGGAAGGGGATGAAGTCGTCGAACGTCATGGGATCTCAGCGCGACCAGACGGCGAAGTTGTCCAGCACCTGGTCGGTCAGGTTGATGAGCTGGCCTACCAATAGCGGCCCTCCCACGATCAGCACCAGCATGATCACGATGACCTTCACCGCCTGGGGCAGCGATTGATCCTGGATCTGGGTCAGCGCCTGCAGCAGGCCGATGCCGAAGCCGATCACGATGGCGGCCAGCAGCGCCGGGGCCGACAGCAGTAACACGGTCCACAGGGCATTGCTCATCAGCGAGAGGAAGATGTCGCCGGTCACGTCGGTTAGCCCCCGTAGCTGAGAATCAGGCCGTGCATCAGGCGCGACCAACCGTCCACGGCAACGAACAGGAAGATCTTCAGCGGCACCGAGATCAGCGGCGGTGCAACCATGACCATGCCCATGGCCATCAGCACGTTGGCCACCACCAGGTCGATGACCAGGAACGGAAGGTAGATCAGAAAGCCGATCTGGAAGGCGCGCACCAGCTCGGAGGTGACGAAGGCCGGGATCAGCACTACCAGATCGTCCTCCTGCAGGTTCTCGCGGGCCTGCTCCGACCAGATGTTGCGAGTGGCATCGAGAAAGAAGGCGCGCTCTCTCTCATTGGCATAGAGCGACAGGTACTCCTGCAGCGGCTCGCGCAGCAGCGCACCGCTCGCGCGAATCTCCTCGATGCTGTCGAACGAACCGCCCTGGGTCTCGAGCCGATAGGTGATTTCCCCGACCAGCGGCGTGGTGATGTAGACCGTCAGTACCAGGGCGATGCCGTAGAGCACCAGATTGGGCGGCGTCTGCTGGATGCCGAGGGCGTTGCGGATCAGGAACAGCACCACGGCGATCTTGAGAAACGAGGTCATGGTCACCACCGCCAGGGGCAACAGCCCCAGTCCGGCGATGACGATGATCATGCCTATCAGGTTGGGCTGCACCTCATCCATCGATCTGCAGCCTCACGATCTGCACGCCCAGGCTATCGCCGATCTCCACCAGCCGCCCCCGTCCCATGCGCCGGCCGTTGACCAGGATGTCGACGGCCTCCTGTGCCGGTTTCTTCAACGGCAGCACACTCCCCGCATCCAGGGTGCGCAGCTCGCCCAGGGTCAGTTCCAGGCGGCCGAACTCGCAGGCAAGCTGCACCGGCAGCTCGTCCAGGGCCGCCTCCGGGCGGGCGGCCTGCGGGTCTTGCGTATTCTCTGCCATGTCGTCATGCCTCCTTTGCTTCCAGCGGGAATCGTCTTCGAGCGGGGCGGGCTCCGGAGCGCTGCGCGCCCCGGTCGGGGACACCGGGGCCAGCAGGTGCAGGCCATCGTCCTTCTCCACTGCCTCGGCCAGCGGTTGACCCGCGATCATGAGCGTCTTGGCCGGCGGCTCGAGCAACACCACGTCTCCCGGTACCAGGCTGCGCAGTTCGCCCAATCGCAGCTGCTGGCGGCCGGCGATCCATTGCACGGTCATCGGCAGCGCCGAGCAGGGTTTCGCCAGCGGGGGCGGCAGAGACTCCAGCAACGGCGCCAAGCTGCGCAGGGCAGCGGCGCTCAACGACAGCGCCAAGTCGCCTACCGGCGCTTCATCCCACACACGCAGCGTGATGCGCAGCGCTGTCGCATCGACAGGCTCGAGGGTTGCCGCGTGGAGCTGGATGGCACAGCCGAGGCGCGCCTCCAGCGGCTCGATCCACCCCAGCAGGGCGTATTCCAGCCACAGCGCCAAGAGGTCGCCTGCGCATTGCTCCAGCGGTATTCGCAGTGCCAGATGGCGTGTCAGGGCCGCCAGGCTCTGTTGCGAGAGGTGCAGGGTCGCCGCCGCCTCACCCACGCGGATGCCTACCGTCATGGGCAGGGCGGGTTCGCTTCGCTGAACGATGCTCAAGCGTAGCGAACTCTCGCCCAACGCAAGGGTGAATGGCGGGCGCGGCCGGTGCAGCGCATTGAGCACGGCGACATGTTCGGATTCGAGGCGCGGCAAGCGTGCGGGCCCGCTT
Organism: Billgrantia sp. Q4P2; assembly: GCF_052806135.1. Classification (NCBI taxonomy): domain Bacteria; kingdom Pseudomonadati; phylum Pseudomonadota; class Gammaproteobacteria; order Oceanospirillales; family Halomonadaceae; genus Billgrantia; species Billgrantia sp. Q4P2. The sequence continues at coordinate 67,804 of NZ_JBRBAI010000003.1, forward strand.
CCCACGCCCGCCTCCATGGCTCGCCTGATACGCTCGGGTGCGGCACGGCGCTGCGGATCCAGTTCAAGCTTCACTCGGCGGTCCTCCCTGCGCCGGACCATCCTCGAGATCGGCCTCGAGGCGGCCCTCCTCCTTGATCCGGTCCGCCTCCTGGCGACGCGCGAGCAGCTTTTCCAGCGCCTCCCTGGCATGGGCGCGCTGCTTCCATATCTCGGCTTGCCGCTCGCACTCATCGAGCAAGCGGCTGCGCTCCCGCTCGACCGCCGAGCGCACCCTGGCCAGCTCGGCCTGACGGTGATAATGATCGTCGAGCGCTTGGCGGGCCTGCTCCAGCTCCGCTGGCGACAAGGTCTCCCCCTCCGCCGCCTCGAACCATGCCTGCTCGAGGCGATCGAACTCACTGCGCTCGCGCTCGAGCGTCAGGTCGAGCTCATCGAGACGGCCCGCCTCGTGCCGGTAGCGTCGCCGCTGCTCCAACAGAGCGGACGCCGCCTGGCGTTCGCGTCGTTCGCGCAGCGTCATGAGACCTTCGAGGCGATGCCGGCCGTTCATGCCAGCACCTCGCTCAGACGCTTCAGGGTGTCCTCGAAGCCGCTGTGCTCGGTCTCGCTCTGGCGCAGGAAGGCCTCGATGGTGGCATGTCGGGCCACCGCCTCGTCGGTGGGGGGATCGCTGCCCTCACGGTACTCGCCGACCTGCAGCAGCAACTCGACGTCGCGGTAGCGCGCCAGCAGATCGCGCAGCCGGCTGGCGTTGCGGCGCTGCTCGCTCGAGGTGACGGCATCCATCAGGCGGCTACGGCTGGCCAGGACATCGATCGCCGGGAAGTGGTCGCGTTTGGCCAGGTCGGCGCTGAGCACGATGTGGCCGTCGAGGATGGCCCGCGTCTCCTCGGCGACCGGATCGAGACTGCCGTCGCCTTCGGTCAGCACGGTGTAGAGCGCGGTGATGCTACCGCTGGCTCCCGGCCCCGCCCGTTCCAGCAGGCGCGGCAAGGCGGCAAAGAACGAGGGCGGATAGCCCCGCCGTGTAGGCGGCTCCCCGGCGGCCAGGCCGATCTCGCGCTGGGCCCGGGCGAAGCGGGTGATGCTGTCGATCAGCAGCAGGACGTCGCGGCCCTGGTCGCGAAAGTACTCCGCCACCGTGGTGGCCACCATGGCGGCACGTGCCCGCTCGATGGCCGGGCGATCGGAGGTGGCCACCACGCAGACGGTGCGTCGCCGCGCCTCGGCATTCAAGCGCATCTCGAGCAGCTCGCGCACCTCACGGCCGCGCTCGCCGATCAGCCCCAGCACGATGACCTCCGCCTCGCTGCCCCCGACAATGGCCGACAGCAGGGAGGACTTGCCCACGCCGGGCTCGCCGAAGATGCCAACGCGCTGGCCGCGTGCCACGGTCAGCAGGCCGTCGATGGCGCGGATGCCCAGCGCCAGCGGATGCTGGATCAATTGGCGCGTCAGCGGCGGTGGCGGCTCGGCATGGACGGGATACAGCGACAAGCGCTCATCGCCATGCTCGGGCCTGCTATCAAGGAAGGCGCCCAGCGGGCTGATCACCCGCCCCAGCAGCGCCTCTCCCACCGGTACCCCCTGCGGCCCTCCGGTCGTGATCACTTCGGCTCGGGTCGACATGCCCTGCAGATCGCCGATCGGCGAGAGAATGGCATGCTCTTCCTCGAAGCCGATCACCTCGGCGGCGACATGACGACCGCTCAGGGGGTCACGCAGGTAGCACAGCTCACCGATTCCGGTACCGTCGACGCTGGCATGCACCAGCAGGCCACGAATGCGGCGCACCCGACCATGCACCGGACGCAACTCGGCTTCTTCCAGGCGTTCGCCCAGCCGTGGCAGCAGCGCTTCGAGTTCGGCCTGCGGCAGGTTCATCACCGCGTCTCCTTGTCGTTCGTCAGCGCACGCCGCAGGGCACTCAGTTGGGCATCGAGGCCGACATCGACAATGGCCACCGGACTGACCAGCAGGCATTGCCCCGCACCCAGTTGCTCATCGCCCTCGACACGCCATGCGGGGCCATCGGTCGACGACCCGGCGAACAGCAGCGCCTCGACATTCGCCACGTTCTCGGGAGCGACGCGCACGCTGACCCGCATGTCGTGGCGAAATTCACGCAGGGCCTGACGCGCGCAGCGGCCCACCAGCTCACCGTCGCCGAACTCGCCCAGGATGCGCTGCAACATGCGCAGGCAAAGCTCCGTCAGCGACTGGTCGAGCCCTGACAGGTAACGCTCCACCCGCTGGGTGGTTTGCGCCAGCAGCTCGGCCGCCTGGGCTTCGCCTTCCCGACGCCCTTCCTCGAACCCGTCGGCATAGGCGCTGGCGGCGACATGGCGCGTTCTGGCTTCCATCTCCCTGGCCCGCGCCTTGGCCCGTTCGAGAAAGGCGTAGCCGTCGATCCAGGCCTTGGCCTCGGCGCTACGCAGGATGATCTTGCCCGGTCCCGTCGGTAGTTCGTGCATGCTCTGCCTCCCTGATCTCGGCGGCGATGATGGCGGCGGCACGCCGCACGATGCCCGGCCCCTTGCGCCGTACTTCCGGAGCGGCATCCGGCGCCGCCGCTTGCGGCAAGCCATCGGCCAGCCCCAACCTCAGCCAGGCGACCCACTCGGATGTCAGCAGTGCCAGCCAGGCCAGCACGCAAGCCTCGCCATCGCGCCGAACCTCCCGCTCCAGGGCCTCGATGTCATCGCTGGACGCATTCGCCACGGCCAACTCACGGTTGGCCACGGCAGCGGCATAGGCGGACTCACCGAAACGCTGCTGGAGTGCCACTACCCGAGGAGCTCGAATCTCCCGCACGAAAGCCATGGCGTGGCAGATCGCGCCGCAGTACCGGACCAGCGTCGCGCCCGCATGAGGCGGCAGCGTCAGCAGCGGCGCATCCTCTTGCGTGGGAGGCGGCAGCGCTTCGGGTGGCACCAGGCCATGGCGGTCGACCAAGCGGTGAACCAGGCGACGCTGGAAGCGGGGATGGCCGACGAAATCCTCCAGAGTCGCTTCATCGGCCACGCCGCCCAGGCAGTCGTCCAGCCTGGAGCGGGCGATGTAATGCGTTGGCGCCTCGACGAAGGCACGCCATGCGGTGGCCTGCGACCCGCTCATGTCGGCGGCTCCAGGTCATAGGGATCGCGCCGGCGGCGCTGCCAGGCCATCCAGCCCAGCGCCCCGGCAAGGCTCAGCAGCAGGACGACGAAGCCACCGAACAGCCAACTGATGCGACCGACGCTACTCGCCGGCATGGCAATGCCGAGGAAGGCGCTCGTCGGAGGAGCCATGTCTCCCCTGGGCTCCAGCCTCACCGCCGCGACCGGCACCACCGACACCTTGTCGTAGGAGAGCCCTGCGATGCCGTTGGCCACCAGCGTCTTGATGCGCGGGATCAGCGGTCCCACGTCGAGGTCGGGCGCATGACGAATGAAGACCGAGGCCGACGAGGGTGTACTGTTCTGCCGCATCAGGTCGTTTTCCGGCAGCACCACATGCACCCGCGCCGTAAGCACGCCGTCGATCTGCGATACCGTGTGCGACAGTTCCTCGCTGAGTGCATAGAGCATCTGTGCGCGCTCCTGGAGTGGCGAAGAGACCAGGCTGTTGCTCTGGAACACCTCGCCGAGGTTGGAGTAGCGCTCCTGCGGCAACCCGAGGCGGTCCAGGATCTCGACCGCCTCGGCGAAACGATCCTTGTCGACGGTCACCGTCATGCGGCCATCATCCGCCGCGACCCGCTTGGCGGAGATGCCATGCCGTGCCAGCGTCGCCACCATGACGTTGGCTTCGCGCTCGCTGAGGTCGGTGTACAGCTCGGCATCACAGGCCTGCAGGCCAAGCGCCACGATCAGGATCGCGAGCACCCGCAGCAAGCCCCGGCTTCGTTGGGCAACTCGCAAGCGGCTATCCTCGCAGTACCGTCGAGCACGTGCCCGACACCTGGCCCGCGCCAGTCGCCAGCAGCTTGGCGTTGCACGCATGGTCGAACACCTCGCGCAGTCCCTCCAGCATGCGCTCGAACTGCACATCGCCCAGCGCCTCCGCCCCCTCGCCTTGCGCGCCCTCACCCTGAGCGGCCTCACGGCTCGCCGCGGTGCGCGAGGCATCACCCTCACCCGCCCCCTGCAGGGGGCGAAGCAACTGCTCGATGGAGCCCGACATGCGGTCGAACAGACTCTCGCCCAGCTCGGCCGGTGTCACCGCGCCATGATTCGAGCCGGACGTGCGTGCCATATGCTCGAAGAGATTCTGGTCCGCCAGGGCTGTGGAGCCGAAAGCCCCTTCCAGCCCGGGCATCTGAGTCGCTCCCGTGGTCGTCGCTATCATCACGTTCACCTCGCAACAGTACGTTCACCTCGCCACCGCACGTTCACCTCACAACTGGGCCTGCGCGTTCGGCACCGGCCGTACGCCGTCCGCGCCCTGTCATGGGCCGGGATCAGCCCTCGTCCTTGAGCATTTCACCGGCGTAATCCATCACATGCATCGTCGCCAGGGAGCCCACGGCCTGGCCGACCATGGCGTTGACCTGGGCGGTTTCGACGGCCTCGTCGAAGGCTTGCTGATCCGTACCGGCTACGTCGTTGCCGCCCGTTGCACCTGTGGGTTCGATATTGTTCATCTTGACTTTCTCCTCTCGTGTAGCCGTCATTCATTGACGGTCGTTTCGGTCCTACCACCGCGAAACACCCTGACCCTGGAAGGGCCGTGACGAGCCGGCTCACGCATGCGTTCCACCTGCCCGGCCACGCTCTCTATCCATGCCGTAGGTCCCCAGACCTGCAGCGTCGAACCACCATTTACCAGCCTCATTCTCAAGGGCGAGCCGATACGAGTTCGCTCGATCTCGTCCAGCAAACGCTGCTGATCGAGGCCATCGAGCTCGAAGCGACGCTGGGTCATTTCCCCGCGCGTGACGACGTGCAGCACACCGCCATCGAAGTACCAGGCCAAGCCATTGGCCGTGCTGATCTTCTCCAGGAACTCCGCAGCGGTTTCGGCCCTCACGTCGCCCCTGATACGCCCTCGCACTTCGCGCGACACCTCCACAGGCAAGGAAAGGTTGTGGCCCATTTCACGCAGCACGTCGCGCACGTCCTGATCGATGATGACGTAGCGATACTCCCTCTCCTTCCAGGCATCCCCCGGCCATTCGGCCTCACCTTCCTGGGCCAGGGACGCAGAGCAAAAGATCGCTACAAGCCCACATATCGATGCATGATGCGCGAGAACGAAAACGCGTTTCCCATGGCGCCGGCTCGTCATTCTCAATACGCTTCCTCTTGCTGTCGGGATAAAACATGCTGCTTCTCCAACCGCTCATCCCGGATGAATTCCGGCACGAAACTTCTTTTCACTAAGTGACGATTGCGTATACCAAGCGAGAAAACAGTGCAGTAACATCCTCAAGACGTCGCCATTCCGGGTCACACGAAAGGAGGCTTGATCCTTGATGACTGCCAGCCTGAGAACGACCGCCCTGTTGCTTGCCTGCATGACACTCGGTGCCTGTACGATTACCGCCGTCGGTCCAAGCGGCGAGCAGGCCCGCCTGCTCAGCCTGGCGGACGACATCAACCAGCGTGGCGACCACGCCACCGCCGCGGCCATGTACGAGCGGGCAGCAGAGTTGACGCCCGAGGATCCGCGCCTGCATGTCCGGCTCGGTAATGCGCGTCTCGCGGCCGGTAACGCAGAAGCGGCCAAGGCCTCCTTCCGCACCGCACTCCGACTCGATATCGAAAACGCCGAAGCGCTGCTGGGACTGGGTACGGCCCAATTGCAACTCGGCAAAGCGGAAAGCGCGGTACGCAACCTGAGCAAGGCGGCGCCGGAAATCGACACGCCCGTGGCCTGGAGCCGCCTGGGTGCCGCCCATGCGCTGGTCGGCCAGGGAGAATCGGCGACCCACGCGTTTTCGCGGGCGGCCGCCCTCAGGCCGCATGACCCGGACGCCCTCACCAACCTGGCCTTGGCATACTCGCTGGCCGGCGAGAGTGCCGAAGCGGTCGAACTGATGCACCAGGTGAGCGACTCGCCGCTGGCTGAAGCGCGCCACTTCCGTAACCTGATCCTGGTGCTGGTGCTGGCCCGGGAGACGGAACTCGCCCGCAGCATTGCCATTCCGGAAATGCCGGCCAACGAGCGCCAGTCGCTGATCGAACAGGCTGCGCGCATCGGCGAGATCGCCGACCCGGCCAGCCGAGCCCGTGCCATGGGACTGGCCATGACGCGGTAAGGCCCGCCTGGGCGCCATGCGCCCAGGCCAAGCAACGCTGGCAAGCGCACGCTCATAGGTCCCTCGTGGTGGCACTGCGGCTGGCGGAGCCGCGCGCTTCCGCCTCGAGCACGACGCGGCGGCTGTTGGCGCGCTCGCGGTCCTCCAGGCGCTCGCGAGCCGCCGCCGCCACGGGAGCCCCCCGTGCCGGCCCCATTTCGCGCCCGCGCAACAGGTCGCCGGGACGCTCGACCATGGCCTGCAGGTTGAGATCGTTGGCACAGCCAGGCGGCAGCGGCACGATGCCGGTCTGCCCCGGTGCCGCCCGGCAGGTATTGGGCGCGATGGCGCGCCGCAGCGCCTCGGGATCCTGTCCCTCGGGGTCGCCCACCTGGCGATAGCCGGTATCCCACGAGATCGGCCCCATCGACGAGACACAGCCGCTCAGCAGCAGTGCCAAGGGGAGCAGGCGCCAGGGACGGTATGAGTGATGTCGCATACCCTTTCTCCTTCACTGCAGGTGGAAGCCGAAGGGATCGTTGCTCGCGACCCGATAGGCGCTGCCCGTGTCGACCGTCCCGTCATCGCCGATCCGGGCATGGTCCATTGGCATGCGCACCGAGGCCGGCGAAGAGAGGGGTTCGACGATGTAGGGGGTGATCAGGATCACCAGCTCGGTTTCGTTGCGCTGGAAACGCCGCGAGCGGAATAGGTTGCCGAGGATCGGAAGATCGCCGAGCACGGGAATGCGTTCGACGTTGTTGAAGGTGTCGCGCTGGAACAGCCCGGCGATGGCGAAGGTTTGCCCACTGCCGACCTCCACCAGGGTGTCGGCGCGGCGGACCTGCAGCCCCGGTACGCTGATGCCCCCGACTTGCACGCTGCTGCCGGTCAGGCTGCTCACCTCGGGGCGCACCTGCAGCGAAATGCGATCGTTGGGCAGCAGTACCGGCGTGAACAGCAGCGAGACGCCGAACTGCTTGTACTCGATGCCGACCAGGTCGCGGTTGACCGGCACCGGGATCGGAATCTCCCCACCGGCCAGGAAGCTTGCCGTCTCTCCGGTCACCGCGGTGATGTTGGGTTCCGCCAGGATCTGCAGCAGCCCGTTCTCCTGCAAAGCCTGCAACAGCCCGTCGACGCTATCGCCACCGGCGCCCAGGGTGCCGAAGGTCATGCCGGCCTGGGAGCCGGGCAGGACACCCAGCGACAGGGAGCCATTGTTGATCAGCGCACTCCAGCTGACGCCGTACTGCAGCAGTTCCTCGCGCGATACCTCGGCGAAACGGACGCGCAGGTTGATCTGGGTGCCGCCCTGATAGGTGGTGGCATCCAGCGCTCGTCCCTCTTCCGGTGCGTGGCTCTGCAGCGTGGACTGGATGGCGATGGCCCCATCGACATCCACACTCTCGCCTTGCGCCACCAGCTGGTTGCCGGCCATGCGCAGCGTGATCGGCGCTCCGCCTCCCGCGCCCTGCAGCGCCTGGTTGGCCGCCTGGGCGCCGTCGCGTACCTGCAGGCGCATCGATGCCTGGGTTCGCTCGTCCACACCCAGCACAATCAGGTTGGTGTCGCCTTGGGCCTTGGCATAGAGATAGAGCACTCCGGGAGAGACGACTTGCACGTCGGCAATCTCGGGATCGGCCACGAACACCGACTCGGCCGGTTCGCCGAAACGCAGGATTTGCCCCTGGCCGGTTTCCAGCGTAAGCCCCTGCCCCTCTCCACCGTCTACGCTCTGGGCCAGTGAAGGCATCGCCAGCACGAGCCATGTCAGCAAGAACGCCAGGCCATGAATCGGCACCGAGCCAAGGACGAAGGAAAATATCGAGGGTCTGGCTGTCATTGCGGTCACTGCTCCATGTCCAGGGGAAGAGAAGTTGGCGTTGAAGATGCTCATTCCGTTGCGCCCTTGGGCGCGCCGGTCGCAGCAGCGCCGTCGCCCCGCGATTGCTCTTGCGACAGCCTGACCTGGGCCAGCGACTGGAGACTGAACTCCGGCGCAATCTCGGTCCAGGCGATGACCGGCAGGTCCAACTCATGTCGCCTCACCCACTGTTGCAGCACCGACCGCACGTCAGCGGAAACCACCACCACAGGTGACACATCGCCGTCCAACGCCTCGAGACGCTGCTGGAACCAACGGCTCAGGGAGCGCGACAGCGTGGCCGGCACGCTGCCACTTCTGGGAGTGCCATCGCTGTTACGCTGGGTCGCACGAATGGCTTCCTCGACCTGACGCGACACCACCCAGGCCGGCAGCACCCGGTCGGCACGGGCAAAGCGATGACAGATCTGACGCGACAGCGCCGCCCGAATCCGCTCGGTCAGCCGTGTCACGCTCGCCTCCTGAGGCCCCCAGGTCACTGTCGCCTCGAGGATGGTGCGCAGGGCGCGCAGTGGAATGCCCTCGTCCACCAGGCGGCGCAGGATATCCGCGATCTTCTGCAGCGACACCACACGCACCGCCTCGCCCACCAGCTCGGCATAGTCCTGTTCCATGCGCGACAGCAGGGCACGGGTTTCCTGAATACCGACAAACTCACCGGCATAGCGCGTCAGGGTGCGCTCCAGGCAGCGGCACAGCACTTGATCGGCCTTGAGGTAACCGATCCCGGCCTCATCCAGGCGCTCACACTCCCCCACGGCCACCCACTGCCCCGGTTGCCGGCTCAGCGGCGACGGATGCTCGTCGGCCTCCACCTCCAGCAGCTCCAGATGTACGGGATCGTCATCAAGCAGTACCCGCCCGGCTGGAAGCTCTCCCTGCATGATCGGGACTTCGTCGAGTTCGATGGCAAAGTGCTGGGCCTCCAATGCCGCATCGACACGCAAACCGACGCCGGGCATATCGACCCCCAGGGTTTCGCCGGCCCGGCGGCGCGCCTCGTCGAGATCCCAGCGCAGGGCATCCACGGACAGCTCGTCGGCCACAGGGGCCGCCAGGCTGAGCCTCACCCGGTGCACGCCATCCGCTCCCGATGCCGGCGCAGAGGCTTCAGGCTCGTGAGGAGCCGGTGGCGGCGACACTTCGGGCGGTGGAGCGGTACTACCACTAGCCGGCGTGGCACCAGCCGACATGGCCAAGGCGGGCGACGCGTTGCCGGCCTGAGCCACGAGCTGGCGTTCCCGTCGCCGGATGACGAAGGCCGCAAAGCCCAAACCGGCGGCCAAGGCGAGAAACACGCCGGAGGCAAACCCTGGAATGAAGGCGACGAAGAACAAGATGACGGCTGTCAGCCCCAGTGCCCGGGAGTTCCTGCCGAGCTGAGCGACGATCTCGCTGCCCAGGTCACCGTTGTGTCCGGTATTCGAACTGACCCGCGTCACCACGGTGCCGGCTCCCACGGCGATCAGCAGCGCCGGGATCTGGGCCACGAGGCCATCACCGACCGTCAGCAGCGAATAGGTGTTCACCGCCTCACCGAACGACATGCCCCGCTTGACCATGCCCAACGACAGCCCACCGATCAGGTTCACGCACAGGATCACCAGGCCAGCGATGGCATCGCCCTTGACGAACTTCATCGCGCCGTCCATCGCCCCATAGAGCTGGCTCTCCTGCTCCAGGCGCCGGCGCCTGCCACGCGCCTCCTCCTGATCGATGTCGCCATTGCGCAGGTCGTTGTCGATGCTCATCTGCTTGCCCGGCATGGCATCGAGGATGAAACGGGCCGCAACCTCCGCGACCCGCTCGGCCCCCTTGGTGATCACCAGGAACTGCGCCACGGTGATGATCAGGAACACCACCAGGCCGATCACCACTTCACCGGCAATGACGAAGTGGCCGAATGCCGAGACGATCTGTCCGGCATCGCCCTCGAGCAGAATCAAGCGGGTGGTGGTGATCGACAGCGCCAGGCGAAACAGGGTGGCCAGCAGGATGATCGGCGGCAGCGACGAATACTCGACCGGGTGAGAGATATAGAACGCCACGACGAGGATCAGCAGGCTGAAACCGATGTTGATACCGATCAAGACATCCACGAGGGTCGTCGGCAGCGGGATGATCATCATGATCACCGCCAGCACGGTGAACAGCGCAATGACGATGTCGCTGCGCTGGGCCGCCCGCTGGGCAACGAGATTGAGCTTCGCCAAGGCCGCGCTCATGCACTCCCCCGCAGCTGCAGGTAATCGTGAAAGCGGCGCCGCGCCTCGTCCCTTTGACCGTCCGCCCACAGCGCACGGCTTTGCAGCAATACCAGCGCCGGTGAGGCTCCCTGCAGCTGCTCGATGCGATCGAGCGCCTCGAGCGCACGCGGCGCATCGCCCACCGCAATGAAGGCCCGGGACAGGGAATGCAGGATCCCGACATGTGCCGGCGCCGCATGCGCGGCGATCAGCAGCAGCACCAGGCCACGCTTCTTTTCGCCACTCTTGAGGTAGAGGTGCCCCATCATGTTCAGCAGCTCCGCCGCTCCCTGGTCGCTATCCCTCATGGCTCGTACTCCTCGGCCTCGGTACGGCGTGCTGCCCACTCCAGGCGCTGCGTGACCTCTTCATTGATCATCTGCACGGCCAGATCGGCGATCTCGGGCGATACGTCCATCCCGGGCAGCACCACCTCGGCCACGTGCTGGAGCAGCTCGATGCTACGCTCGTTGCCGTACAGCGATGGATCGCTCGGCGACGGCTGCGCCAAGCGTTCGACCCGCTCGCGCAACGTGCCTTCTTGTTGACGCCTGGCCTGGCTATCCTCCACCGCCCTGGCGAAATCGGCCTGGCGCTCCGGGTCGACGGGCTTGCCACTCTCTATCTCACCGACATGCCCACCACCGCGCTCGCCAGCGTGGCTCACCGTGCCCGTGCGAAGTCGGGTGTCGTCATGGGGGCGCTCGGAAATGACTCTCATGGGCAGCCCCCTCAGAGCGTCAGGGAGAATTCGGTGCCATCACGGCGTACCGTGACACGGCCCTCGGCGATCTCGGCCAGCACCCACCCCTCCTGCAAGGGAGCGCCGGGATAGAGACGCTCGCCCCGGGCATCGACGACGTAGGGGTTGTCCCCAAGCCACACCGCCTGGAACTGGAGCGCCGGCGAGTCGACCGATAGCCGCGGCCGAGCCTCGCTGATCAACAGCTGACGACTACCGTAGTGCTGGTCGAACCAGTGCTGTACGTCGCGCCACTCGTCATAGCGTTCGGGCGGGAATTCACCGGCCACGATCAGATGATTGCCGGCATCGCGTACTTGCAGCCCCTCCAGCCCGGCCTCGGCGAGGCGCTGCGCCAGTGCCTCCTCGGGTGGCGTCTCGCTATCCATCAGCGCACGAGCCGCCTCGGCCGCCTGTGGATGCAACATGCCCGTGGAGTAGAGTGCGCTGGCGGAAATGTCGGCTCCTGCCTTGCCGACGCCAATCATCTGATAAGCCCCCACGAGCGCGAGGGAGGAGCAGAAGGCCATCACGGCGGCACCGCGCCCGGCCAATACATGAGGCGCGGCCCGGCCCACCAGGGCCAGCCGTTGGCGCCAGGGCGCGGGTATCGGTGCCCGCTGCCACTGGCGGACCATGAAATCTCCCAGCGGCGCCAACCAGCGCCCCAGGCGTCGGTTCACCGGCGCCATGAACCGCTCGATGCGCAGCCAGAACCCCATCAGCCAGCCTTGCAGGACCGACCCGATGGGTAGCGCGACGCGACGCAAGCCCGCTTCCAGCGGAGCCAGGCGACGCCCCAAGGCTACCGATACGGCCGGAACGCCGGCCTGCACACGTTCCTTGAGCGTACCAGCGGCCTGGCGGGCGCTCTGCAAGGCAGGCGGCAACGAAAGCTCCGGCCGGGAGAGGGTGAGTGTCGCCTCACCGATGGTGAGAGTGACCGGCAGCGGAGTCCGCCAACCGGTACCCTGTGCCAACGGTTTGCCATTGGCTTCGGCGGTACCGCCGACCGCCTCGATGGCTACCATACGCCCGTGGAAGCGCAAGATGACATGTTCAGCGGCAATGCCATCGTCGCTCAACATGACATCGCTGCTGGCGGCGGAGCCGAGGCGACAGACGGATCGCTCGAGGGGAACCGCCACGCCGCGGTGGAAACCGCTTCTGACCTCGAGCGTGGAGAACGTCTCGGTCGTCGGCAACAATAACGAAGACACGGAAGCCATGAACGCCACCCGTCATGAAAGGCCATCACGCACGAGCCCCACCCCGTACGTGAAAGCGGCAATGCACAGCCGAGAATCTTCAAGCACGAACGGACGCTGGTGCCCCGCCAGCGTCCATCGTGACCGCGTCAATTGTTCGGGCGTGCCGCCCTGGCGGTATCGACTTCGGTGTTACCCTCGGTCTTGGTCTTGCTGACGGCCATCGACTTCTCGGCAGCCTCCTCAAAGACTTTTTTCAGTTCCTGAACATTGATGCCGCCACCACCGGCACCGCCAGCGCCGGAAACACCTTCATCCTCTTTCTTTTCCTTGAGCTTGAAGATCGCCATGCTATGTCTCCTTTCTCGGACCATGACAGGAAGAAGCAAAACCAGACATTCACTTTTCTCTTTCAACAAGTCGCAAAAGAGAGGATATCTCGCTGAACATCAATCTTCTTCCATAATAGACAAACAACGTTTCATCGCAATTAAAAAATCGTGATATGCCCTCCTAAGTCGCAAAAAGACAATTATAACAAATCATAATAACCGAAATCGCCACGACAAATAACAGATCAAAATAAACACCCAGCCCGGATCATTATCAACCATAACCAGGGGTTCAAATTTCGGACTGTCTCTCAGGTAGGTAGACCCGGTCCCCAGGATAGATGACGCCAGGGTCAATGATATGCTCCAGATTGAGCACCACAACCTGCTCAATATCGTACCCACGCTGTAACGCTATCCCACCCATGGTTTGATTCATTTCCACCGTCACAGCAACGAAACGCTCTTCATGGGCCGGATTAATACGTCCGCTCTCCCCCATAGCACCATTGGGATGCTCGGCAACTTGTCGCGCTATCGCCCAACCGACAGATGCTTCATCCGTTCCCAGGAGCACAGGAATCCATTCGTTGCCATCAGCATCCGTCACATGGCTCCCACCTTGTTTCAGGAAAGTCCCGTGAGGGAAAAAAGCAACTGTGGTTGAGGCGTTGACTGGATCAGCGTGCAAGGGGAGACCTTGTCGATCAATGACGACCAGCTGGATTGCCTCGGTCAATGGCTCGAATGTCGTCGGCTCGTCAGCGAGCCTAAGGGGTACGTTATCGGCTTTCTCACCGGCCGGCGGCGTCTCGGGTGGTGAAAAGTTGGATGGCACATAGCCGAAGAGTTCAGGATCGATCTCTTCGGCCTCCGTATTAACCTGCTCATCTAAGTGGTCTTTCATCCCCATGGCGGCGGCGGGTATCAAGGTCCCGGTAAATCCGATCAGAGTGGCGACATCACGCTTGTTGAACTTGGCGATGCCGCTCAGGTGTGGCATGTGCGAACTGAGCCAGGAGCCGACTTTTTTCCCCACCGCGCTATCCCGGATCCACAAGCGAGTCGCTCCACCGACAAGCATGGTGTTTGTGGTGGCGTTATATCCCGTCATTGCATCCGGCGGCCAACCACTCGTCCATGCACTCGACGCCAAACCCTCGGCACCTCCGGCCACGAAGAAGGGAAGTGCTATGTCATCCACAGCGGACATGGCCGGCTTGCCCGTTGACGCTTCCTGGAAGGTTTTTGCCATATAGGCCGAGTTCCCGAGCGCGTATGCCCAAGCCTGACCAGCGTCGGCCCACCCAACACCTCCGCCCGGGGGTTGCAGCTGAAAGTGCCCGCTGTCGTTGACCGTATAATTACCAACGGTGCCGGGGACATTAATCGCGAAAGTTAAGAACACCCCTCCACGCAACAGTCTTCCCCAGCCAGTATCTACGGCTGTCGCGCTGGGGAATACGGCTTGTAACCCCAGGAGAGCACCACGCACCCCATAGGCCAATGCATTCAGTGGCATCGAAATCTCAGGTGGTCCTCCCAGGGAAATTGCGCCACCGAGAGTACCCGCGCTCAGCAGCAGAAAGCGAATGGCTTTCTGATAGCTGCGTGCCGACCCCCAATTTCCCTCTCTGCCGTTATAGAGGGCAAAGGGCTGGGTGTCCTGATTGTTGGGGTTGAGCACTCCACGCAATTGGCTCGCCGATTTGTCGGTGACAAGGACATAGGCCTCATTGTCGAAGTCGCGATTCCGCAGGACTCGCCCACTCCCCGAGTCCTGAATATGGACGGTCTGGTGACCATTGCCGCCATCGCTCAGGGTATAGATGGTCGGCTGTTCGCGTCGGCTCGTCGACCAGCGGATATGCCCATCACTATCCACACGCCCACCACGCAGCACCGTCCCTTCACGCAAGACAAAATTGGTGCTGTCCAACCGGCCAGGCTGAACGAAGTGAACGTGGTGTCCCGCGGGTAAGGCCCCGTCCACCGATGCCTGATTCAATGCATCCAGATCGCCAAGCCGGTAAAGGCGAGGTAGCCCAAGGGGTGGCGTGGGATCTCCATGCCGGGCCGGCAGCTTGCCTTGGGTCAATGTCTCGGGCGCGCCCTGGTTGGGGCGCGCGGCCCGCGATGCCTGATAGCCCATGCCGACGCCGAAGAGTCCGCTGGCCAACTCTGTCAAGGCGGCGGTTTTCTCCAGCCTGGTCATGTCGTTCCAATTCGTCGCCAAATTGGCGCCGGAATAGCCCATCAGCGGAATACCGATCCCCATGGCGGCCCGATCGAGGCCGCGTGCCGTACTGAAGGCGACACCGCGACGGGTCAGCTGCTCGGCGGCCTCCTGATACATGGGGTTCTGGCTCCAGCCTTTCCCCCAGGTATTGACGGCCCCGGTACTCGTCCGTACGGCCACCCCCGCTGGGGTACCTGCCCGGGTGAGGCCGGCGACGCGGAAGGCACTCGCCCCCATGGGCAAGAAGGAGGTTATCAACATCGCCCCTTGCATAACCCCTTCCGTACTGGCCAGCGGCCGGCCATACTCATGCATCTCATGAATATTGGAAACACTGCGTGCCCCGAAGTAAGCACCTCCTGCGAAGGCGATAGGTACCGCGATTGGTGCCAATGGTGGGATGAAAGAGGCGAGAGTGGCGATGCCGGTACCGATACCGATGATGGGATCCAGCCACTGTTCGGCGACGCTCAGCTCACGAGCCTGATGCCACTCATAGGTGAGAGCGCCACTGGCATCGGTCAGTCGGTTGGGGCTTTCCGGCAGAAACACATGCCCCTTATCGGACAAGTAGTTATGCTGCCGGAAATCATCGAAATTGCGATATTTGCTTCCGCTCTCGTCGACCAGCCATGTCTTGCCGTCACCATCTTCTACGGTAAACAACGCTGTATCGCGTATCCCATGGCTATCCCGATAAAGGATAGGGATGATACCAACTTCGGCGTTATCGCCTCCGATCTCGCGCAGTTGATCCTCGACAGCATCCACGAGTTCCTCGTCATCGCTGCCCAGTGCCTGATCGAGCACCTCACGCGCGTCGTCATCGTCCAACTTGATCGACTCCGGCAAGGCTTCGAGGCGATCCTCGATCGCTGTTCTTGCCACCTCAGGGTTTTCTTTATAATAATCTTCGATGATATGCCCATTTTCAGGGTCGAGCCGATCATCGAGGGAGTAATCCTGCCTTAGATGGTCGTTCCATTGCGCCGACTCTTGCAACTCTTCACGATCATTCACCACCTGTGCACGCACGTCGCTCAACTCACCGGCCTGCAGGCCATTTGCCAGATCTACCGAGTCGACTCCACTGGCCATGGCCAGCTCCATGGCCTCGCCCGATGCCTCAAACCCTGCCCGAACCAAGCCCTCTTCGGTCGTCAGCAGCGCCTCCTGACTGTCAAGCAGTTCGGTGCGCGCCTGTGTCAGGCTGCCGTGCTCACCGTTCGCCTCGAGGTATACCTCTTCCATCTGCCACGCGGCCTGGACACTCATCTCATGCTCCGCAGAGGCCCCGTCATTGAGCAGCTTCCAGGTCGATGGACGACTGGCACGGTAGTCGGATTCCACGGCGGCCAATGCCATCTCTTCGGCGGCGGTTGCACTGCTTTCACGTTGTGACCTGGCGGCTTCCAGAGCGCGCAGGGCCATCGCCACATCGGGATGGACGCTACGCTGTTCGCCAACGGTCGTCACCGGCATGGGGTCCATGATCTGCAGGCCGCCAGGGTCGAGCACCTGCTCATCGATCGTCACCAGCACGGGATCTACCCCGTCAGGCAATGCCTCGGTCAATTCCCGTGTCGTGCCAGTTCCATAACGCTCGACCTGGTCGCCATAGGCCTCCTGGGCTTCCTC
Source organism: Billgrantia sp. Q4P2 (assembly GCF_052806135.1). Classification (NCBI taxonomy): domain Bacteria; kingdom Pseudomonadati; phylum Pseudomonadota; class Gammaproteobacteria; order Oceanospirillales; family Halomonadaceae; genus Billgrantia; species Billgrantia sp. Q4P2. Next base: position 84,319 of record NZ_JBRBAI010000003.1, read on the forward strand.
GTAGGCCTGTTGTGCCGCGGCCAGAGGGTCTTCTTCTCCATCTTCCCCATGAGCCTCCCACCAGTCGGCCCACTCCCGGTCAAGACGCAATTGTTCTTCGGAACGTCCCTCCGGGGCGGTGCCCGGGGCGTAAGTCAGTGGAAAGTTGCGCGGCTCATCCTCGTCTTCATAAACATTGCGCAGATAGAGCTGACCATTGTCGCCCACGATGATGCCGGAGTCCGCCCCCATTATGGCGCCCGTCGAAATGTACTGGGCGCTAGGTCCCACTGCATCTGGATCCTTGAAGGTGAAGCCATCGGGATCGACGTGATCCGGATGCTGTTCACCGTACAGATCCTCCGCCCGTTCAGTAATGTCCTCACCGTCCTGAAGGACTTCGTGGCTGGCTTCCTTGTTCCGATAGGCTTCCGCAACATCCGGGTGCACCCAGCGCATCACGCCATCGATCTCGATACGCTCCGCCTCTTCGCCACCGGGCGTGACCGTGCCTTCGCCGTGCTCCTCGAGCTCGTCCTGATAGCGTTGTTCCAGCTCCGAAATGGGGGCATCCGCCGCTTCACGCTGCTGCTCGGCGAGCCACTCATTGACAGCGCTTTCGGCTTCGTGCCGATCCTCCATCATTCCTGCCAGGCTATCTTCTGAGCTGTAGCGATACTCCTTATATCTCGCCCAGTCATCATCGATCAGCTGTTCGGTCGGCGTCCGCCTTAATGTATCGCTTTCAGGGTCAAAGGTCAGCTGTGTTTCCAGCGGCTCATCCAGGTTCTCAAAGGTGGAAACCAGGAATAATTGACCATCGCGCTCGACGATTTCTTGGCTCTGTCGTGCACCTGAGTGCTCTTCGATCGGGTCCCCTAGCCGCTGCGGAGTGGTGTCGGTAAAGCCTTCGGGCTTGAAATGATCGGGGTGTTCCTGGCGCGCCTGATCTAAGATTCGCGTCCTCAGGTCTTCATCGATGTCCTTACCCTCGGTGAACTCCTGCCAGGCCTCGTTGGCCTCTCGCTGCGCCTGGGAGAAGTCATCAGGTATCTCTTCACCCGGTGCAGAGGTGAGCGGTAGCTCCTTCGTCGTCTCCTCGAAGCCCTCGCCGTAGGTATTGATGACAATGAGCTGACCATCGCGCTCGACGACCCGCGAGTCCGTCAGTTCGCCCGACTCCCACTCATAGTCTCCCCCCGGTCCACCAGGGCGCGTCTCCGAATAGCCCTCGGGACGGAAGTACTCCGGGTTGGCTGCCCGGGCGGCCTCAAGGGCTTCCTCTTGCAGCCGCATAGGCTCCTCGCCCAGCTTCAGTTCCTGCCACTCCTCGTTGAGGCGCCGCTGTTCGTCCGACAGACCGCTTAGGTCGCTATCAGGGCTCAGGGTCAGTGGCTTATCCAGGGGACTATCGCGGTCTGCATAGATATTGCGCAGGTAAAGCTGGCCATCTATCTCAACCACGGACTGGTGCAATAGCTCCCCGGTATGCTCTTGTTCCCCCGAGGGGTTTCTAGGGCTAGCCGTTTCAGTGGTCTCCTCGAACCCTTCCTCCTTGAAGTAGTCCGCGTAGTCCTCATCATTACGATAAGCCTCGAGGACATCCTCCTTGAGTCCATCGGCTTCCTCTTGCAGATCTTGGAATTCTTGCTCCGTTTCCAGGTAGTCTATCCAGGTATTGGCACTGTTCAGGCTCTCTTGGGCGTCATCCAAGCTCAGCCCTAGCTGTTCAAAATCCGGCGGCACCCAGCGCAGCCCATGCGGTGCCCACAACTCATTGATGCGCTCGATGGCAGCGTCCATGGCATCCTCGTACTCGTCATCGAGCCCATAGACCGCCAACTGCGACAGATCGCGCGTGGCTTCCGCCTCTGCCAGTCTCAGCGCCAGCCTTGCCGACTCCCGATCTTGGAGCACCTCGGCAATGGCCGAATCCACCCACTTCCATTCGCCCTGGTAGAGCATCGCGACCCAATCGCCTCCCGAGGGGGCATCGTCACTCGGCGGCTTGCCCAGGGGATCGCCTTCTTCCGCCTCTTCGCCAGGCTTGATGACATCGCCCTCATCGCCATCTTCGCCGAGGATCTCCTCGAGCGCGTCTTCCACCGCCTGATCCTGATCCTCCAGGTCGGCTTCGAGCTCATTGAGATCCTTGAGGTTGCCCTCGTCGTCCCGCTCCGCCAGCATCTCGTCGATGACGGCCTGCAACACCCTGTCCTCGTCGGAGCCATCGGGATCGAGCTCAAGCAGTTCCTCGGCCATAGACTGCTCTTTCGTTCCCCGCTCGATCGTGATCTCCTGGTCATCTTTGTGGCGGTGCAGCGTCAGATCGCCATCCGGTGGGGTCGTCAGCGTATAACCGTTGTCGGTAACTTCTCGCGTCGTCTCTCCTTCGGCGTTGGTCGTTTCCTTGATCTCGCGGCCATTCGCCTTGGTCACTATTTCCGTGGTACTGCCACTGGGGAGTTCGGTCCGGCGCGTCTCGTTGCCGTCGGCATCGACATGCAGCGATGAATTACCGACACCCGGGCCCGAGCTATAGCTGGCAATCACTTCGCCATCTTCCGCGTCGACGATGCTGGTGGTGTATTGTTCACCGCCATTGCCCAGGGCATTGGTCTCGGACTGGATCACGTAACCCGCCGCCCGCAGTTGGGCCTCGATTTGCTCGCGGGTCAGATTACGCTCCTCGGCGATCGCATCGATGCCCTGCCCAGCGGCGAGAGCCTCGGCGATGCCATCGACGCCCTCGCGGGTCGTCTCCTGTCCAGGATCGAGTGTCGTGCGGTTGCCGTCTGCATCGATCACCGTCGTAGTGGTGTTACCATCAGCATCGGTGGCCTCTTCCACTATCACGCCATCTTGCTGCTCGGTGAAGTTGTATTCGGTAACGGTCTCGCCCGTCTCACCATCGACGACCTTGATCGTGGTCTCGCTGCCATCATCGGATTGTGTGCCCTCGAGCTCCAGACCACCGGCCTCGAGCTGGTCGAGAACATCCTGGGGGCTGATGCCGTATTCCTCGGCGACCTGGGCGATGCTCTTGCCCGAGGCAACGTCGTCGACGATCTCCTCTGCCGTTTCCGCGGCGGCGTTCTCGTCGGTCTCGACATTGTCCACCGGCTCGACCGTGTGCACGTTCTGGAAGGGGTCCTCGCCTCCTTCCAGGGTAAAGTTTTCCGGCGCTAAGTCCGGAAACAGATATGGTTCGTCCTGGTTGAGGTCAGGAAGTAGAGCCAACGATTCCAGGTATGCCGGTGAATAGACGCCATAGCCTGGAAAAGGCGCGCTGTTCGTGGCCTGAACCGGCTGGAAGGTCGTGCCAGCGTTCCACTGCGGTGTCGTGCCCGTCTGCTGTGGGGTGAACTGTGGCTGGCTGGCCGGGCGCGGCTTGGCCGCTGCCCTGACAAGAGCCTTGGCAAAGATCGAGTCACTCCCGGTCGAGGCCCTGGCGGCCAATCGCATGACGCTGCTCAGTCGCATTCTTGTTCTCCTCCCTGACGACAGCCTTCGGACCGTCCTCTCAGCCAACGATGTGCCCGGGCTCCTAGGCCGGCTCCGCTACCGGGGTGGGGCAAAGATGTTCGACGATCCGGTCGGCCAAGGCCGAGAGCACGGTCTGGTCTCCCGTCGGGCTGGTCATCAGCATGAACTCGGCCTCAGGCAGCAGAGGCAGGCCATGCTCTTCCGACAGGGCAACCAGCCCAGGGCCGATCTGACTCTCCGGCATCGGTGCCAGGGCAAATCCTCCCTCCACTGCCGCTCGCAGGCTGGCTCCGCTGGTGCATAGCATGGCCATGCGCTGCGGAATGCCGGCCAGCGCCAGTTGGGTCAAGGCGGCTTCGCGGTAGGGACAAGCCTCCGGGAACAGGGCCAGGGGTAGTGGGGAGGGCAAGCGTACAGGGCAGCGGTCGGTCCAGGCCCAAACCAGCGGTTCGTGCCATAGCAGGCGCCCCGGCTCCTGCGAGCCGCACTGAGCTCCCAGTATCAGGTCCACATCGCCTCGCTTCATGGCCACGATCATGTCGCCGGGTATACCCACCCGCACGCCGAGTTCGACTTGTGGGTTGTCTTCCACGAACTCCCTGAGCGCGCGCATCAGCGTGACGGTGACGCAATCCTCGGCAACTCCCAAGCGAACATTGCCTTGGTAAGAGGAGCGAGAAAGCTGGGTCATGGCATCACGGTTGAGCGCCAGGATGGCCCTGGCATACGCTGCCAGGCACTCTCCGTCCGGTGTCACTTCGAAGGCCCGTGTCGTACGGCGAAGCAAAGGCTTGCCGACTTGCGTCTCCAGACGACGCAGGTGCCCGCTGATGGCCGGCTGGGTCAGGTGCAGGCGACTGGCGGCCCGAGTGAAGCTACCTTCATCGATGACGGCGACGAAACTCCTCAAGAGAAGCAGATCGAGCATATGCATATCTGTCCATGATAAATATGGCTTGCAGTTTTTATGTATCACTCGGCAGCTCGTCATAGTGATGCCGCCTGATGATTTCTTCTGCCCTACCGTGCTGCCTTACCCCCTCAAACATCGTAGCAGAGTTACGAAAAAAACATCATCTCGGTTCATTATAAATACCATCACATGATTTAATTTATATTTCCGATCCAAAAGTGCTGGCATATAAGAACAAACAATCACCGAGATTTGTATCATGACAATTATCCTGCATGTCTCGTCTTCTCCCCGCCGGCAGCGCTCCGCGTCGTTGGAAGCCGCTCACAGCTTCATCACGAACTTCCGTGGACATATACCGGACACCCAAGTGAAACATTTGGATCTATGGGACATCGAGCTCCCCGAGTTCGACGAGAGCGCCATGGCCGCGAAATACGCCGGGCTAGCCGGCACACCGCTGACGCCAGCTCAGCAACAGGCCTGGGATCGCCTGCGTCAGCTCGCTTCCCACCTGCACGAGGCCGACCTGCTACTGTTTTCGATGCCGCTGTGGAATTTCAGCATTCCCTATAAACTCAAGCACTTCATCGACCTGGTATCGCAGAAGGACATCCTGTTTTCCTTCGATCCCGAGTTCGGATTCAGCGGCCTGCTCACTGGCAAGAAAGCCATCGTGGTTTATGCCAGGGGACTGAGCTACGCCAACGATTCGTTTACACCCTCGCAAGAATACGACTACCAAAAAGTATACTTCGAGATGTGGTTGAAGTTTGTCGGCATTACCGATATCGAATCGGTGATCGTGGAAAAGACTCTCTTTGGCAGCGAGATCGACGGCGAAGCGCGCCGACACGCCTGCCTGCAGGCGGAGCAACTCGCAGAACGTCTGGCGCTCTCCCACCAGGCGGCTCGAATCCCATCCTGACCTTCGGCAGCGGCAAGGATGGCGAAACGGCCGATTCGCCGAGCATAATGGCTTCGAGCGCGAACCTGGAGAGGCACTCAGGCTTGCGCTCGAAGCTTCGGGTGTTCACCCGGAAAACCGTATCGTAGCGCGAAGGACACAGCCGCATGGAAATCACCCGCAGCCGGGACTTCACCGCCGAGCGCGCCTGGGGCGCCAAGAACATCGCCAATATGAACGGCATCACCACCCGCCTGCATTGGACAGACCAGCCATACCGCTGGCACATCAACGATGGCGAGGAAGTCTTCGTGGTGCTCGATGGCCAGGTGGAGATGCGTTATCGCAGCGAGGGCGTCGAGCATTCACGGCTGCTGGAGGTGGGCGACATCTTCTTTGCCTCGACAGGCACCGAACATGTCGCCTGTCCTGTAGGCGAAGCCAGGGTGCTGGTTATCGAGAAGGAAGGCAGCGTCTAGGCACCATCCAAAAACTGCCTACGCTCGCCGACTTTCTGGACGGTACCTGGAAGACCAACGGGGCCATCAGGCCCCGCTCCATTCCACCAAGAAGCGCTCCCTGGGCCAGCGCACCTTGGCCTGCCCAGCCAGGCGATCTTGTTGCGTATCGCGATAGCCAAGCGCCAGCAGCACTACGCTACGCAGCCCCTGCGCCTCAAGGCCCAACAGTGCATCCAATGCCGGCGGGTCGAATCCTTCCATCGGTGAGGCATCGATCCGTTCCGCTGCCGCTGCGGTCAAGGCCGTGCCCAGGGCGATATAGGCCTGTCGAGCCGCCCACTGCTGCCGCGCCTCCGGCGTGGTGAAACCGGCAACGGCAGCATGGAGCGACTGTCGATACCCTTCCAGCTCCGCTGGGTCGAGCCCCCGCGCTGCGGCGGTCAGTGCGATCAGCTCGTCCACATGCCGGCCATCCACCTCGGTCCAGGCGGCGAAGATCAACAGGTGGGAGCACTCGCTGACCTGGGGCTGGTCGCACGCAGCGTGCCGGATCCGCTCGCGCAGCGCTGGGTCTTCCACCACCAGTACACTGTAAGGCTGGAGACCGTAGGACGACGGCGCCAGACGTGCGGCCTCGAGAATGTTATCTAGCGTGCCTTGGGGCACTTTCCTGCCATTCATTCGTTTGGCGGCATAGCGCCAATGCAGGGCTTCCATGGGGGTCATGCAACTCTCCTGTGGTCAGACTTCCGCCGTGGCAGGCGGTGGCGTTTCGCGGCGCACGGCGCCACGGTGGAACAGGACCGCACCGAGGACCACCAGTGCCCCCGCCAGGCCCAGGTAGGGCGGTACCGTCTCGCCCAGCAGCGAGACCGCAATCAACGTGCCGACCAATGCCGCCACCATGCCGATCTGGCTGAGGTAGACGGGGCCGGCGATTTTCTGCAGCACGAAATAGAAGACGTAGAGCACCGTGAAGACGGCCACTTCGGCGAGCAGCAGCCGAAGCACCCCTGTCGAGCCGAGCAACTGTGCCAATTGCCGGGCCTCGAATGCCAGCACGAAGGGGGCAAGCGCCAGCGCGCCACCCAGCAGCATCAGCGCAGCGAGGTAGACCGGCCCTGCCTCGCCGGGCCAGCGCAGGGTGCGATAGATATTGCCCAGCGCGATGATCAGTGGGATCGTCAATACCAACGCGACCCAGCCCTGTGCGCCTTGCATGCCGCCCGCCTTGGCCCACGCCAGCAACACCCCTCCTGCCAGCCCCAGCAGCACGCCGAGCAGCCGTAGCGCATTGACGCGCTCCATGCCCATCCCCACTGCAATCACCCAGGTCACCAGAATCGGGAAGGCAAAGCTGAGCGAGACGAACCCAGCCCCCACGTGACGCACCGCCAGGAAGCCCAGCGCATTGGGCAGGGCAAACAGTGCGCCCGAGACTAGCGCGTACTCGACGATGCGCCTGTCGAGTCGCATCGGCTGACGCTGCTGGGTTGCCAGCGCCAGGAGCAGCACGCCAGCGCCGGTCACCGCCACCATGAGGAAGCTCAGGCGCGGCGCACCGGCTCCGTCGGCGACTTTGGCCACGACCAGAGACAAGGCCAGCAGGCTGCCGACCAGTAGCAGGCAAGCCAGGGCATACCAGCCGGTGCGGTTGCGCAGTTTCGTAGAGTTGGCCATGATCGGGCTCCTGTTTCGCGCGGCGAAAGATTCTCTACAGAAAGTATCTTGATGGAAAGATAAACACACCTATGAATCGTGTCAAGCAAGCCATTGCCCAATGGCAACGAGAAATGCCCGAGCTCGACCTGCTGCCGATGGAGGTAGTGGGATATATGAAAACCACTCAGCTGCTTACCCAGGAGCGGCTACAGGCCTTCTTCAAGGAGTACGGCCTGCAGTTGGGAGAGTTCGACGTACTGGCCACGCTGCGGCGCTCGGGGGCGCCCTACCGGCTGGGGCCGACGCAGCTGTTCGAGACACTGATGGTCTCGTCGGGAGGCATGACCAGTCGACTGGATCGCCTGGAGAAGGCGGGCCTGATCGTGCGCTCGCCGAATCCCGAGGATCGGCGCGGCACGCTGGTCTCGCTGACCGAGGAAGGCTTGGCCCTGATGAACCGAGTCGTGCCTCGCCACGTGGCGAACGAGGCCCGAATGCTTTCCGCTCTCAGCCGTGAGGAGCAGCAGGCACTGGGCGAGCTCTTGAGCAAGCTGCTGGATGGGTTGGCCGAGGAGACCTGAGCTGGCACGGGCCGCTACGCGAGCGTGAACAGGTCGCTCTGCCGCTGGCGCCGCTCGTGCTCCACCAGCCAGCGCTTGCGCGGTAGCCCGCCGCCATAGCCGGTCAGGGTGCCGTTGGCACCGATCACCCGATGGCACGGTACCACGATGGCCACCGGGTTGGCGCCATTGGCCAGGCCGACGGCGCGGCTGGCACCGGGGCGTCCGATATTTGCGGCCAGCTCGCCGTAGCTGATCGTGGTGCCGGCCGGAATCTGGCGCAGCGCTTGCCATACCTGGCGCTGAAACTCGGTGCCGCCGGTGGCCACCGGCACCGCATCGAGATGGGAAGAGTCACCGGCGAAGTAGGCCTCCAGCGCCTGCCGGATGACCTCAGGCGCTTTGCCTTCGACGAGTTCGTAGTGGCGATAGTGGCGCGCCAGCAAGCGGTGCAGCCGTTCGTCGTGGCTGTCGAATTCCAGCGCTCGCAGTGCGCCTTGGTCATCGCCAACCAGTCGCAGCTCGCCCACGGGGGACGGCAATCGATCAAGCCAGAGTCGCATTGCACTTCTCCTGTTGCGGTTTTTCTGCCGTCGTGGTGGCCGCATCGGCATGCCACAGATGCATCACGGCATAGGCACGCCAGGGCCGCCAGGCCTCGGCACGCGCGAGCAGCTCACGCGGCGTGGGGCGCCGGCCCTGCTCCGCCAGCGCACGTTGCAGCGCCACGTCGCGGGGCAGGAAGGCATCGCTCTCCTGCAGCCCGCGCATGGCGATGTAGTGCGCCGTCCACTCGCCGATGCCTGGCAGAGCACACAGGTGAGCGACGCTCTCCTCGAGACTCGCACGGCGCTCGAACAAGCGGGGCTGCTCGAGATAGGCCGACGCCAGTCGCACCAGAGCGGTGGCTCGCGCTCCGGGCATGCCGAGCGCTCTGATCTCGTCGAAGGTAAAGCGCTCGGGGGTGGGAAACAACCGGTCCAGGCCGGCGTCCTCCTGGCCTGCCACGCGCTCGCCCAGCCGTTCGACCAGCCTGCCGGCCAGCCGCGTGGCGGCATCGACGCTGACCTGCTGGCCGAGGATGGCCCGCACGGCGACCTCGAACGGATCCCATCCGCCCGGCACGCGAAGCCCCGGGCGGCTTTCTACCAGGGGTGCCAGTGCCGAGTCACGACCGAGCCCCCGGCGTATCGCCTCGGGATCGGCCTCGAGATCGAAGAGCCGCCGCAAGCGAGCGATGACATTGGGCAAGGCTGAAAGCTCGGGCAGCCGGATCGATGCATGCAGCGCGCTATCGCCGGAAACATCCTTCACACTTACGCTGCCGGCCGTTTCGCCGATGCGGAAAACCCGGTGATAGCCCTCTCCATCGATGCGCTCGAGCCCCGGAATCGTCCGCCGGGACAGGAAGGCCAGTATCGCCTGCCAGTCATAGGGCGGGCGGTAGGGCAAGCGCAACATCGACTCGGAGTAGGTTTTGTTCACGTGGTTCATGGCTCCATTCTAGGCTATGTCTGAAAACTGTCTGCGCTTGGCCATACGGCGTCAAAAATCAGCTCGTGCGCGAGTCAGATCAAAATACTCATTTACACCACGTAAACTCCGTCTTTGGACTCGCGACATCCCTGTCGCTCGCTCTTCGAGCAGCGGAGCTGCCCAAATCGGCTTTCCTGCCGATTTGTCGCTGATTTCTTCCTTGCCTGACCTTCGCTCGCCGACTTTTCAGACTAAAGCTTAGCGTGAGCGCCGCTCCTGTCCGGCGTTTTGGGCAGCGATCCTCAACGCCACGAAGTGGCTCTATGAAAAATCGCAAGAATGGCTCTTAGCAAGGGACCAGTCAGACATCAGACTGGGCCAACCACCGTCAGGGAACAACGAGGAGAGCCACGATGCCCATTCGCCATGCCACTCTTGCCGATCTTGCCCCGCTCAGTGAGCTGCTCGACGGCTACCGCCGCTTCTACCGCCAGGCCGCCGACCTCGAAGGCGCCCGGCGCTTCCTGCAGGCACGCCTGGAAGGCGGTGACTCGCACATTCTGGTTCATGAAGGCAGCGAAGGAGAGCTACAGGGCTTCGTTCAGCTCTATCCGCTGCTCTCTACCGTGCGCCTGGCGCCACTGTGGCTGCTCAACGACCTGTTCGTCGCACCCGATGCACGCCGCAGCGGCGTCGGTCGCGCCCTGATGCAGGCCGCCAGGGAATTGGCCGCAAGCCATGGCGTCGGCCATCTCAAGCTCGCCACCGAAATCGACAACCGCACTGCCCAGGCGCTCTACGAATCGCTCGGCTGGCAGCGCGACACCACCTTCTACCACTACGGCCTGCTGTTCGACACGCAGGCGAACCAGGACTGATCCGGAGGCGCCATGTACGTTCCCCCATCGATGCGGCTCAAGCGCGCTCAGGCCTGGGAGCTGATCGAGCGGCACGGCTTCGCCGCCCTGGTCGATACCGACCTGCAGGCCACGCACCTGCCGCTGCTGCTTGAGCGCAGCGAAGGCGATCTGGGCACGCTCTATGGTCACTTCGCCCGGGCCAACCCGCACTGGAAAACGCTCTCCAACAGCCGAGCGCTGGCAATCTTCAGCGGTCCACATGCCTACATCTCGCCGACCTGGAACTACCTGGCCGTGCACGCCACGGGCACCCTCGAACTGCTGGGGACAGAGGCCACGCGGGAGCTGCTCGATCGCAGCCTGGCGCACTTTGAGCCCGCCCTGCTCGATTCGCTGTCCCGTGAACAAGGCTATCTGGAGAAGATGCAGGCCGGCGTGGTCGGCTTTCGCCTGCCCATCGAGACGCTGGCGGGCAAGGCCAAGCTAGGCCGTCAGCGTTCTGAGGCCGACCAGGCCGGCGTCGAGGCAGCCCTGGCCGAGAGTTGCGACCCGCAGGCGCGCCAGCTGTGGCGCTACATGCAGCAATTGACCGATGAGGAGTGCACTTCATGACCCTGGCCGACGTGAGCCATAACATGAGCCACAACGACTTTGGCCAACCGGTCGGCGCTGCCCTGCCCGACTGGCAGCCGGCACGCCGGCCGGCTCGTATGCCGCTGCAAGGCCGAAGGGTTCGCCTCGAACCGCTGTCAGCGGAGCACCATGCCGATTCGCTGCATGCCGCTTTGCTGGCACCCGGCCAAGGCACGCACGATGCCCCCGAGGCGCGCTGGACCTACTCCGGCGGCATGCCGTTCGCCGATGCCGAACAGTACCGCGTCTGGCTGGCGGCCAGGGCTGGCAGTGAAGACCCGCTGTTCTATGCCATCGTCGAAGCGGCTGACGAGCGGGCACCCGGACGGGCGCTGGGGCTGGCCAGCTACCTCAACATCGTGCCGGAGCACGGCAGCATCGAGGTCGGTCATATCCACTTCACTCCAGCGCTGCGGCGCACGCCGGCGGCCACCGAGGCCATGCTGCTGCTGATGCGCCACGCCTTCGAACTGGGTTACCGGCGCTACGAGTGGAAGTGCAATACGCTCAACGCCGCCTCGCGGCGTGCCGCCGAGCGCCTGGGTTTTCGCTTCGAGGGTATCTTCCGCCAGCATCGGGTGGAGAATGGGCATAGCCGCGACACCGCCTGGTTCTCCCTGCTGGACAGCGAATGGCCCGCCGTCGAGGCACGCCTGGAGCGCTGGCTTGCGCCGAAGAACTTCGATGCAGCGGGGAGACAGCTGAGCTCGCTGTCGGCGCTGACGCAGACGTGCCGCTGAACGACTAGGCGTCTGCCAATTCACACCACGCCTGGGCCAGCCACTGCCCTGCCCTTTCGATCTCGGCTTCGACGGTACCGGCATAGCCCAGTACCAGGCCGGGGTGGCCGGGGGCATCGAGATAATAGCTCGACAGCGGCGACAGCGAGATGCCCTCGTCCCCGGCTCTCTCGACCAGGCTCCGCTCATGCTCGGCATCGTCGAGCCAGGCCACGAGATGCATGCCGGCCTGCCCTTCGGATAGCCGCAGGCCGCGCACCACGGCCGGCGCCAGCGCCTTGCGCAGCAGGGCCTGACGCCTCCGGTAGCAGTCGCGCATGCGACGAATATGGCGCGAGAAGTGGCCACGCACGATGAAGTCGGCCAGGGCGGCCTGAACGGCGTACTGCCCCTCGCGATGGAGCCGGGCGTTGGCCTGGCGAAACGGCTCGACCAACGGCTCGGGCAGTACCAGGTAGCCCAGCCGAAGACCAGGGTACATGACCTTGCTGAAGGTACCCACATAGATGACCCGCGCCTGCTCCGCCAACCCCTGCAGGGCCGCGATGGGCCGCTGGCCATAGCGGAACTCGCTGTCGTAGTCGTCTTCCACGATCCAGGCGCCGTGTCGCTCGGCGGCTTCCAGCAACGACAGCCGCCTGGTCAGGCTCATGGTCGCACCGCTGGGGTACTGGTGCGAAGGCGTGACGTAGATCAGGCGTGGCGGCTGTGGGCCGGACATGCTCTCGATGTACATGCCCTCCCCGTCCACCGGCACCGGCGTCATGTCGAGCCCGGCGGCCGCGAAACAGGCCTGGGCACCCTGGTAGCCCGGCTCCTCGAGCCACACCGGGTCGCCGCTATCGCTCAATAGCCGTACGATCAGTTCAAACCCCTGCTGGGCCCCCTGAACGATGAGAATCTGTTCGGGGCGGCAGCGCACCGAACGGGAAATCTGCAGGTAATCGGCCAGCGCCTCGCGCAGCGCCGGCACCCCGCCCTGGGCTTGATAGGCGAGCCAGTCCGTCGGCATACGCTGCAGGTGACGACGCAGTAACCGTTGCCACTGAGCGTGGGGGAAGCGGTCCAGCGCAGGAACACCAGGGACGAAGGCGGGATAACGCTCCTGCCGGGCCCGGCAAAAGGCAAGCAGTGCCGTGCCACGCGAAGAGAGTCGCACTGAATCGGTATCCGTCCTTGCCGGAAGTGCTGACACGACGGGATTCGACGTCGCGTGCTCGAACGGCAGGTCGGCAACGAAGGTGCCTGCCCCTTGGAGGGTCACCAGAAAACCCTCGGCGAGCAACTGATCGAAGGCGGCCAGCAAAGTATTGCGCCCCAGGCCCAGCTCTTGCGCCAGTTGTCGGGTGGAGGGCAGCCGCTGGCCGCTGACCAGCCGCCCCGTTTGAATCCACTCGCGCAGGGCGTGATAGAGACGCGTGGTCAAGGGCTGGTTCGACGGCACCCCCAGTACCAGGCCCAGCGCATCAGCCAGCCAATCGGCCCGCTCCAGAACGGCCGTGCCTCGTGACGACATGCCTTCAGCTATCCCATTCATCCGCCACGACCCGATTACGACCGGCTCGCTTGCCCTGATAAAGATTCTGATCGGCACGATGAAGGATAGCTTCCACCGTCTCTTCGGTACCGTGGAAGGCCGACACGCCACAGGTAATCGACGTACCGAAGCAGTGTCCTTCGTCCGAGGTAAACGCCCGCGTCAGCACCAGTTGGCGCACCTTTTCCGCCACACCGGCGGCTTCCTCGAGGGTGGTTTCTGGCAGCAGGAGGGCAAACTCTTCTCCGCCGAGCCGAGCCGGGATGTCGTTCGTGCGCAGCTTGTCGCGCAGCAGCTTGCCCACGCTCACCAGCACCTGGTCGCCAGCAGGATGGCCATGGGTGTCGTTGATACGCTTGAAGTGATCGAAGTCGAATAGCACCACCGATGTCGGCCTGCCATAACGGCGATAGCGGGCCAGCTCCTGTACCAGCCGCTGCATGAAATAGCGACGGTTGAACAGCCCGGTGAGTTCGTCGGTGCGCGACAGCTGGCGCAGGCGTAGCTCCAGCCTCTTCTGCTCGGTGATGTCACGCACTGTGCCGATCAGGATCTGGTCATCGCCTTCGGGAACGTAATCCGCCAGCTCATGCACCCAGCGCACCTCACCATCGAGACGCACGATGCGATGTACTACGTCATGGTTACCCGTCTGCTCGGCACGCCGCATGCTGGCTTCCACACTCTCCAGATCATCGGGATGCACCATGCTCTTGAAAGCACTAATGCTGGGGGTGAAGGTCTTGGGGTCGACGCCGAAGATGTCATAGGTCACCTCGGACCAATAGAGCTTATTGGCCTTCAGGCTGACTCGCCAGTAACCCAGCCGGGCCACCTGCTGAATGCGCAGCAGGGTACGCTTGAGTTCGGCGATCTCCTCGCGCGCCTCTTCAAGTTCACGTTGAATGCGATGACAAGGGTTACCGCAAGAGCCGCTGCCATGCGTCTCTTCGGCTGAGCTCCCATCATCGATACTGTTATGCGAGCCCTTCATGGCATCTCTGCGGCGATTTTGGAACGGCTATGTAAAGCATACCTTTTGCCCTGTGAGACTACCAACGTTGCTTGAACGCTCCTGTCCCTGGCACGCCCTCAAGACGCCGGAACACGCCGCAGATGATTCGCCAGCCCCATGGCACCAGCCCGCATCATGGCACGATGATTCCACAGCACCAACGGACGAGCCATGCGTGAGAGCAGGCTCAGCCAGGGCCGCACCGTGCGCACCTGCCAGATATAGCGAACCCGGGTGCCCGACGTCTCCCCGTGCAGCTGCCACCTGCCCACACCGGCTACGTCACCACTCGCCACTCCCTCGATCAGGCTGGGTTCGCATACGCGGGTGATACGGATGTCGAAGCGCAGGTAATAGCCCAGCCGACTCTTCCAGATGAAACGCTGGATGCGACCGATACCGTGATCATCACCGGATTCGAGCAGGCGAACATCCACCAGCCCCGGCCACCAGTCGGGCCAGTGCAGCGAATCGGTCAGGGTATCGAAGACCGCTTGGACCGGGGCATCGAGGTGCCAGGTGGTATCGAAGTCGAAACTTGCCATGAGCGCTATTCACCACGAACGTCAGGGCGAGAAATGGTCAGGTGGGAAGGCTGGGTCAAGTTCGAGGTCTTCCAGATGCACGCTTTCCAGGCGCTCGCCGCGCCGGTCGTAGCTGATCACCCTGAGCGGGAACAGCGTCTCTTCATCGAGCCACAGGTCGTAGCGCGCCACCTCGTGCACCGCTCGACCGGGCTCGGCCTCCACCACGACGTGTTGCGCCGGGTACTGCCCATCGAGTGTCACCGGCCCAAGCAGGCGTGCATTGCCGTGCTGCTGTAACTGCTGCACGTTGCGCAGCAGCGTGCCGACGTCCGACTGATCCACCCGGTGACCGCGTGAGCTGCGTACCATGCGGTTGGTCGGGCGCAGGGAAAGGCCCGGCCGCCTGCCCGGCGAACCGAAGGGCCACAGTTGGACCTTGCCCGTATCGGGGCGATAGATCAGTACCGCTCCACGATAGGGCGTTTCCATGTCCATGCGTACGTAGCCGGGGTGCTGATAGCTATAGCGGATGACTTCCTCGCCGCCGCTGCCCTGGCTGCGCAGCGTGAGGCGATAGCCCTGCAGCGCATCGATGCGCGCCAGCGCTGCTGCGATCGGGTCCTCCTCGATGGGGGCGCTCATCGCTATCAGTACGAGCAGCAGCATGTCGTCTCTCCTCGATTCCCTCCCTTGAGCCTAGCAGGGCCATGGCGGGTGGCGAGGCGGCGTGCATGCTATCGTAATGTCGTTGCTAACCCATGGAGAGGCCAGATGAAATACCTCGGAGCCCATGTCAGTGCCGCCGGCGGGCCCGACCAGGCCGTACTGCGTGCCGTCGAGATCGGCGCCAATGCCTTCGCCCTGTTCACCAAGAACCAGCGCCAGTGGCGGGCCAAGCCCCTCGACGATGCCACCATCGAGGCCTTCCGCACCGCCTGCCGGGAGCACGGCTTCGGCCCCGGGCAGATCCTTCCCCACGATAGCTACCTGATCAACCTGGGCCACCCGGACAAGGCGGGGCTCGAGAAGTCGCGCGCCGCCTTTCTCGACGAGATGCAGCGCTGCGAGCAGCTCGGCCTGACCCTGCTCAACTTCCATCCCGGCAGCCATTTGAAGAAGATCAGCGAGAGTGAATGCCTCACCCGCATCGCCGACTCGATCAACCATGCCCTGGCCGAAACCCGCAGCGTCATCGCGGTGATCGAGAACACCGCCGGCCAGGGCACCAACCTGGGCTGGCGCTTCGAGCACTTGGCCGAAATCATTGAACAGGTCGACGACAAGTCGCGGGTCGGCGTGTGCATCGACACCTGCCACGCCTTCGCCGCAGGCTACGACCTGCGTACTCCCGAGGCCTGCACCGCCACTCTCGACGAATTCGGCAAGGTGGTGGGCTTCGAGTACCTGCGCGGCATGCATCTCAACGACGCCAAGAGCGCATATGCCAGCCGTGTCGACCGCCACCACAGCCTGGGCCGGGGCAATATCGGGCTCGATGCCTTCACCACTCTCATGCGCGACCCGCGCATCGACGAGATCCCCATGGTGCTGGAAACCATCGAGCCGGAGATCTGGGCCGAGGAGATCGCCTGGCTGCGCGCCCAGGTGGTCGATGGGTGACCGCAGAACCGCTTGAAGCCGTGGCCCGGGCGATTACTCGAGCTCGACCAGGCCATGCCGCATTGCGTAGCGAAACAGGCCCGCCAGCGAGTTGGTGTTGAGTTTGCGATAGATGTTGCTGCGATGCGACTCCACCGTGCGGGCACTGATGGCCAGTGCCTCGCCGATGTCGCGGCTGCTCATGCCTTCGAACATCAGCTTCAGGATATCGGTTTCGCGCTGGGTCAACCGTCCTTCCTTCTCCTCGAGCAAGATCCGCGAGACGCTGGAGCCGAAGTGGCTGCGCCCGCTTGCCACCTCGCGCACGGCAAAGATCATCTGCTCCGCCGACGCATCCTTGAGCAGATAGCCAGCGGCCCCGCAGGCCACCGCGCGCCGGATGTACTCTTCGTTGTCGTGCATGGTCAGCACCAGCACCCGGATGTCCGGGCAGGTCTCGCGCAGGATCTTGCACGCTTCGAGGCCGGACAGGCCGGGCATGGTGATGTCGGTGACCACAACGTCCGGCTGCAGCTCCCCGGCGAGTGCCAGCAGCTCCTGGCCTGAATTGGCCACCCCGACGAGATCAACGCCCTGCTGCGCCTCCAATCGGTAACGCAGCCCCTCCAGCACCAGCGGATGGTCGTCCGCCAAAAGTACGCGTATAGACCTTCCCATCGATTCTCTCTCCGCTTGTCTTGCCGGCAACACGCTGGAACGGCACCTTGAGCCTGATACGCACGCCCTTGCCAGGTGCCGCCTCGATGGTCAGGCGCCCGCCCAGCAGGTCGACCCGATCCTGAATGTTGCGCAGCCCCATGCCGGTGCCATCCTGCTCGCGGCGTTGTTCCGGATGCCAGGCGAAGCCTTCGCCATCGTCCGCGATCTCCAGATACACCCAGCCGCGACGCCGCAAAACCTTCACCCTGACCAGGCGAACCCCACCGGCGTGCTTCTCGATGTTATGCAGGCTCTCCTGCGTGATGCGATACAACGCCGTTGCCAGCACCGGCTGGCACTCACGGCTGTCGATGTTCGACTCGAAATGAAGCCGGAGCGGCTTGCGCTCCACCAGGCCCGAACAGAGGCTCTCCAGCGCCGCGACCAATCCCAGGTCGTCGAGCACGCTCGGACGCAGGTCATAGGCCAGCCGGCGGAGGTCCTGGATGCCCGTTTCGAGGATGCGATCGGCCGCGGCCAGGGAGGAGGAGGCATCCAGGTGGTCGCCACGGCCCAGGGCGTCATCGATGCGCTCCAGCTTGAAACGTGCCGACACCAGCAGTTGGTTGATCCCGTCGTGCAGCTCGCGGGAGATACGCCGTCGCTCCTTCTCGAGGAAGCTGAAGGTCTTCTGGGCCATCCTGACCAGCTTGCGATTGGCCACTCGCGCTTCGCTCAGGTTGACCGCAAGCCCGATCACGGCGATGACCAGCAGGCAGGACACGGTGAAGAAGGCCATCAGCAGTATGGTCTGGCGGGCGTTCTCCACCATGTGCCGTTCCATCTGGCTGACGACCTGCTCGATATCATCCAGGTAGAGGCCGGTGCCGACCATCCAGCCCCACTCGTCCAGGCCGATGGAATAGCCCAGCTTGAGCACAGACTCGCCGCCGGAGGGTTTGTCCCAGCGGTATTCGGTATACCCCCCACCTTCCTGGGCGCGCTGGACGAGACTCTGGATCAGTAACTTGCCGTCCTCATCGCGGAAGCTCCACAGATTCTGACCCACCAAGTGATTCAAACGTGGATGGACGATGCTCAGGCCGTCGTAGTCATAGACGAAAAAGTAGCCATCGGAGCCATACTCCATCCGATGGAAAGCATCCGCTACGCGGCGTTGCGCCACGTCTCGGGGTAAAGAAGGATCTTCGTAGATATCACGGATCGCCGTATAGGCTAGCTCCATGTAGTTCTTCAGTTCCGCCTTCTTGGCTTCTAGCAACCCCTCCTTGAGTATTTCCGACTGCACCCCACTCAATCGTGCACTCTGATGGATGGCAAAGACAGTCACACCGGCGATGAGAACCAACAGAGGGAGCAAGGTAAGCAGTGTCAACTTGGTTCTGAACGTGAACACTGGCGTCTACCTGTTTAATTATTATTTTGTGATCCGAAAGCCCCGCCAACCTCAAATAGCGAGGTTTAGCAGGGCCTAATTCAAGCTCGGATACCACACTTGCTTCTATTTACCATCCTACCACCGCCGGTAACCACAGCACCACATCGGGGAAGACGATGATCAACGCCAGGGTGAGAATCTGGATCAGCACGAAAGGCACGGCGCCCTTGTAGATATCACCCGTGGTAATCCCCGGTGGAGCGACACCCTTCATGAACAGCAGCGACCAGCCGAAGGGCGGCGTCAGGAACGACGTTTGCAGGTTCATGGCGATCAGGATCGCGACCCAGACCATGGACATGTCGCCCTGGCTCGCCAGGAAAGGCAGGAACAGCGGCACGGCGATATAGGAGATCTGGATCCATTCGAGGAAGAAGCCCAGGAAGAAGATCAGCAGCAGCATGAAGATGAGCGTGCCGTACATGCCGCCCGGCACCCATTCGAACATTGCCTCGATCAGAAACTCCCCGTCCAGCCCGCGGAAGGCCAGGGCGAAGACCTGCGAAGCGATCAGCACGAAGAAGATCATACAGCTGATGCGCAGGGAGGTCTTAACGGTCTCCGAGAGCACCGGCAGCGTCATGCGACCGGAAACGACCGTCAGCAGCAAGGCACCCACGGCCCCCACAGAGGCCGCCTCCGTGGGCGCGGCCACGCCACCGATGATCGAGCCCAGCACGGCGAAGATCAGCAGCAGCGGCGGCACCACGACCTTGAGGAAATCCATGCCCAGTTCCCGCCGGCTGACTGCGGCACGCTCCTGCTCGTCGATGGCGGGCACGTCGGCGGAGAAGAAGAAGGCCAGCAGCAGCAGGTAGGCCAGGTACATGCCGGCCAGCAGCAGGCCGGGAACCAGCGCCGCGGCGAACAGGCTGCCGACGGAAAGGTTCATGATGTCGGCCAGCACCAGCAGCACCAGGCTGGGCGGGATGATCTGCCCCAGGGTGCCGGCGGCGCAGATGGTGCCGCACGCCACCGTCTTCTTGTAGCCGCGGCGCACCAGGGTGGGCAGCGCCATCAGCGTCAGGGTGACGATGGCCGCGCCGACGATGCCGGTCGCCGCGCCCAGCAGCACGCCCACGATGATCACCGCCAGGGCCATGCCGCCCGGCAGGCCGCCGCACAGATGGCCGATCACGTCCAGCATGCGCTCGGCGATCTTCGAGCGCTCCAGCATCACGCCCATGAACACGAACAGCGGTATGGCCAGCAGGGTGTAGTTGGAAACGACGCCATAGATCCGCGAAGGCAGCAGCTCGAACAGCCAGCCGTCGAAGCCGATGAAGCCGAAGACGAAGCCGACGAACGCGACCACGAAGCCCACCGGGATGCCGGTCATCACCAGCACGAAGAAAGCCACGATCATGGCCAGCGCGTAATATTCCAAGGGCATGGGTCAGGCTCTCCCGGTGTAGTGTTGGACGAGGCGCCTGCCGTTCTCCAGCGCCTGGCGAACCGACTCGGTCGCCACGAAGACGAAGCCGACGATCACCAGCGCCTTGGGTATCCAGCGCCAGGGAAGACCGGACGAATTGGGCGAGCGCTCACCGCGGAGGAACGAGGTCTCGGCGAAAGGAAAGCTGTAATGAATGATGAGCAGCGCGCACGGCAGCGCCACCAGCAGTGCGGTGATGACATTCAGCCACATCATGCCGACGGGGCTGAAGCGGCTCGACAGGATATCCACGCGCACGTGATCGTCGAATTTCATGGCGTAGGCGATGCCCATCATCGCCATGACCGACAACAGGTACCACTCCAGCTCCTGGGCCCACACCGCGCCCAGGCCCAGGGCATAACGACTCAGCATGTTGCCGAAGATCAGGGCAACCATGATGACCATGGCCGCACAGCCGATGAATCCGGCAAGAGCGGTGAGACGCTCGAGCAGCCGCTCGAGCGAAATACAGAAACGCAGCATGTCTACTCCCCCTCCGGGCGGGTGCCCGGTGGACGTCTGGCAAGGTGGGCGTGTTCTTCGAACGACCGGGCATGAGCCACCATCGGCTTCGCTACGGGTAGCGAAGCCTAGGCTTTGTCAGAAAAGTCGGTGAGCGAAGGCCAGACAAGGCAAAAATCGGCAAAAAGACGGAGTTTACGGGGTGTAAATGAGTACTTTGAGCCGATTTTTAACGCCGTATGGTCGAGCGCAACCAATTTTCGGACATAGCCTAGGGCCTGGCCGGGATCAGGTCATGCCCTGGCCGTAACGACTGATGGTGTTGGCGAAGACGGCCTCGCTGTTGATCTGCCAGCCGTCGTGCTTCTTCTTGAACTCCCAGAAGCTGTCGTTGATCCGCTTGACCAGCGGGTCCTTGTTGGCCTCGGTCGCCAGGATGTCTCGGGTAGCCTCGAACAGGGCCCGGATGACGTCGTCGGGAAGCGTCTCGAAACGCACCCCATGGTTGTTGACCAGGTCGTCCAGGGCCTCGCCGTTCTGCGCCTCGATCCAGGTATGGGAGGTGACGTTGCAGGCCGCTGCCGCATTGTGAAGCACGGCCTGCAGGTCGCTGGGCAGGGACTCGTAGGCATCCTTGTTGACGATGACCTCGGTGGTGGTGGAGGGCTCGTGCCACCCCGAGGAATAGTAATGCTTGGCCGCATTGTGCAGCCCGAGCGCACGATCCAGGTAGGGCCCCACCCACTCCGCGGCATCGATAGCGCCGCGCTCCAGGGCCGAGAAGATTTCCCCACCGGGCAGCAGCCGGGCATTGGCGCCGATGGCGTTGTAGACGTCACCGGCCAGCCCCGGCATGCGGATGTTCAGGCCACGGAAATCCGCGACGCTGGTGACCGGCTCGCGGAACCAGCCCACCGGCTGTGCTCCGGTACAACCCACGGCCAGCGGAATCAGGTTGTAGGGCTCGTAGGTTTCCTTCCACAGCTCGTAGCCGCCGCCATGCGCCAGCCAGGCATTGAAGCCCTGGAAGGTCATGCCGAACGGCACGGTGGTGAAGTACTGGGCGGCAAACGACTCCCCCGCCCAGTAATAGGAGCAGGCATGGTTCAACTGCACCTGCTGGCCCCGCGAAACGGCATCGAAGCCATCGAAGGCGGGAATGAGTTCACCGGCACCATAGACCCGAATTTTGATGCGGCCACCGGACATGTCTTCGACCCGCTTGGCGAAGTCCGTGGCGGAACCCGGCCCCGACTGAAAGAACGGAAAGCCTGAGGGCCAACTGGTGGTCATGCGCCAGTTGAAGGTTTCCTGGGCCTTGACGATGCTCGGTGCCATCACGGTACCTACCGCGGCAGCACCTCCGTACTTGAGGAAATTACGCCTGTTGACGCTCATGGAATACGTTCTCCCGGCGGGCTCGATGACGTTCAAGGAGCGATCGATCCACGCCCTTGTTTGTTTTAATGAGTGAAACTTGAGCTGGTCAGCGAACTGACCTGGGGAGAATAAAACGGAGGGAAATAAAATAAATCCGGAGGCTTGCGTAAATTTTTCTGCAGCTATCCCTTAGTTATCCATACGGATATCGCATCCGTAGAATTACGTAAATTCGCTCAGGATATTAGCCAGAAGTATATAGTTGGAAATATATTTCACTAAATCCGTTAAAAAAGCAATAGCGATACGGCTCCAAGCCAGTGAGGCGCCGAACGAATCGCCGCGCGAAAGGAGGCAGCTGGTTTCGCTTCCGACGAACCAACGCACTTCCCACATCCCTGTGGATCGCAAGGCGCATGGAGTGCAGGGACCGGGGGTATATGTGAAGGTATGATGATCCGACAACGTGCAACGCAGCGATTCCCTCGCGCAGGAATTTGTGCAGTGCTTCCCTAGAGGGTCATGAACGTGGGTATTCGCTTAACCAGCTCATCGATGACGACACGTACCCGCATCGGCAGGTGACGCGACTGAGGCCAGACAGCATGTATGTCGACGTCGCGTGACGCCTCGTTCTCCAATATCCGCACCAAGGCTCCCGAGCGCAGATGTTCGGCGATCAGCCAACCAGGCAGCCAAGCCAGGCCTTCTCCGGCAAGCGTCGCGTCGGCGATGGCCTCAAGATCGTCCAGGCGAATACGGCCGCGCCATTGCAGGTCACGTGCCTCCCCCTTGGCGTCGAGAAAGTTCCACGCCTTGCTCCAGCCGGCACGGCCATACACGATGACTTCATGACCGCCCAGGTCAGCCAGCGCCTGCGGCCGGCCACGTTCGGCGAGATAGGCCGGCGCGGCACATACCACCAGTTTCTGCACGCCGATACGACGCGCCACCAGGCCGGCGCTATCGGGAAGTTCGCCGGACCGCACCACCAGGTCGAAGCCCTCCTCCACCAGGTCCACCCGGCGATCGGTAAAGGACATCTCCAGCTCCAGCTGGGGATAACGGCGCAGGATGTCAAGCACGATAGGCACCACGCAGCGGCGCCCGAACAGTACCGGCGCGCTGATGCGCAGACGTCCCGCAGGGGCTCGGCGGCTATCGTCCAGCACGGATTCGGCGGCCTCCAATTCTGCCAGGGCGCGGACGCAGCGTTCGTAGAATGCCTGGCCGTCATCGGTCAGGCTCTGGCTACGTGTCGTGCGATGGAACAGTCTGGTTCCCAGCCGCTCTTCCAGCCGGGCAATGCTCTTGCCGACCGCTGAGCGCGACAGATTCATACGCTCCGCAGCTCGAGCGAAGCTGCCTGCCTCCGCCGCCTCTACGAAAGCCGCGATACCGCTCAGCCGGTCTGCCATAACCCCCCATTGAATCCATTTTTTCTTCAGTGAAGATACTATTTTGCTCCACTAAAGAACTTATTGCACCAATATACTACTTTCACCACCCCATGAGGGGAAACAGCCGGAGACATGACAAATGCCGATCAATATGCAGCGTTGGGAGTTAACACGATACGGACGCGATCACCTGGCGCAGGTAGACGCCGTCGTCCCCACCCCCCAGAAGAATGAAATCCTGGTCAGGGTGTCGGCAGTCGCGCTCAACTATCGCGACAAGCTAATGGTGGAAAACGGCATGGGCATGGCACTGGACGCTCCGCTCGTACCAGCGTCGGACATGGCCGGCGAAGTGGTCGGCCTGGGGCCGGACGCCACCCGTTTCCAGCTCGGTGACCGGGTGCTGAGCACCTTCTTTCCAGGCTGGCACGAGGGAGCTTACCATCCGGCATACGCCCCTCTCGGTGGGCCGCGGCCGGGCATGCTCGCCGAGTATGTGGTGCTGGACCAGGAGTGGGCGGTCTCGGCACCACGGTCGCTGGATGCCATCCAAGCCAGTACCCTGCCTTGCGCCGCCCTGACCGCCTGGTTCGCGCTGGTGGAAAACGGCAAGCTGCATGCCGGCCAGACCGTGGTCGTTCAGGGCACCGGCGGCGTGGCGCTGTTCGGCCTGCAGTTCGCTCGTGCCCACGGCGCTCGCGTGATCGTGACATCGGGGAGCGACAACAAGCTGTCCCGAGCGCTGTCGCTGGGCGCGACCCATGGCATCAATCGGCATGCTATGCCGGCCTGGGGCACCCAGGTGCAGGTGCTGACCGGCGGAAGTGGAGCGGATCACGTCCTGGAGCTGGTGGGCGGCAACAACCTGGCCCAGTCCCTGGAAGCGCTGGCCCAAGGTGGATTTATCTCCCAGATCGGTATTCTGGAGGGTTTCGAGATGACGGCTCCCGTCGGGCCCATGCTGCAGAAACGCGCCACGCTCCAGGGTATTGGCGTCGGCCATCGCCGGGCATTCGAAGACATGAACGCCGCCATCGATCATCTCGGCATCGAACCGGTCATCGATAGCGTCTTCGCGTTCAGCGACCTGCCGATGGCACTGGAGCGGCTCGATAGAGGGCCATTCGGCAAGGTCGTGGTTCGGGTCAGCGACTAGCGGCCGCCTTATGGAGAAAGTCCCCCATACCTGATTGCCGGCGAAGCGTTAAAACTTAGTCCACTCCTGCGGGTCAAAGAATTTGTCGGCCGGCGAGAAAACTGCCACCCTCAATTCAAGGCACACCTCTCGTAGGGACAGTGAGGTCCCGAGGGTCGCCCCATTCACCCGCAGGAGGACATGCACATGGGTATCATCACAATGCTGACCGTGAGCGTGGCCGCAGTGGCGCTATTGACCTACGCCATGAGCGAGAAGCAGAGGCACCCCATCCGCAAGGAAGTGCGTATCGAGAAGGATGAGCGCGACCCTTTCCGGAATCGCACGCGGCGCGGCTGATCGTCAACGCATCGATATCGCAGCCCCTGGCACCTCTGGTGTCGGGGGTTTTTCATGCCCCGGCCCACGCCGCAGCAACTGCTGCACCTGCCACTTCGCCTCGGAGGGCAGCGTCTCGAGCCCGGTGGGTAGCGTCTCGAGAAAATGCACCTCGCCATTCTGCAGCACCGCCTCCGGCACGCCGTCGCGATAGAGCAGGCGATTGCCCGAGACGGCCGGCAATCGCGTACCGGGGGTGAGAATGCCCATCAGGTTGAGCGGGTCGGCGGCGGCCACCACGACTCGCGTACCGTCCGGCTCACGCCGGCGCATGGCCTTGAGTCCCCCCACCGCCTCGGCCAGGGCGAACTGCTCGCCGGAAAACTGCTGCACGAAGCGCCCGCCGCGGATCTCGCCGCGGGCCTCCAGGCGACGATAGACATACAAGAGTTCGCGCCACGGCGGCAGCGCCGGCTCGCGCTCGATCACGCGGCGGAACACCACGCCATAGCGCTCCAGCAGCACCCAGGCGATATGCTCCAGGCTCTCCAGGTCGGTCGTGATGCGACGCTTCCCGGCGGAGGGCTCACGTTCGGGTGCCGGCAGCCATGACCAGCGCCCGGCGGCATCCACCCCAGGGGCATGACGCCGACGTCTTCGCCCACTCGCCGCGATGGGCGGGCGCTTGCTGGCCGGGGCGATCAGCGCACGCAGGCCGGTGAAGCTGTCGGAGGTGACCAAGCCCCAGGAAGCCAGCTCACCCAGCGCCTCCTCGACCTGGGTGCGCAGCATGCGCGTGGGGCCGAGCAGGTCGGCAAAGAACATCGCCCCGCCGCCCTGCAACGCCTCCAGCACTCGGCGCGCGCCGCCGGAGAGCGGAAGTTCGTCCAATTCGGGGGCCGGCGCCGCCTCGCGCCAGTCGGCCAGCGCCTGGCGGTCGATCAGCGCGACCGGGGTGTTGCGCAGCGGCCCGGGGCGCTGGCGCTCATCGCCCTCTGCGACTCGGGGCGGCAGCAGCCGCAGCCAGATGAAGCGCCCGCTGGCGAGCAGCTGGTCGAGCATGTGCGGGGTGAAATCGGCCACCCGCGCCGGCAGCACGTCGCTCTCCCAGGCACCCGCAGCGACGGGGAAACCTTCAAGCCGCTCTACCGCTCCGGCCAATGCCTCGGGCCCCTCCGGCCGTTCGGTCAGACCGTGCCAGTCGAGCAGGAAGCGCAGGTAGTGCTGAATGCTCACCGGTTCGATCTCGGCGCGGCGGCGGTCGATGGCATAGCGATGCATGCGCGCCAGCAGGCGACGCTCGCACCAGGCCACCTCACTGCCACCCAGGAAAGCGCCCTGCAACACGAAGCCCTCCACCTCCAGGCGTGCCAACGCCGCCATGGTGCGCTCGGTCGATACGCTTAGCGACACGGCCAGACTTGCCGCCGTGACCGGCCCCAGCGTTTCCAGGCGCGAGCGCAGCAGCTCGATCAGCGCCTCGTCGGGTGTTTGCGGCACCTCGCCCACCGCCGCGATGGGCGGAGCGAACGCGGCCTCGGGACGGATCGCCAGCAGCTCGCCCAGGCGCTCCGCCGCCAGCCATAGCGGCTCGCCGCCAAGCGGCGTGACCAGGGTGGCACGCCGCGACTCGGCGAGCGACTCGAACCAGGGCCGCCAATCAGCGTCGGTCTCGCTTGCGGCAATGAAGCCGCTCATGACCAGGGCATCGTGCAGCTCGTCGGCATCGCGCGGTGCCGGCCAGGCCTCCTCGCGTACGCGTGCGACCACCTCGGGGGCGTAGCGCGCCGAGGCGGCGGCATCGGCCACGTCGAGCGCGTCGCCGGTGCGCACGCTGAGCGTGCGCCGCTCCTCCTGGGCGCCGTCGTCGAGGAAGGCGTAGGGCCGCGCGTTGACCACCTCCTCGGAGAGCGGCGATGGCACCGCCAGGTCGCGCCCGCTGACGGCGACTTCACCGGCTTCCAGACGCGCCAGCAGCCGCTCCAGGGCGTCGATGTCCATGGCGTCGGTCAGGCAGTCGTGCAGGGTCTGGTTGACCAACGGGTGATCGGGTAGCTCCCGCGCGCCGGCCAGGTTCTCGGCACAGGCGAGCTGGTCGGGAAAGACCACCGAGAGCAGGTCCTCGGAATCCTGGCGCTGCAGCTGCGGCGGGCGCCGCTTACCGTTGCGGGTGCGCGGCACGGCAAGCCCCACCGAGGCGTTCCAGCGCCAGCGCAGGCCGAACATCGGCGCGTCGAGCAGCGCCTGGATCAGCACCTCGCGTACCGTCCTGCTATTCAGATAGCCCCATACCTCGTCGAGAGGGAAGCTGTGGGTCGGCCCCAGCGACAGCACGATGGAGTCCTCCAGCGCCGCCGCCTGCAGCTCGAAGTTGAACTTGCGACAGAAGCGCTTGCGCAGTGCCAGGCCCCAGGCGCGGTTGAGCTTGGAGCCGAACGGCGCATGCAGCACCAGGTGCATGTCGCCGGCCTCGTCGAAGAAACGCTCCAGCACCAGGTGACGCTGAGAGGGGATCACGCCGAGTGCCGCACGCGCCACGGCGAGGTAACGCACCAACTGCTCGGACGCGGCGGGCGAGAGCCCATACTCGGCTTCCAGCCACTGCTGGGCATCGCTCTCATCGCCCTCGGCCAGTTGCCGGTCGACACCTTCACGCAGCCGCGACACCGCCTCGGAGAGCTCCGCGGTGCGTGCCGGCGCCTCGCCGAACCAGAACGGAATGCTCGGCGGCGCACCGCGGGCGTCCTCGACGTAAAGCTTGCCGGTGGCGAGCTTCAAGATGCGGTAGGCCTGGTTGCCGAGCTGGAAGATGTCGCCCGGCATGCTCTCGAAGGCGAAGTCCTCGTTGACGGTGCCGACGCGTATCTCCTCGGGCTGCAGGATCACGTCGTAGTCGAAGTGGTCAGGGATCGCCCCGCCGTTGGTCAGGGCAACGAGCCGCGCGTTGCGTCGCGGGCGCAGGCGGCCGTTGACCCGGTCGCGATGCAGGTAGGCGCCGCGCCGCCCGCGCCGGGTGGTGTAGCCATCGGCAAGCATCTGCACCACCGCCTCGAAGCTCTCCTCGCTCAGCGCCTGGTAAGGCCAGGCTTGACGGATGCATTCGAGCAGTTCCGCCTCGTCGGTCTCCCCCGCCCCGGCGACCTCGGCGACGATCTGCTGGGCCAGCACGTCGAGCGGCCCCTCGGGGATGTGCAGCCGATCGAGCTCGCCGGCCTGAACCGCGCCCATCAGTGCCGTGCTTTCCACCAGGTCGTCACGGGTCAGCGGGAACAGCCGCCCCTTGGGCACGCGCCCCACGCCGTGACCGGAACGTCCTACCCGCTGCAGGAAGGCCGACATGGAGCGCGGCGAGCCGAGCTGGCAGACCAGGTCCACCTCGCCGATATCGATGCCCAGTTCCAGCGAGGCGGTGGCCACCAGCGCGCGTAGTTCGCCCTGCTTCAAGCGCTGCTCGGCGTCCAGGCGGTGCTCGCGGGCTAGGCTGCCGTGGTGCGACGTCACCCACTCCTCGCCCAAGCGGTCGGCGAGATGGCGCGCCACCCGCTCGCACACCCGCCGGGTATTGGCGAAGATCAGCGTGGTGCGATGCTCGCGCACCAGCGTCGCCAGGCGGTCGTAGACCTCTTCCCACACTTCGTTGGCCATGATCGCGGTAAGCGGCGAGCCGGATACTTCGATGGCCAGGTCGCGCTCGCGCACGTGGCCGGTGTCGATGATAGTGCAGTCGGCGCCGCCGGTGAGAAATGCCGCCACCGCCTCGACCGGCTTCTGCGTGGCCGAGAGCCCGATGCGCTGCGGCGGCTGCGAGGTCAGCCCCGCCAGACGCTCCAGCGACAGCGCCAGGTGCGAGCCGCGCTTGGTGCCGGCTACCGCATGGATCTCGTCGACGATCACCGAGCGTACGGTCGACAGCATGCGCCGCCCCGACTCGGAAGTAAGCAGCACGTAGAGCGATTCCGGCGTGGTCACCACGATATGCGGCGGGCGCTTGCGCATGCGCTCGCGCTCCGACGAGGTGGTATCGCCGGTACGCACCCAGGCGCGAAGCTCCGGCGCCTGCTGCCCCGCAGCCGTCAACACCTCGCCAATGCCGGCGATGGGCAGTTGCAGGTTGCGCTGGATGTCGTTGGAGAGCGCACGCAGCGGCGAGACGTAGAGCACCACGGTCTCGTCGGGCAGCTCATTCTCGAGCCCGCGGCGCACCAGGGCATCGATGGCGGCGAGGAATGCCGCCAGCGTCTTGCCCGAACCGGTGGGTGCGGCGATCAGCACATGGCCGCCCGCGCCGATGGCCGGCCAGGCACGCGCCTGCACCTCGGTGGGCACACCGAGATCGCGTTCGAACCACTGGCTGACGGCGGGGTGAAAGACATCGAGCGGCATGGGCGCTCCGGAAAGCTTGAACTGCTACATCAGGCTCTATGGCGAGTGGCTAGCCTCTCGCGGCTACCCTTCTCACGCTAGCCGAGTCGACGAAGAATGACGAGGTCCCGATGCCTCACAGCCGGCGCTCCGGAGGGTACGTACCATCTCCCGCCGAATGGCATGAGCGACGCCGGGCCCCTGATAGACCAGGGCATCGTGCATCTGCACCAGCGCGGCACCGGCGCACAGCCGCCCGGCGACATGGCCCGCCGAGCCGACCCCGCCCACCGCGATGATCGGCATCCCCCCCGAGAGCAGGGTGGCGAGCCTACCGACCTGTTCACAGGCCTGACGCTGCCACAACGGCGTCTGCCACATGGCGTAGCGCCGAGGTGTGGCCGGCGGGCCCTCGTCGATCGCCGCCACTACGGCATCGAAGCGCAGCGCTGCCAGGCGGCTTACGATCTCGGGCAGCTCACTGCTCCCCGGGGTCAGCCTGATCTTCACCGCCAAGGGCACGTAGCGGCCGGACACGACGGTAAGGACTCGCTGCTCCTGCTTCAAGGCGGCCAGCAGCTCATCCAGTCCCGCCTTGAAGTTGGGGTGCAGCAGCGCGCCTGCCTGGGGACTGCACAGATTGACCGTGATGTAGTCGGCCCGGTTCCACACCGCACCCAGGCAGGCGAGATAGTCCTGCAGGGCCTGGGAAGCCCCGGTCCCTGGGTTCATGCCGATATTGACCCCCAGCATCGTCCCGCTACCATCGCGTGTCGGTTCGCTGTTCACAAGTACGGCCATGTCCTGCGGCGTCAGGGTGCCGATTTCGATGCAGCCGAACCCCAAGGCACCCGCCTTCCGTCCCAGTTGCCCCCACCTATCGAATCCAGCGGCGATACCAAGCGGATTGGGGAACTCCAGCCCCATGACACGCAGCGGGGCCAAGCAGTCAATGCCCGCCTCCTGATCAGCCGACGTCGCCAAGCGGGCTTGGCACCATGCGCTCCACCTGGCCCGGGCGAAGGCGAGCCGGCGAGCGAGCGATGGCTTGCCCCGCATTAGTGCCGCCATGAGATAGCGGGACATGCACCTACCTCGGGTGAGAAAGACAGTTGACGGCGTGCAGCCCGACATGGCGAGAGGCGAAGTCTTGCATGAAATCGATCAGCGCCTCGACTCCCGGTTCGGGCATGGCATTGTAGAGGCTCGCCCGCACCCCGCCGCGAGAGGGATGCCCCTGCAGGTGCAGCAAGCCGCGCCGCTGCGCTTGGAGCAGAAACTCAGCCGTTAGCGAGGCGTCCGCCAGATCGAAGCAGACGTTCATGAGGGATCGGTCCTCTTTCCGAATCCGGCAGGCGTAGAGTTCGCTGGCGTCGATGGCCTCGTACAGCCTGTCGCTCTTGCGCCGGTTGCGGAGGGCAATGGCACCCAGGTCGCCCTGGCGCTTCAGCCAGCGAAACACCAGGCCGGCGATATAGATCGCGTAGGTAAGCGGCGTATTGAACCGCCCTTCGCTCTCGGCCTGCACACGGTAGTTGAAGGCCGAGGGCGTTTCCGGTCGCGCCGAATTCAGCAGGTTCTCGCGAACGATGACGATCGTCAGCCCGGCCGGCCCAATGTTCTTCTGTGCGCCAGCATAGATCACGCCGAAGCGTTCAATGTCGATGGGGCGCGACAGGAAATCGGAGGTCATGTCGGCCACCAGGGGCACACTGCCGGTGTCCGGCAGCCAATGGTATTCCAGGCCGTCGGCCGTTTCGTTGCTGGTGATATGGCAATAACCCGCCTCGGGGTCCAGCTTCCACTCGTCCTGAGAGGGAATGTAGCGGTAGCCGTGTGCCGCACCGCTGGCGGCAATGCGGATCCGGGCATAGCGGCCTCCCTCCGCCATGGCCTTGCGCGACCAGTACCCGGTATCGAGATAATCCGCCCGGCCACCGTGGGGCAGCAGATTCATCGGCAGCAGCGCGAACTGCGCCGAGGCGCCGCCCTGCAGAAACAGAATGCGATAGTCGGAAGGCACACCAAGGAGTTCGCGCAGATCCTGCTGGGCCTGCTGCTGAATAGCCTGGAACTCCTCGCCGGTGAAGGGCATCTCCATGACCGGCAAGCCGCTTTGCTCCCAGTCGAGCAGCTCTTGCCGTGCCTGGCTTAGTACCTCTCGAGGCATCGTACCGGGACCGGCAGCAAAGTTGTATACAGAAACGGTAGCCATGCACCCCCTTCGCACCACGCTCAGAAAAAGGCGTTCAGAAACAGCATTCAGACAAAGAGATGCAAGCCGTGCCCACTGGCCGCCATGAAGAACAGCAGGGGGATCGACAGGATCGTATTGGTGCGCGACGACAGGAAGGTGATGCGCGAACAGCGCACCCGCTCTTCCATTGGCGCCGGCACGAAGCCCAATACTTTTTTCTGGTGGGGCCACAGCACCAGCCACAGGTTGAGCAGCATCAGCGTGCCAATCCAGGCGCCCATGCCGATGACCGCATAAGGCCCCTCGAGCCGCAGCGCATCGACCAGCCAGCCCCGGTACCACAGCATGGCCATGCCGGATACCCAGACCACGATGGAGGCGTAGCGGAAGGTGCCATGCTCGCGCTGCATCCTGGCCTCCAACGCCGCGCTACGCTCTGTCTCGCTGGCCTCGCCATTCAGGGGCACGAAGGAGGGGTGTTTCACGACATTGGCGTAATTGTGCCCAATCCAAACCAGCGCGAAGAGGATATGCGCCCAGCGAAAAGCGAAATCGAGCAGTGCCATGATCCGGCCTCCTACATCAGAGTACGCACGAGGAGATAGAGCACCCCGGTCAACGTCAGCCCGGCGGCCAGAGTGCCACCGAGGGAATCGTGCGGCAGTCTCATGTCGCCTCCCTCCCCAGCTCGTAACCGCCTTGGCGAGCGATCAAGGTGGCGGCATGGCGCTCGGCCGTCGCCGCCTGCCGGATAGCCTGCTGGATCACATGATGGTGCGGAGACTTGCTGCAGGCAGGGTCGGCATTGGCGGCATCACCGGTCAGCAGCAAGGCCTGGCAGCGGCAGCCGCCGAAGTCTTTGTCTCGC
The DNA here is from genome assembly GCF_052806135.1 of Billgrantia sp. Q4P2. Lineage (NCBI taxonomy): Bacteria > Pseudomonadati > Pseudomonadota > Gammaproteobacteria > Oceanospirillales > Halomonadaceae > Billgrantia > Billgrantia sp. Q4P2. The sequence continues at coordinate 116,374 of NZ_JBRBAI010000003.1, forward strand.
TCGTCGCAGCTGCGGCACGGCTCCTTCATCCACTCGTTGCCCCGGAATCTCTGGAAAGCTGGGGATTCCCGCCACAGCCATCCGAGGTCATGCCGGCGGACATTGGGAAAATCCATGCCTTCGATGGTACGTGCCTGGGAACAGGGCAGCGCGGTGCCATCCGGCGCGATGGTCAGATGAATCGATCCCCAGCCGTTCATGCAGGCCTTGGGGCGACCCTCGTAATAGTCGGGAATGACGAAGAAGATGGTCATGGCATCGCCAAGGCGACGACGGGCACATTTGACCTCCTCTTCGGCCTGCTCCAGCTCCTCTCGGGTCGGCAACAGCTCGTCCCGATTGAGCAACGCCCAGTTGTAATACTGCACGTTGGCCAGCTCCAAGTACTCCACGCCGAGTTCACTGGCCAGCTCGATGATCTCCGGAACCTGCCTGATGTTGTGCCGGGTAATCGGGACGTTGAGCACCATGGGAAATCCCTGGGTCTTGATCTCCTTGGCTATCGCCAGCTTCTTGTCGAAGCACTCCGCTCCCGCCAGCCTGTTAGCCGTCGCAGGGTCGCTGGACTGGAAGCCCAACTGGATATGCTTCAGCCCCGCCTCCTTTAGCGCTCTCAGACGCTTCGCGGTGAGTCCGATCCCGGAGGTAATCAGGTTAGTGTAATAGCCTAGCCCATCAGCTTCCTCGACCAACTCCTCGAGATCCTTTCTCAAGGTAGGTTCGCCACCGGAAAAACCTATCTGCATGGCACCCAACTTGCGGGCATCCTGAATGACTCGCCTCCACTCCTCGGTGCTCAGTTCGTCGTTTCGAAAGCGATCGAAATCGACCGGATTGCTGCAGAAGACGCACTTAAGCGGACATTGGTAAGTCAGCTCCAGCAATACCCATATGGGCTTGCCATCGCCATCAAGACGCAACGCGGATCCAGCCTTTGGCATGGGACACCTCCAGGAATTGGATGACGCCTTGGGCGATGACTTCACGCTCGGCATCGTAGCGGGTCTCGAGCTCAGCGATGAGATCGTTCACGGTGGCGCTGCCATCGCAGAGAGCCAGAATGCTGGCGCTCGTGTCATTCAGCTTTACGATCCCCTCGGGATAGAGCAGGACATGAGCATCTTGCGACTCCTCCCAGCGAAACAGGAAGGTAGGATTGATGACATAACTAGCGGCCAATTCAACTCTTTGACTCGTTAACATACCCACCTCCTTGTTATTATTATCGATGTAACCGAGGATGGCTGTTAGCCACCCCGGCTCCTTCAATCAGCGAACATAGACATAAGCCGTGACTTCGAAACCCAAGCGAATATCACAAAATTCTGGATCGACCCATTTCATATTTAACCCTCCTATTTCTTATGATGTAGCAATCGCAACGAGCAGTGTTGCATCACTGATACTAGAGAGGCATATGAGATGCATGTATGAAACTTTGGGAGGAAAACAGCCATCCATAGGTAGCAGGTTTTCAGCCACTCTATGGACAAGCAGACACATACCGTTTAGTGATTGATGGACGTCAATTTTTTCATCTGACGATGCGAAGACCGCTACCGTAATGACCTCTCACAGCCATCGATCACCTGCGCGGTGTTCGCACCAGAGCAGGCACCGGTCACTAGAGGAGCATGTCGTTCAATTCACGCTTGAGCCACTCGATGAGCCGAATGCTGCTCCGCTGATTGCCGCTGGGTGAAAGCCACAGGCATAGCCGAGCGGGTGTCTCGACGAATCCCCACGGTGCCACGAGGCGTCCCTTACGCAGGTCGTCCTCGACCAGCAGCCGGGGCGCTATCGCCACGCCCAATCCCGCCACCGCCGCTTCTATCAGATAATAGAGATGATCGAAGCCCTGCCCCTCGGCCAGCGCCCGGTCGAGGCGTGCCGGGTCGAGCGCCTGTGCGTGTGCCCACTGCGGCCAGGCCTGCGGCCGCGAGGCGGTATGCAGCAGCTTGGCGTTGAACAGCGTTGCCGGCTGCGCCGGATCGAATTGAGTGGCCAACTGCGGGCTCGCTACCGCGCAGATGTGCTCTGCGGCAAGCTCATGCACCTCTACCTCAGTGGGCCACGGCGGTGCGGAAAAAGTCAGCGTCGCGCTAATCTCATCCTGCCCAGGCGTGAACTCACCCTCGCCCGATACGACATGCAGCTTGAGTTCGGGCAGCTCACCATGAAGATGATCGAGCCGGGGAATGAGCCAGCGCGCCAGGAGGCTGCCCGAACAGGCGACGATGAACGGCGCCCCCTCGACGTCACGCTTCAACTGCGCACAGCTCTCGCGCAGGCGGACGAATGCCTGGCCAACGCCGCGCTGTAGCCGCTCCCCGTGACTCGTGAGCTGCAGGCCTCGACCCGCCTTCTCAAACAGCGCTACGCCGAAGTGTTCTTCCAGGCTACGCAGCTGACGGCTGACCGCACCGTGAGTCACGCTGAGCTCATGGGCAGCAGCCGTGACGCTACCCAGCCGCGCGGTAGCCTCGAAAGCGCGCAGCGCGCTGAGGGAAGGCATGGAATTAAGCATCGATCTGTGATCCAGGCTCACATGTAGCGGCCATCTTATCGATTTTTCGCCGCCTCTGTCTGCGCTAGCTTCGTTGAATGTTCTCCCATGACCTTCGAGGCAACCCATGAACGAATACTCGATGCAGCCTGACGCCAATGGCTTGTTCGGCCGCTTCGGCGGTCGCTTCGTGCCCGAGACGTTGATGCCGCTGATTGCCGAGCTTCAGGCCGAATACGATGCGGCCCGGCAGGATACCGAGTTCCAGCACCAGCTCGCCTACTTCCAGCGCGACTACGTTGGCCGGCCCAGCCCGCTCTACTTTGCCGAGCGTCTTACCGAGCACTTCGGCGGCGCAAAAATCTACCTCAAGCGCGAAGAGCTCAACCATACCGGCGCGCACAAGATCAACAATTGCATCGGCCAGATCCTGCTCGCCAAGCGCATGGGCAAGACACGCATCATTGCCGAAACGGGCGCCGGCATGCATGGCGTCGCCACCGCCACCGTAGCGGCACGTTTCGGCATGCCCTGCGTCGTCTACATGGGCTCGACCGATATCGAACGCCAGCAGCCCAACGTGTTTCGCATGAAGCTGCTCGGCGCCGAGGTCATTCCGGTGACAACGGGTACGGGCACGCTCAAGGACGCGATGAACGAGGCGCTGCGCGACTGGGTCACCAACGTCGATGACACCTTCTACATCATCGGCACCGTGGCCGGGCCGCACCCCTACCCCGCCATGGTGCGTGACTTCCAGGCGGTGATCGGGCGCGAGACCCGCGCGCAGATCCTCGAGAAGGAGGGGCGTCTACCCGACTCCCTCATCGCCTGCATCGGCGGCGGCTCGAACGCCATGGGGTTGTTCCATCCTTTTCTCGACGACGAGACGGTCGAGATGATCGGCGTCGAGGCCGGCGGCAAGGGCGTCGAGACCGGCATGCACGCGGCGAGCCTCATCGGCGGCACGCCTGGCGTACTGCACGGCAACCGCACCTACCTGCTGCAGGATGAGGACGGCCAGATCATCGACGCCCACTCCATATCCGCCGGGCTCGACTACCCCGGTATCGGCCCGGAGCATGCCTGGCTGCATGAACGGGGGCGCATCGACTACGTCTCGATCACCGACGACGAAGCGCTCGAGGCGTTTCAGAGCTGCTGCCGTCAGGAGGGAATCATTCCAGCGCTCGAATCGGCCCACGCCCTGGCCGAGGTCGCCAAACGTGCACCGACACTGCCCCGCGACCACATCATGGTGGTCAACCTGAGTGGGCGAGGCGACAAGGACATGATGAGCGTAGCCCACCATCTCGGCGAGAAATTCCAATGAACGCCGCCAAGGAGAGCCCCATGAACGATGCCACTCGCCTCGACCAGTGCTTTGCCGCGCTCAAGGCGGAGCAAAGGCCGGCCCTGGTGACCTACGTCACCGCCGGCGATCCCGACTTCGAGACCTCGCTGGAAATCCTGAAGGGGCTACCTGCAGCAGGCGCCGACGTGATCGAGCTCGGCATGCCATTCAGCGACCCCATGGCCGACGGACCCACGATCCAGAAGGCAGCGCTACGCGCCCTCGAGGGCGGACAAACCATGCCCCGGACGCTCGAGATGGTGCACGCCTTCCGCCAGCAGGATACACAAACGCCGCTGGTGCTGATGGGCTATTACAACCCCATACACCGCTACGGTGTGGCGCGATTCCTGGAGGATGCGGCCCGTGCCGGTGTCGATGGCTTGATCGTGGTCGACCTGCCGCCCGAGCATGACGACGAGCTGTGCCTGCCAGCCAAGGAGCACGGCATTGCCTTCATCCGCCTCGCCACCCCGACCACCGACACCCAACGGCTGCCCCGGGTTCTGGATAATGCCTCGGGCTTTCTGTATTGCGTCTCGGTGAACGGCATTACGGGTGGTAGCGCCCCGGCGCTACAGGATGTCGAACGCATGGTGGGCCGGCTGCGCGAGCATAGCCGCCTGCCGATTGCCGTCGGTTTCGGCATTCGCACTGCCGCACAGGCGCAAGCGATTGGCCGATTCAGCGATGCCGTGGTGGTCGGCTCGGCCCTGGTGGAAGGCATCGAGAGCGCCGAAACACGGCGCGGCGCCGTCGAGGCAGTGCATGGCCTGGTTCGTGAGCTGGCCGCAGGTGTACATCGGGCAGGCAAGGCGTAGCAGGCCTGGTGGGAATAAAGCGCTCGAACTCTGGCCGGCAAATGCAAGTGAGCAGCACCGGCAATGGACTACCCAGCCCCTAGACGCCGTGTCGCGGCTCAGCGGCGAGCTTGGCCGCCATGCCGGCCAGCACGCCGCCCATGACGTAGCGCTGCACGGCCAGCCATATCTAGCGCGAGATCAGGTAGATCATGTTCGGCCCCGGGGTCAGTACCACGATCAGGGCGGCCATGGCGAAAAGCAGCAGATCGGACGACGGCAGCACGGTTTTCTCCTCGTCATCTCTTGTCATCGGCTCATGTCAGGATGCGCCGCACCTCGGTAACCGACAAGAAAAATCAATGATCGGCAGGTCCCATCTTTGCCGTATCGCTCTTCCCGCCGACATCTCCTGTAAAGGCCCCTCGCAGCCACTCGGCCACCCGCTCAAGGGCAGCATGGCCGGCAAAGCGGCTGTGTCGGATCAGGTGGTAACGAAGCCCCGGCAACCTCGGACCGAAAGGCACCTGCAACACGCCGCGCTCGAGCTCATCCCTCACCAGGGTAAGACTCAGCAGCGCCACGCCCTGGCCGGCGATGGCGGCCTGGATCGCATGGCTCTCCTCGGAGAAGGTCAGGCTCGCACCCAGGTCGGCAGTGGTGCCTCCTGCCGCTTGGCACCAGTGATGCCATGAGGGCAGCCCCAGCGCCGGGCTGTACCAGTCGAAGACGATATGCCGAACTCTCTTCAGATCCTCATACCCGCTCAGCCCCAGCTGCGGGCTAGCCACCAGGGCGAAGGTGTCACTGGCCAGCACCTCGGCCTCGTGCTCCGGGTAGGGCCCCATGCCGTAGCGAATCGCCAGCGAGGCACCGCGTGACAGGTCCAGGGGCGCTTCGCTGGCGTGAATGCGCAAGTCGATATCGGGATACCGGGCATGGAAATCGGCCAGCCGCGGCAGCAGCCACTGGCTGGCGAACGCCGGCGTGCAGGAGAGCGTGACGCTGCCGCCGTGGCCCTGCTCACGCAGCGCTTCCAACGCCTCTGCGAAGGCATCGAAACCACGGCGCAGTACCGGGAACAGATGCTCCGCGGCTGCCGTCGGCACCACCTGGCGAATGCGCCGCTCGAACAGTACCACGCCCAGCAACGCTTCCAACTCGCGCACCTGGTGGCTGATGGCCGCCGGGGTCACGGCCAGCTCCTCGGCGGCCTGCTTGAAGCTGCGGTGGCGCGCCGCCGCCTCGAAGGCGCGCAGTTGCGATAGTGGCAGCGTGCGTCGATTCACTGGCGTCTCCTCGTTGAGCACTCAGCCATGGCCACTATAGACAAGTTCAGCTATCCCATCCCACAAGAAATGGTCGTTTGTCAGCCATGCATGATGGATTGATGCTGTCTCTCACGCACCCACCTAGTTGAATTCTACTTGTCAGGAGAGACTCATGACCACGCTACTCCACATCGATGCCAGTGCCCGTCCCGGCCGTTCCGGGATCGATCCCCACGGCTCCCACTCCCGTCGCCTCAGCGCTCGTTTCGTCGAGCAATGGCAAAAGGCCCGTCCCGGCGATCGCATTCTCTATCGCGACGTGGGCCAGCACCCGCCTCACCCCGTCAGTGGCGAGTGGATCCATGCCGCCTTCACCAAGCCGGAGGCGCGCGAGCCCTGGATGCACGACGTCCTGGCCGAGAGTGACGCGCTGGTCGACGAACTGCTGGAGGCCGATGTGATCGTTGCCGGCGTGCCGATGTACAACTTCGGTGTCCCGGCAGGCTTCAAGGCCTATATCGATAACATCGTGCGGGTCGGACGCACCTTCGGCTTCGATCGCTCGCGCCAAGGGCTGCCTTACTGGCCGATGCTGACCGAGATGCACAAGCGCCTGGTGGTGCTGGGCTCTCGCGGTGATTACGGCTACGCGCCAGGCAAACGCATGGCCCATACCAACCACGTCGAGCCGCATATCCGCACCGTATTCGGCTACCTGGGTATCGAGGACGTACACGGCATCGCGGTGGAGTACGACGAGTTCGGTGACGAACGTCTGCACGCCTCGCTGGCCCAGGCCGAGCAAGAGATCGACACATTGGTCATGGCATGGGTGAAGAATCTCGAGGAGGAGCTGGTCGACGCCTAAGCACTGGACATGGGCAGCGGATACGGCGATAAAAAACACCCTAGGCCTTGTACGCAACAATAACGACAATCAGGAATCGTCAGATGGAACTGAAACGACTGACCAATCTCGCCGCACTGCTGCTTGCCTGCTCCATCCCCGCCATGGCCGATATCGAGGGCTCCGCCGACCATCCCCTACTCGGCCGCTTCGGTAATGCCACCATCAGCGCCTATCAAGCCTCCAACTACGATGCCGTAACGCTGCCCGGCGGCCCCATAGAGAGCGAGGAAGAAGCCAGCCAACTGCTCGAACTCGAAGGTCGGATTACCAGAATCGGTTATCGGCTTCCTGTGGAGAACACAGCCCTTGAAATTGCTCGCAACTACGAGGCTGCACTAATCGGCAGCGAATTCGACATTTTACTTTCCTGCGCTGGGCGCAGCGAGTGCGGCGCCGGTTTCAGAAACTATGTCATACGCTCCGGAAATGTCTTCGCCAAAGCATTCGATCGTGCCGCCGTCAACGACAATTTCCGCGCCATACTAGCGACCCGCGACGACCATGAAAGCCGGGTGCATATTTTCCTGTTCATGATGGAAGACCGCGCCAATAACAGGACGCTAGTGCGTCAGATCGTGGTCGAAGGCGAACCGCTACAGCTCGGCCAAGTGAGCATAAAAGATGCCAGCGCCCTGCAGGCTGCCCTCGATACCGATGGCAGCGTGATCGTCGATGGCATCTTCTTCGCCACCGACAGCGCCACCATCGAGGCGGAATCGGCCGAAGCCCTCGAACAGATGGCCGAGCTGCTGCGCAGCGCACCGGAACTCGCCGTCTATATCGTCGGCCACACCGACAACCAGGGCAGCCTCGACTACAACCTCGAGCTCTCACAACGGCGCGCCAATGCCGTCGTCGAAGCCCTGGGCGCTCTCGACGGCATCGACGCCGCCCGGCTGGATGCTCGCGGTGTGGCATCTCTGGCCCCGATTGCCAGTAATGCCGGTGAAGCGGGCCGCGCGCAAAACCGCCGGGTCGAATTGGTCTTGCAGTGAGGAAAAACGGGATATTGGTCCAGCCCTAGCAGAGCGAGCAGGGCTCGCCTTCCTCGCCCAATCGCTCCTGAGCCTCTTCGCCGATGGCGCCGACATGGCGCAGGCTGACGATGGAGATCACCGCCAGCGCCAGGATAGCGATGCCGCCCACGGTGGCGGTCACATTCAGCCCCGCGGTGAAGGCCTGCTGGGCTTCCAGCAGCAGCCCCGCAGGAAGCCGTTCGCCGGCCGAGACGGTGGCCCACAGGCTGTCTTCCACGACGCCCGCCACCTCGACGGCTTCGCCATCGGCCATCGTCGCGCTGACCTGGGCGCGATAGACGAAGGTGGCCAGGCTGCCGAGCAGGGCCACGCCTAGCGCCACTCCCAGCTCCTGCACCATCTCCGACATGGCCGAGGCCGAACCGGCCTTCTCGGCCGGCGCCGCGCCTACCACCAGATCGGTCCCCAGGGCGGCAATGGTGCCCAGGCCGAGATAGACCAGCGAGAACCCGGCGATCACCATGCCCACCCCGTTGGCGTTCACTTCGACGGCGGCCAGCAGCCAGTAGCCCAGCGTGGAGAGCACCAGGGCCGCGCCCACCACGTAACCGGGACGAATGCGGCGAGCCACCAGTGGCGCCATGATGCCCGCCAGCACCATCATCAGCGCCGCCGGCCCCATCCACAGCCCCGCCGCCAGCGGCGTGAGCCCTGCCACCAGCTGCAGGTACTGGGTCACCAGCAGCATCACGCCGGAAACGCCCACTAGGCCAACCAACAATACGATCAGAGCGGCACTGAACGTGCGGCTACCGAACAGACGCATATCGAGCAATGGATCGGCCAAGCGCTGCTGCCGGCGCACGAAGACAAGCGCCATCAGCGCACCCAGCGCCAACGCCAGCAACGGAACGGGTTCGAGCCCCAGCTTGGCGATCTCCTTCACGCCATAGACCGCCGGCAGCACGGCTGCCAGCGAGAGCGCTACGCTGGCGAGATCCAGCGGGCCACTGCGAGGTGCGCGATACTCGGGCAGCAATAGCGGAGCCGCAATCAGCAGCACGGCCACTACGGGCACCGCCACCAGAAAGGCCGAGCCCCACCAGAAGCGTTCCAGCAGCACACCACCCACTACCGGCCCCAGCGCCATGCCCAGGGCGAACATGGTGGCCCACACACCGATAGCCAGGGCGCGCTGACGCACATTGCCGAACATGTTGCTGATCAGCGCCAGGGTCGATGGCATCAGCGTCGCACCGGCCACACCGAGCACCGCGCGGGCGGCAATCAGCATGCCCGCACTGGTGGCATAGGCCGCGATCACCGAGGTGATGCCAAAGGCCGCGGCACCGATCATCAGCAGCCGGCGGCGGCCGATGCGGTCACCCAGCGTACCCATGGTGATCAGAAAGCCCGCGATCATGAAGCCGTAGGCATCCATGATCCACAGCGCCTGAGTGCTGCTCGGTTGCAGATCCGCCGCCAGGGCGGGCAGTGCCAGATAGAGAATGGTGACGTCGAGGCCGAGCAGTGCCGTGGGCAATGCCAATACCGCCAGGCCGGCCCACTCCTTGATACCCGCCCGCTGCCGGGTGAGCCGCGAGCCTGACGCTTCATTGAGGGAAACCATGCCACGCCTCCTGTTCCATATGGGTTGGCATGGTAGTCTTGGCTCATCCTGATAGGGTTACAATATAGCCAATTATCCTATTACCAGCGGTACTACCTGGAACGAAGCCATGGCCGGACGCAGCCTCGACAGAACCCGCAGCGAACTCACCGACTTCCTGCTCCATCACCGCAACAAGCTGACGCCGGCCGACGTCGGCCTGCCCAGCACCGGCCGCCGGCGCACGCCAGGGCTTCGCCGCGAGGAGGTGGCCACCCTCGCTGGCGTGGGGTTGACCTGGTACACCTGGTTCGAGCAGGGACGCGACATCAACGTCTCGGAGAGCTTCCTGCTCAGCGTTTCCAAGGCCCTCAAGCTCGACGACGCCGAATGCTGCCACCTGTTCCTGCTCGCCCACCGCCGCCCGCCGCCAGTGGAGGCCTACCAGTGGCAGGAAATTCCGCCCCTGGTGCAGAGGCTGATGGACGACATGCCCAGGCCCGCCTACGTGATGAACCTGCGCTGGGACGTCATCGCCTGGAACGCCGCGGCCGATGCCCTGCTTGGCTTCAGCGCCAGGGAGCCCGGCGAGCGCAACATGATGCGCCTGCTGTTCGCCGACCCGGCGCTGCGCAGACGCCTTCCCGGCTGGCAGCAGGACGCCCCCCGCCTGCTGGCCCAGTTCCGCTGCGACCTGGCCGCCGCGCCCGAGGACCCGGCAATGGGCGAGTTGATCGAAGCGCTCACCAAGCTGTCGCCGGATTTTCGCCGCTGGTGGGAGCAACCCAATCATGAAGCCTACCGCTACGGCATCGGCACGCTTCTCGACGCCGAATCGAACCCGAGAAAGTACGAACACGCCACACTGCTGGTGGACGAGCATCGGCATCTCAGGATGGTGGTGTACTTCCCCAGTGCTCGAGCAGCATGTCGATGAACAGTTGGGCCGTGCTGGAGATACTGTGCGAACTGCTTCTGACCAGACCGATGGTTCGCTGAATGCGCGGTTCGGGAAGCTCACGTGAGCAGAGCGTGTCATGGTCCGGGCCGGGCATCGTCATCTTGGGCAAGATCGCCACGCCCAACCCGGATTCGACCAGGCCAAGTGAGGTGGAAAGGTGTTGAACTTCGTAGAAGCTGTTCAGCCGGATGCCTTCGGCAGAGAGGGCATTGTCCAGCAAGGTGCGATTGCCGCTATCGCGACTGACGGTGATCAGCCTGACCTGTTCGAGATCCGCCCATTCGATACTCTCCTTTGCCGCCAACGGATGGTCCGACCTCAGGGCCAGTACGAAGGGATCTCGTAATAGTGGTGTAAAGGAGACCTCGGGGCTTTGTGCGCTGAACATGTTGATGCCGAAGTCGGCCTCGCCATTGATGACCCGCTGCAGTCCCTCGTTGGCGCTGACGTCGAGGATGCGGATGCGGATACCCGGCCAAGCCTCGCTGAAACCACGAATCACGCTTGGCAGGAAGTAAAAGGCGGCGGTGGGCAGGCAGGCGATCGTGACCGTACCCTTCTGGTGCGTCGCCAGTTCTCGTATGTTCAGAATCGACGACTCGTATTCTTCGATCATGCGCCTGGCGCGTGGCAGGAAGTCCGCCCCGATAGGCGTCAGCTGCGTTCTTCGCGTGGTTCGTTCAAGCAACTCGACTTCCAAAAGCTCCTCGAGCTTCTGAATGCGTCGCGATAGAGCCGGCTGAGAAAGATGCAGACGTTGCGCCGCCTCATGGAAAGAACCCAGCTCTGCGACCAGTATAAACGCTTGAAGATCAAGGAATTCCAGGCGATGTAGCATTTATGCACTCTTGCATGACACGTAGGCATTGATAAGCATAGCGCATTAATACGACATACGCATCAATCACTGCATTTATTTGCATTTGAAGCATCAGTTGGCCACTGACATGCTCGCATCACGACTTCCCAACGCGATGTGGCATGACGATGATAAACAGCATTCCCTGCATGATCATGCGCGGCGGCACCTCCCGAGGCCCTTTCCTGCGCATGAGCGACCTTCCCAGCGGCCAGGACGCCCAAGCCGAGATCCTGCTTAGCCTGATGGGATCGGGCCACGCCCTGCAGATCGACGGCATCGGCGGCGGGGACCCCCTGACCAGCAAGATCGCCATCGTGGAGCGCTCCTCCCATGCCGGCGTCGATGTCGACTACCTGTTTGCCCAGGTCGATATCCTCAATCGCCGCGTCGACTTCACCCCGAACTGCGGCAACATGCTCTCGGCGGTCGGCCCCTACGCGATCGAGACGGGCCTGGTGGAGCCCCAGGACGGCAAGACCGTCGTGCGGGTGCGCAACCTCAACACCCAGCGCCTGATTGAGTGTCACGTGCCAACGCCGGGCCGTCAGGTCTGCTATGAGGGCAAGACGTCCATCAGCGGCGTGCCCGGGAGTGCCGCCGGCATTCAACTCAGCTTCCTGGATATCGTTGGCGCCAAGACCGGCGCGTTGCTGCCGACCGGAAAGGCGTGCGACTCGATCGAAGGTGTCGACGTTACCTGCCTCGACGCGGCCACGCCGATCATCATGCTCGACGCTGCGGACCTCGGCCTGAATGGCGATGAGTCCCCCGCCGAACTGGATGGCAATGGCGCCCTGCTCGAGCGCCTCGAAAGCATTCGCCGCAAGGCAGGACGGAGCATGGGTCTGGGCGACGTCAGCCAGAGTGTCTTGCCCAAGCCGGTGCTGGTCTGTGCAGCGCGTGACAGCGCCAGCACCCTGCGCACGCGATACTTCGTACCCCACCGCTGTCACAAGGCCATCGCCGTCACCGGTGCCATTGCCGTCGCCTCGGCGGTCAGCGTTCCCGGCACCATCGCCCACCGCATCGCAGTCGAAAGCAGGCGGATGTCCGAGGGAGAGTGTCTGGCACGGGTGCGACTGGAACATCCCTCCGGCTTCATCGACCTCGACGTCGAGCACCGCCAAGGCAATGCCAGCGATATCGCACGCGTGTCACTGATTCGTACCGCCAGAAAGATCATGAGTGGCACGATCTTCTACACCGCTTCCACGCCACCCGGTGAGACAATCCCTGCCATGCAGGCCAATTGATCATCGCGCCCCCGGGTGTCTTGCCACCCGCTAACGACAACAACCAGGAGCATGCCATGACCCTCCACAAGACCACGACAGCTCGCACTTCGCTCGGTCGCCTGAAAAAAGTCGCCGCCCTTGGCTTGGCAATCGCCGGGCTCGGTCTGACGGCCTCAGCATCCGTACAAGCACAGAACGTGGATGTGCCAGGAACCATCAAGTGGACCATTCCCTTCGGCGTCGGCGGCGGCACCGATGTCTGGGCCCGCTTCTTCGCGCCCTGGCTCAGCGAGCACATTCCCGGCCAGCCCACCATCATGATCGACAACGTGCCGGGCGGTGGCTCCATCAACGGCTCCAACCTCTTTGCCATGCGTGCCAAGAGCGACGGTAGCGATTGGCTGGGCGCCTCCGCGTCGACTCAGTATCCCGCGATGCTGGGAGACAAGCGGGTACGCTACGACTACTCCGCCTGGACACCGATCCTGGCGACTCCAACCGGTGGTGTCGTCTACGCCCAGGCCAGCCTGGGTGAGAACAGCGAGAGCGCACTTGCCGCCCTGCTGGAAAAGCAGGTCAAGCTGGCCGTGCAAAGTCACACCGGACTCGAGCTGCCGGTACTGATCGCCCTCGACATGCTGGGTGTCGATGTTCAGGCCGTCTCCGGCATGCAGAGCCGTGGCGAAGGCCGCCTGGCCTTCGAGCGCGGCGAAGCGGACATCGATTTCCAGACCACCTCCGCCTACCTGAGCAGTGTGGCCCCCCTGGTGGAGTCGGGCCGCGCCGTCCCGCTCTTCTCTCTCGGCGTGATGAATGACGCCGGGGAGATCGTGCGCGACCCGGCCTTCCCCGACCTTCCCACCTTCAGCGAGGTTTATGAAGAGGTGCATGGCGAGGCCCCGAGCGGTACCGCCAACGACGCCTACGAGAAGTTCTTCGCTTCGGGCTTCACCCTGCAGAAGCTGATCATGGTGCCCAAGGATACCCCCGAGGCACTCATCGAGACCTACCGGGAAGCGGCCCTCGAGTTCATCGACACCGAGGAGTTCAAGCAGGAGGCCGATGCCCAGTTGGGGCCCTACGCCCCAATCGTTGGCAACATCGTCCGGCAACATCTCGAGGACGCCATGTCCCTGGATGACGCTACCCGCGAGTGGCTCTCGGACTGGCTGAAAACGAAGCACGGCGCCAGTATCTGACGCGTGACATCGGGCATTGGCCCTTGGCCCCAAGGTCCAGAGCCAATGCCCGGGCTCCCCTCATCGAATAACACGAGAGCCAATTCCATGTTCGATATCCTTCTTTCCAGCCTGGGGCAGCTGTTCACCCTGCACCACCTGCTCTACATGGTCGTTGGCGTGCTGGTCGGTCTGGTGGTCGGGATCATTCCCGGCCTCGGTGGCATCGCGGGAATGGCGTTGCTGCTGCCCTTCCTCTATGGCATGGAACCGAGCGTCGCCCTCGGCATGCTGATGGGCCTGGTCGCCGTGATCCCCACCGGCGATACCTTCGCCTCGGTGCTGCTGGGCATTCCCGGCTCCAGCGCCTCCCAGGCCACCGTCATCGACGGCTTCTCACTGGCCAAGCGCGGGCAGGCCGCACGGGCCCTGTCCAGTGCCTTCCTCGCCTCGATGATCGGCGGTCTGATCGGTGCCGCCGTGCTGACAGGGTTCATTCTGATCGCCCGGCCGGTGGTGCTGTCGTTCTCCTCCTCCGAGCTCTTCATGCTGACCCTGCTCGGGCTGTCGATGGTGGCGGTACTCTCCGGACGCGACCTGCTCAAGGGACTCGCTGCCTGCGGCCTGGGCCTGCTGGTCGGCACCATCGGCATGGCGCCCGCCACCGGGGAGTTCCGTCTCAACTTCGAGATCGACTATCTCTACGACGGCATACCGCTGGTGGTCATCGGCCTGGGGATCTTCGCGCTGCCTGAGATCATCGATCTGCTGGTCAAGCGCGGCGCCATCGCCGGAGAGCCCGCTCGGCTCGGCAAGGGCTGGCGGCAGGGCATCCAGGATGTCGGCAAGAATCGTGGACTCGTGGCGCGCTGCGCGGGCATCGGTAGCCTGCTGGGCACGATTCCCGGCCTCGCCGGCTCGGTGGTGGATTGGATGACCTATGGCCATGCCGTGCAGAGCGCCAAGGACAAGTCCCAGTTTGGCCAAGGCGACATCCGCGGCGTCATCGCACCGGAATCCGCCAACAATGCCTGCGCCTGTGGCGCCATGGTGCCCACCCTGCTGTTCGGCGTGCCCGGCTCGGGCACCGCTGCCGTCTTCCTCGGCGGCCTGCTACTGCTCGGCCTGCAGCCCGGCGTGAGCATGATCGAGACCAATCTCGACCTGACCTACACCATCATCTGGTCGCTGGCCCTGGCCAACATCATCGGTGCGGCGCTCTGCCTGGGCCTGGCCCGGCCAGTCGCCAGCCTGACCCGCGTGCCCTTCGTCATCCTGGCGCCCCTGATCACGGTGCTGATCATGTTCGCGGCCTTCCAGGCCACACGCTCCCCGGGAGACCTGCTGGCCCTCGGCGCGATCGGGGTCCTCGGCGTGCTGTTCAAGCAAGCCGGCTGGTCACGTCCCGCTTTCCTGATTGGCTTCGTGCTGGCCCCTGGTGCTGAAGCCTACTTCTATCAGGCCGTACAGTTCCAAGGTAGCGCTGCCTTCATGCGCCCGGGTGTGCTGATCATCGGCGCCATGATCCTCGCCGCCCTGTTCTTGCCCATGTTTCGGCAGCTGTGGCGCAAGCTCCGGTCGACCGATACGGAGCAAGCGCCTGCGGCTGGTGCCGGAGAAGCCCCTGCGGCTGGCAGCAGGCCCATCGCCATTGGTGGCATCGACCTGGTGATCTTTGCCGCTCTGCTGGGCATGGCCATCTATGGCTGGTTCCACCTTGCCGATCTCAGCCTGCTCGGTGGCCTCATGCCCCGCCTGGCGCTGGCGATCATGGGCATCGCCTGTCTGCTGGAAATTGTGCGCAGCCTGGTCCGCAAGCCAAGCTGGCAACACCAGCCTCTGGTTCAGCAAGTCGTCTGGTTGGTAGGCTTCTTCACCCTGGTTGGCACAATCCTGACGTTCGGCCTCATCACCACCGCAACGCTGTTCTGCCTGGGCTTCCTGATGTTCATCGCACGACTCAAGCCCTGGGTGACCATCACCATGGCTGCCGGAGTGACGGTCTTCCTGGTCAGCATGGCGAAATTGCTGACCCTGACCTACCCGAGTGGACTGGTCGATCCCTTGCTGTTCGGCTGAGGGACCTGTACACGAACGAACCGCCGCTCCAGGAGCGGCGGTTCGTTCTTTGGCATGGAGCGTAGGCTTCTGAGAGAGCAAAGGACTCCCCACCGCTACTCCAGCGCGGCCTGTTTCCTGCGCCGCTGCCCCAGCGCCCAGCCCAGGGCCGGCAGTACGAGCATCGCCGACGCCCAGGCGCAGGCGGCAAATCCATAGTGCGTAAAGATCGGCCGGTAGAGCAGTGCGCCGGCGAAAACGCACAGGTAGGTAATGGCGCTATAGAGCCCCATGATGGCACCGCGCTGCGTCGGGTCCAGCTCGGCCAACTGGCGCATGAGCAGGTTCAGGCCAATGTGGTTGCCCACGCCCCAGCCCAGGCAGAGCGCCAGCAGTACCAGAGGCAGTGCCGCGGTCGCCATCATTCCCAAATACACGAGCATCAAGCCGGCAAACGTGACGCAGGCGGCAGCCGTCGCGCCATGCCGGTCGACCAGTCGGCCCAGCGGTGCGGCAACGCCGAAGCCCAGGCCATAGACGGCGATCGTCAGTCCCGCAAAGGAAGCGGGAAGCTGCAAAACCTCGCCCAGATGCGGGCCAAGATAGGTGTACAGACCATAGAACGCCGTCATGAAGGCACCAACGTTCAGCAGCACCGCATGGATGCCGGGGATACGCAATGCCATCAGCGCGGAACTCGGTTTTTCACCGCCCGTCCTTGTGCCCCAATCGCTGCAGCGGGAAACACCCAGCGCCAATCCTGCTGCAACCATTGCCAGCACCACAAAAACAGCGCGCCAATGCAGCAAGTCGGCCAAGAGCGCTGCGAAACCGACCCCAACCACCAGGCTCAACGTCCACCCGATCAGTACGAAGCTCAGGGTTTCACTCTCGCGTCCCTTTTCGGCCACCTGAGCGGTGAGGGTATAGATCGCCGGCAGCGCCATGCCCGCCGCCAGGCCGGCAAGCGCCTGGGCGGCAACCAGCAACCACAGCGCGGGAGAGAGCGCCGCGAGGCCCAGCGACACGCACAGCACCAATAGCGCCCGCACCAGTGCGCGCTCGGAACCGATGCGATCGGCCATCGGAGCCAACAGTAGCGCACTACCTGCCGTGGCCAGGCCATAGAAGGCCGCGGCCGTCATCACATCGGCAGCGCTTCGCCCCGGGAGCGATGCCGCCACCGCAGCAGCAATGGGGCTCAGCGCCAGCGAATTGGCACCGATCACGGCAATGGCAGCAGTCAACAGGAGAAGATGACGAGTAATCACGGCTCGCTCCAAATGCAGTTCGACACTAACATTGAAGAAAGGAATGTCATTCGGAGCAATTGCGATAATGCCGAACTCAGAAAAAACAGAAGCCATTCGGAACAAGGCTCAGGAGGCACGACCCCTGGACGCCTTCGACCGAAAAATATTAGGCGAGCTGGCCGTGGATGCCGGGCTCAGCTATGCCGAGCTGGGTAATCGCGCCGGGCTCTCGGCACCGGCCGTGCATGAACGGGTGAAACGGCTGCGTGCCACGGGGCGTATACGTGGCACGGTGGCGATGCTGGACGGCCCTGCCACCGGCAAGCCCTTCCTCGCCTTCGTGCATGTCGATTCCACCGGTTGGGGCAAGACCCAGGATCTGCTGGCACTCTCGGCGCTGCCCGAAGTCGAGGAGATCCACTCCGTGGCCGGCGACACCTGCATGCTGCTCAAGGTGCGCTGCGCCAGCAGCCGCGCCTTGGAAGGACTGCTCGCCCGGCTCTATGCCCTGCCGAGCGTCAAGGCCACGCGCAGCTATGTAGTGCTGTCGACCTTTCTCGAGCGCACCCCGCAAGCGGGAATCACCGAAGCCCTGGAAGAAACGATGAACCCGCTCGGTACCGCTACAGAGTGAAGCGCTACCTCATATCGTTCACCCATGCTCGTTCTCCACCACCGCCACATCTCGCCGTGTCGCTTCACGCTCGAGCAGCGCCCGCTTTCGCTCTACGCCCCACCGGTAACCCGAGAGCGCCCCGTCGCTACGCACAACCCGGTGGCAGGGTATGGCAAGCGCAATAGTATTGGAGGCGCAGGCCCTGGCCACGGCACGCACCGACTTGGGTGAACCGATCCGCTGCGCCAACTCCGCATAGCTGATCGTGGTGCCCACGGGAATCTCGGTCAGCGCCTGCCAGACCCGCTGCTGGAAGGCAGTGCCGCGAATGTCCAGCGGCAGCGACAGCCCGACGCCAGGCGCTTCGACGAAGCCCACCACTTGGGCCACCCAGGCATCGAAATCCTTCCCTCCGGGAATAAGAGTGGCATTGGCGAAACGATCCTGGAACTCCTGCAGCAGCTGCTCCGGATCGCTGCCCAGGGAAATGGCACAAATGCCCTTCTCGCTGCTCGCCACCAGTATGGTGCCCAATGAACACTCCCCCAGGGCGAAGCAAATCTCCGTGTCCTTTCCTCCCGAGCGGTAACGTTTCGGCGTCATGCCGAGCATGCGATCGGAACCGGCATAGAAGCGCCCGCTGGAATTGAAGCCCGCCTCATAGATCGCCTCGGTGACGGTTTCTCGCTGCCCCAGCGCCTGGCGAGCGCGTTCCGCCCGGCAGGCGACCGCATACGCCTTGGGCGTAAGCCCCGTGACCGACTTGAAGACGCGATGAAAATGGAAGCGGCTCAGCCCGGCGACTTGTGCCAATTCGTCGAGTGAAGGGAGCTCGTCGGATGTTTCGATGAGACGGCAGGCCCTGGCGACGCTTTGGGCATGTCGCTGGGCCAACGGTAGCTCCTTGGGGCGGCAGCGCTGGCACGGCCGGTAGCCGGCCCGCTCGGCCGTGGCCGCATCGGCATGGAACTCGGCGTTCTCGCGGCGCGGCCGACGCGATGGGCACGTCGGGCGGCAATAGACCCCGGTGGTACGCACCGCATAGACGAAGGCGTCGTCCGCCGCGGCGTCGCGGGCCAGTACCGCTGCCCACTTCGCCTCATCGGAATCGAAGGTGGCAAGTGAATGGGTGGATGTCTCGTTCATGGCGGGCCTCCGCTGTGGGTTGAGCGTTCTCCGTGAATTCAGGATGAGTCCCGAGCCCGCCTGACACACTCCGTCCCTTGCTTTCAAAGTAAGCCCGTCTCTTCACAGCATTTCGCAGCATAGCATCATTGAACCGCCATATTTTTGACGGCAAGAAGCGGAGTGAGGGCTTGCCCCGAGGCCGGCAAGGTAAGCATGGGATCGCCAGTAACCCATACCTACCATCCATGGAGAATACCGCTATGAACCGACTTGCCGGAAAGATCGCCATCGTCACCGGGGCCAGCTCAGGAATCGGTCATGCCGCCGCCCGGTTGTTCGCCAGCGAAGGCGCCAGCGTGATCGTGAGCGCACGCCGCCGGGACGAACTCGATGCTCTGGTCGAAACCATCGCTCGCGACGGCGGCAGCGCCGTTGCCGTCGCCGGGGACGTATGCGACGCGCACTTGGCCCAGCGCCTTGTCGCTACCGCCCTGGAGCGCTTCGGAGGGCTCGATATTGCCTTCAACAACGCTGGCATAGTCGGGCCGATGGGGCCGCTTCAGGACATGAAGCCGAGTGACTGGCACGACGTCATGCATACCAACCTGAACGGCGCCTTTCTGGGTGCCAAGTACCAGATCCCGGCGCTGCTGCAGCGAGGCGGCGGAAGCCTGCTGTTCACTTCGAGCTTCGTCGGCTATACCGCCGGCATGCCCGGCATGGCGGCCTACGGCGCCAGCAAGGCCGGCATCCTGGGCCTGATGAAGTGCCTGGCTGCGGAGCTGGGGCCCAACGGCATTCGGGTCAACGCGCTGCTGCCGGGAGGCACCGATACGCCGGCCAGCATCACCAACGCCCCCGACGCCGGGCCGGAAGTCCTGGCCTTCGTCGAGAACCTGCATGCGCTCAAGCGCATGGCCGTACCGGAAGAGATCGCCCGGGCGGCGCTCTATCTGGCTTGCGACGATGCCAGCTTCGTCACCGGCACGGCGATGCTGGCCGACGGCGGTGTCTCGATCAACCGAACCTGACTGTCAGGAAATGGTGCCTCGCAGTACCGTTTCCTGTTCAGCAATCACCCAAAGGCCCTGCTACCCTCCCAAGAAATGGCGCCCCGGTAAGCACTTACTTACCGGGTAGCGCCTGGTTATTTCGCTAGTGTTCGGTATTTGTGTGAATCCTAGACAGGAGGCGGCATGGATTTTCTCGTCAACCTGGACGTGGACGACCTCGAACGTGGTATCGACTTCTACGTACAGGCATTCGGCCTCGAGATCGGGCGTCGCTTCGGCAACGACGGCGTCGAATTGATCGGCGGCCCGGCGCCGATCTACCTGCTGGTCAAGGCCACCGGCTCAGCGGCCTATGCTGCAGGAGAGCCCGTACCCGGCGCGCAGCGCCACTACACTCGTCACTGGACACCGGTACATCTGGACGTGGTGGTGGAGGATATCGAGGCTGCAGTGGAGCACGCCATCGCCGCCGGCGCCACCCAGGAGCAGCCCATCGTTACCGATCGCTGGGGCAAGCTGGCGCTGATGGCCGACCCCTTCGGCCACGGCTTTTGTTTCGTGCAATTCCTGAATCGCGGCTACGACGAGATCGCGACCTGAAGCCTGCCGACAGCCGCGAGCGCCACGATGCTCCGTGAACACTCGCGGCCAACAGGCGCCGCTTTTTCTCCCTATCGTCGAGATGCCATTACCGGCTGACGGAATACCAATGCCAGGCCCAGCAGGATGAGCGCCATCCCCACCAGGCTGAGCATGGGCAAGGCATTGCCGAGGAATAGATAGTCCATCACGGCAGTGGCCGCCGGCACCAGATAGAACAGGCTGGTTACGTTGACCAGATTACCGGCCTGAATCAATCGATACAGCAGCAGCTGCGCCACTACCGAGATGACCAATGCCAGCCAGAGCAGCGGCACCAGGAATTCCCAGGTCGGCTCGAACGCCACCGGCTGGACCGCGGCGAAGGGCAGGCAGAGCGCCAGGCTAGCCACGTACTGCAGCGGCAGGACCTCGGCGGGCGATTGCCGGATGCGCTTCTGCATGATGGCGCCTACCGTCATGCACCCCAGCGCGCCCAGGGCGAAGCCTACGCCTGCCAAGGAAAAGCGCACCAGGATGACGCTCTGATATACCACCAGGACCAACCCCATCAGCGCCACGCAGAGCCCCGCCATTCTCATCGGCGCGAAGCGTCGCTCCAGCAGCATCAGGGTCAGAATCGGCTGTATTCCCAGCAAGGTAGCCAACACCCCGGGCGTGATGCCTTGCTCCATGGCCAGGAAATAGCAGATCGAGTAGGCACCTATCAGCAGCAGGCCAGTTCCGGCGACGCGCAGGCGTGTGCCAGGCGCGGGCAGCCAGCGGCGCCGGTAACGCCCGATGGCCATCAGCACGGCCAGCGCCAGGCCAAAGCGCAGCAGCAGAAATGCAAAGGCCGGGGCATGGTCCAGCCCCCATTTGGTGAAGATGGCGCCACTGCCCCACAGCAGCACGAAGAGCGCCGTGGACGCATGAGCGGCCCAGGCAACGGAATGGTTTGTCATGGTGACTTTCACCTGTCTACGCTTCGTCTGAAAACTGTCTACGCTCGGTCATACGGCGTTAAAACTCGGCTCAAAGTACTCATTTACACCGCGTAAACTGCGTCTTTTCGCCGATTTTTGCCTTGTCTGACCATCGCTCGACGACTTTTCGGACAAAGCTTAGGGACGCACAGGCCTCAGCCGGCACTGGAACCAATGCCGAACGATGGAAAGCTGAGGCAGCTTGGTGGGCTCGAGGTCAGCCCAGAGTGCACATGGGCGGCGGTGAAACGCCGGCCATGTCGAGCCCCGCTGGCGGCGAAACGCCGAGCGGCGGAGCGACAGGTGGCAGGGGGGGAGCAATCGCGGCACGCACCACGACGGCGACCGGCGTGGCCACCAGCGTGGAAAGAGGAGAGCGTGCAGAAGGGGTCATGAATGATTCCGCCTGGATGCGACTACGTATTAGAAAATAGCATGCCCAACCGCGGCGTCAATCCACATCGCGTCGTGACGCCTGGCCAGGCCGTTGCCTACCCGGAAGCGGGGCTCGTTCCTCGGTTGCCACGCCGCCTTGGGCCTGGCGCTCGGCGCGCCTCCCCCCGGCGTTAGCGGCCTTCCAGTTCGTCCTGTCGCTGCCTGACCGCCTTGACCGCGAAGGACATGAAGGCGCGAATACGGGCGCTATGACGCAAGTCCGGATGGACCAGCAGCCACAGGTCGGTCGCTACCTCCGGGCCGATCGCCAGCACGCACTCCAGCTCGCTCTCCTGGCGAGCCATGTAATGCGGCACTACGGCGAGCCCCACGCCGGCCCGGGCGGCCCCCAGCGCCGCGACGACACTGTTCGTGCGTAGCGCGAAGGCCTCCGGCGGCACTCGTTCGTCGAGCCATCGGCTGCTGGCAAGATGGCGAATCATCTCGTTACCGCCAACGAAGCGGTGTCCCTCCAGACGTGCCGGATCCTCGATCGCCGGACGTTCTCTCAAGTACTCGCGCGCACCGTACATCCCCCAACGAATGGTGCCCAGCCGTCGGCCGATCAGGTTCTCCGGCGGAGCCTGCGTCGGGCGAATGGCGATATCCGCCTCACGCCGGGACAGATCGAGGAAAGCACTGACTATCAAGAGTTCCAGCTCAATGCCCGGGTAGCGCTCGACGAAGCCCTGAAATACGGGCGCGAGAAACGCATTGGCCAGGGTATCGGTGGTGGTGACGACGACCCGCCCGGACAGCCTCACGTCGTGCCCCCCGAGCTCACGCTCGATGGCCTGTGCCTCCTCCTCCACTCGCTCCGCGTGCTTGCGCAGCGTCTCACCCGCCGCTGTGGGCACATAACCCTGCGGCAAGCGGTCGAAAAGGCGCACCTCCAGGCCGGCCTCCAGCGCCTTGAGCCGCCGGAACACCGTCGAGTGGTTGACGCCAAGCGCTCTCGCCGCCCCCGCCAGGGTGCCGGCACGGGCAATCGCCAGGAAAAGGCGAAGATCGTCCCAATCGAAGTTCACGCCTTGCACCTCTGCAATGGCTTTATGCAATTTTCGTCGATTTCATTGCTGATTCGCAAAGACTACGCTGATCTCTCGTTGCCGAGGCAACGGATTCACAATCGCCGACACCTGGAGCACCAACATGAAGACCATCAACCGCGAAGACCTTGCCGTCCGCCTCGAAAATCGGGAGCGCCCGATCCTGGTCGAGGCGCTGCCGGAGAAATTTTTCCGACAATGGCACCTGCCGAATGCCATCAACATCAATCATGACCAGGTCAGGCAGCGGGCGCCCGAGCTGCTGCCTGACAAGCAGGCTACGATAGTGGTGTACTGTGCCAGCGCGACCTGCCAAAACTCACACATGGTGGCCAACCAGCTCGAGGCCATGGGCTATACCGATGTTGCCGTCTACGAGGGCGGCAAGGCGGAGTGGGAGGATGCCCAGTTGCCCGTCGCCACGGCCTGACGGGGCTGTGGACTCCGCTAGGGGCCTGCCGTTCTTCGGACCAGCGGGTCCCTTTCGTGATGACGTGGGCTCCATCTCAGCGAAATAATGTTCGCCCCCCCGGTAAGCCCTTACTTACCGGGAAGCTTCGAAATACATCAGCCACGCGGCTACCGTGGCACATGCTCGATGGCATCGTGATCGACCAGATTCCATTCGCCACTGTTGCGATACAGCCGCTTGCCCTGCCGCGGGTAGTCGCAAACGTCCTGGGCCAGCCGCTGGCCCACCACCAGGCATACCAGCGGCTCGTCGCCGTCGTTGTACATCTCGTGGGCTACGCCGTTGGTAGGGCAGCCGATGAAGTCGCCGGGGCCGATCGGCTGTTTCCGCTCGCCCAGGGTGGCCACGCCACGTCCCGACAACACGTAGATGGCCTCCTCCTCGTAGCGATGGCAGTGGTACTCGGTCGAGTAATGGCCGGGGGGCACGCTGATCTGGTGGATCCCGAGCTGGGTCATGCCCACGGCATCCCCCAGCGACTTGTCGATGCGTACGGCCTTGGCGTTGAGAAGGTGCACCTTCCTCACGCCCTCAAGGGCTTCGATATCCTGCGCCGATAGGTACATGCCGGTTCTCCTTGGTGTTGAGTCGCCGCCAGGGCATCGCCTGATCATAGCGTGCGCGGCGGCGCTCGACTGCCTTGGCTCGAGCCAGCCCGTAACAATACTCAGGCAGAGAGTGCTTCAGGGGCCAAGCGCGACTCGAGTTCTTTCAGGGTGACATGCCCCCTGAAGTGCCCCTTCCCTTTCGGCTGCTCGCCGCGCTCGATGGCCTCGGCGAAGCGCACGGCCGGATCGTCCCTGAGCTTCGCCAGGTGCCGGGCCAGGTTCGGATAGTCACTTCCAAGATCGAATAGCCGGTGATACTCGGCCCAGCGAGCGATACCCATGAGATAGGCATCCGCCATGCTGCGCGCATCTCCCAGCAGCCACTCGCGCTTGGCCAGCAGTCCGTCGAGGTAGGCGCAGCCTTCAGCCACTCGCTCGCGGCCCAACCGGCGCAGCAGTTCCTGCTCGACGCCGTTCAACCCCTGGATCTCATAGAGCACCCACAGCGGATTGAAGGCCGAGAAGAAATCGGTGTTGAGGTAGGCCAGCATCTGGTTCAGGCGATCAAACTTCCGACTGCCCTGCTCGAAGCCCAACCGCGTGCCAAGATCGCGTGCCGTTAAATGCTGCAGGATCGCCAGGCTCTCGGTCAGAGGCTCGCCGTCCTCCAGCAGCAGCGCCGGGGTCTGGAACAGTGGATTGACCTTGGCATAGAGCGGGTCCCAGGGCTGCTCCATCATCTCGATGCGGCACAGCCGGTAGGGATGGCCCTGCCACTCGAGTGCCACGATAGCGCCGAACGAACAGCCTTGCGGTACGCCATAGAAGAGAACGGGTTCCATTGTCTTGCTCCTTGCTCAGTTGGAAAAGCCAGCGCCCTCTGCGCCTGGCCTTGTCAGCAAGGTAATGGCTAAATAGGACATATCACGCCCTATTTAAAACGGGAAAATTCAGCGTGGCCAACCCCACCGTTCGCGTACTGACGCTGTTGGAACTGCTGCAGGCCCACCGCCACATGAGCGGCCGGGAGCTGGCCGAGCGGCTGAATATCGATCGCCGGACGCTGCGGCGCTACATCCAGGCCCTGGAAGAACTCGGCATCCCCGTTACCACCGAGCGGGGGCGGCATGGTGGATACCGCCTGATGCCGGGCTTCAAGCTGCCTCCGTTGATGTTCAACAGCGAAGAGGCGCTGGCCGTCTCACTGGGGCTGCTCGCCGCCCAGGGGCTGGGCATCGCTGAAACGGCCCCGGCACTGGACACTGCGCGCGCCAAGCTGGAGCGGGTCATGCCCGCCAGGTTGAAGCAACAGGCGCAGGCGCTAAGCGAGAGCGCGCGGCTGGAATTGCCCTCGGCCAGGGCGCCGGGCGACGAGCGCCTGCTGCTATTGTTCGCCACCGCCACCCAGGCACGCCAGCGGGTCCGGCTCGACTACCGGGACGACCGCAACCAAGCCACCCGGCGCGTGCTCAACCCCTACGGCCTGGTCTTCCGCGGCGGGCGCTGGTACGTCAGCGGCTGGTGCCATCTGCGTCGCGACCTGCGCAGCTTCCGCTTGGACCGCATCGCCGAGGCCACACCGCTCGAGGCCAGCTTCGACAGGCCGGACGACTTCGACCCGGCCGAGCATCTGGTCCGCAGCATCGCCAGCCTGCCCCGTGCAACCGCTGTACGCGTGCGCTTGCACACCGATCTTACCCATGCCGTTGAAGAGCTGGGGCGCAATATCGGCGTGTTTACCCCCGACGAAAGCGGCGTGATGCTGCATGCCCGCACCGACAGCCTGGCTTGGTTCGCCCGGCAACTTGCTCGACAGCCCTATGACTTCGAGATCCTCGAACCGCCCGAGTTGTGCGATGCCCTCTCGGCGCAGGCCGCCCGCTTGCAACGGTTGGCAGCAAGAAAATAAATGGATGGGTGTCGAAATCGTCTACGTTGAATCGACGAAGGGAAGTAGAACCGACAACAACTCTCCTGGAGACCCACCATGCAGCTTTCCACCTACCTGATGTTCGACGGCAACTGCCGCGAGGCCTTCGAGTTCTATCAGCGCTGTTTCGACGCCAAGCTCGAGGCCATGGCCGCCTACGGCGAAATGCCCGATAGAGAGGGCATGGAGATACCCGAGGAAGCGCGCAACCAGATCATGCACGCCCGGCTGCGCATCGGCGATCAGTTGCTGATGGCCTCGGACAATTCCCCCTGCAGCCCTGCGCCCTATGAAGGCATCAAGGGCGCGAGCATTGCGATCGGCGTCGACTCGGTGCAGGAGGCCGAGCGGATCTTCAATGCCCTGGCCGACAACGGCACCGTGCAGATGCCGCTCGAGGAGACCTTCTGGGCGCATCGCTTCGGCATGTTGGTGGACCGTTTCGGCGTTGCCTGGATGATCAACTACGACAAGGAGGAGCAGGCCGCCGCCTAAGGCTTTGCCCTCAAGTCGGGGCACCAACTCCCCCTAGCCGCTCGGTGAACCGGTCGAAAGCGCAGACTTTACTACCGAGCGGCTCCCTTCCCGGTGCATATATTCGGCTGTCCATCTCTCCTTCACCAGCGAACGCCTTTGACAGCAATAAACGGAGTGTGGCCTCTCACCTGGAGCGAGAAAGTGGCAGAAAGACAGCGCTTTCAGAAGGAGGAAGCATGATTCTGTACAGACTCGCGTCATGGCTGAAGCGAGGCCGCCGAGGCATTGCCAGCTATCGGGACCATGCCGAATTGAAAGAGTGCGACCCGCGAATGCTGCGCGACATCGGGCTATACCGTGAGCGTGGCCGCCTCAGGCCTCTCCATCCGCAGCAGCAGGAAACGATGGATTAGTCTGCCCTGTCACAAGTCCCACTCCTGAATCGTCATGACAGTGACGGCCACTCGGCCTTCATCTCTCTACCTCACCTCAGCGATTCAGGAGTCATGCATGAACCAGAGCACGCTTTTCATCACCCACAAGGCACTCCCCGGCAAGCGCGAAGAGGTACGGCGCGTGTGGGAGACTCACCTGATGCCGAGCATCCAGGAGCGCCAGGTCCACGACGCCTACTTCTACTGCTACGATGATGGCGATCCCAACACGATCCGCGTCTTCCAGCGCTACGCCGACGGTGCGGATGCACAGGCCTTCATGCAGGGGCCGGCATACGAAGCCTATGTCGCCGCGGTAACGCCCCTGCTGGCTCATCCGCCCGAGATTCATGCTGCTACCGTGGCCTGGGCCAAGGACAAGGCGGCTCCGATTTCCGAGACAGCCTGATGCCTTCCGCCGATTTGCTTCACTTCGAGGAGGCCCGCCCCATGCTGCTGGGGCTGGCCTATCGCATCCTCGGCTCGCGCGCCGACGCCGAGGATGCGGTGCAGGACACCTTTCTCAAGTGGCAGGCAGCGGATCGTGAGGCTATCGATACGCCCCACGCCTGGCTGACCACGGCCTGCACGCGACGCTGCCTCGATCTGCTGGGCAACGCCCACCGGGCTCGGGTCGAGTACGTCGGCGCCTGGCTGCCCGAGCCCATCCCGACCGCCGTCGTCTCCGATGCGGAACGCAGCATGCAGCTGGCCGACTCACTCTCCACCGCCTTCCTGCTGCTGCTGGAACGCCTCTCGCCCAAGGAGCGGGCCGCCTATCTGCTGCATGAGATCTTCGACACGTCCTACGCCGAGATCGCCGCCATGCTCGAGCTCAAGGAGCCGGCCTGTCGCAAGTTGGTTTCCCGGGCACGAAGCAACCTCCAAACCGCCGAGGAACGGCACACCCCACCGCGGGAACGCCAGCAGGCGCTGCTGGAGGCCTTCCGGCTCGCCATCACCGAAGGTGCCACGGCACGGCTCGCGAACCTGCTCTCGGCCGATATTCGCCTGAGTGCCGACGGCGGCGGCAAGGTGCCCACCCTGCTCGAACCGCTGCACGGCAAGTCGACTGTACTCGACTTCCTGGCCAGCCGGTTGAGCCAGTACTGGGCCAGCTATGAATGGCGTGAAGCCGACATCAACGGGGGCTGCGGCTTCGTGATGCATCGAGAAGGAAACGTCGTCGCGACGGTGACCTTCGGCTACGACCGCTCAGGCCAGGCCATGGATATCTTCATCGTGCGCAATCCCGACAAGCTGACACGGCTGACGTCATGACTGGTGCTCGACTATCGCACGGCAGCCGCTCTCTCTGGCTTGGGTATCCAGCAACCCGATGACCCACTCGCGCACGGCGGCGATGGCCGGCTCCTCGAGCCGCTCGGGCGGGTAGACGAGCTGGAAGGGAGCGGCCTTAACCTCGGGGCCGAATGGCTGTACCAGGCGCCCTTGACGCAACTCCTCCTCGATCAGGTATCGGCTCATCAGGGCCACGCCCTGGCCATCCAATGCAGCGGTGATGCCGTGGGTTTCGTCGGAGAACATCAGCCCGGCGCTGACGTCGAGCCCCGGGACCTGAACCTGGCGCTGCCAGGCCGCCCAGTCCAACGGCGCGGGCGAAGAAAAGTGGAGCAGTGTATGACGCACCAGCTCGGCCGGTTCACGCAGCTTCAGCAAGGGGCTGCAGACGGGCACGAAGACATTGTCGAACAGCTTCTCCGCGGCCAGCCCGGGCCAGGGGCCCTCGCCATAGCGAATCGCCATGTCGGCAACGACCCCGTCCAGAGCAACCGCTTGGTGGGAAACCTGAATGCTCAGGTCGATCTGCGG
Organism: Billgrantia sp. Q4P2; assembly: GCF_052806135.1. Taxonomy (NCBI): domain Bacteria; kingdom Pseudomonadati; phylum Pseudomonadota; class Gammaproteobacteria; order Oceanospirillales; family Halomonadaceae; genus Billgrantia; species Billgrantia sp. Q4P2. The sequence goes on from NZ_JBRBAI010000003.1 coordinate 144,848, forward strand.
GTGGGCATCGCGCAGCAGGCAGACCCAGGGCAGCAGCCAGCGTGCGGCAACGGCCGGAGTGGTGGAAAGCGTCACCGCCTGTCGCGCCGGCGGACGGCGCAGCTTGGCCACCGTCTCGGCGATGGCGTCGAAGGAGCCGCTCAGCACGGTGAGCAGCGACTGGCCCTGAGTCGTCAGCACCAGCTGCCGCGGCCGCCGCACGAACAGGGCCACGCCCAGGCTCTCCTCGAGCTGGCGTATCTGATGGCTGATCGCCGTCGGCGTGACCGAGAGCTCCTCGGCGGCGCGCTTGGCGCTGAGGTGGCGCGCCGCCGCCTCGAAGGCGCGCAGGGCGGAGAGCGAAGGCAGTCGTCGCGGCATCATGGCTGAGTTTTATTTTCCAAAATCGAAAAAGAATCGTCGTTTGTCGCCCCATCTGACTTCAGGCTTATATGAAACGAGCCACAAGCAAGGCTGAGAACAATTCATTCAATAGATCCTACACCCAGTGACGGAGAAAACCCATGACGCGTTTACTTCACCTCGATGCCAGCCCACGCCCCGGTCGTGCCGGCAGCCAAGACCACGGCTCGCACACCCGCCGGCTGACCCATCACTTCGTTTCCCGCTGGCGCACTCTGGAGCCGGATGCCGAGATCGTCTATCGCGATATCGGCGCCAACCCGCCACAGCTGACCAGCGTCGAATGGATCGAGGCCGCCTTCACGCCCATAGAGCAGCAAACCGAACCGATGAGAGAACTGCTCAGCGAGAGCGATGCCCTGGCGGATGAGGTCATACGGGCCAATATCCTGGTGCTCGGCGTACCCATGTACAACTTCGGCCCGCCGGCCGCCTTCAAGGCCTGGATCGACAACATCATCCGCATAAATCGCACCGTCGACTTCGACCCACAGTATGGCGCCCACCCCCACCTGCCTCTGGAGGGCTACGTACCGTTGCTGGCCGACCGTTCACGCCACGCGGTATTGCTCTCTTCCCGCGGCGGTTTCGACTTCGACCCGGGGCGCCCCCTGGCCACGCTCAACCACCTGGAGCCCAGCGTTCGCACCGCCCTGCAGTTTATCGGTGTCGGTGGCTTTCACAGTATTGCCATCGAGCATCAGGAGGAAGGTGGCGAGGCGCTGGCGGCCTCGACCGAAAGCGCCCTGGCGCGTATCGACCAGCTCGTCGAGAGCTTGCATCGTGAGTTGGCAACACCACGCCTGGCGCAGCCGGCCTGATGACTGCCCTTCGAGGTGGCTGAACACCGGGGCGCATGACGCCCCGCCTCACTTTTCCGCTAGGAGGCCTGGCTGACCGCCGCCCTGTCCGTTACCGGATCGGCTTTGGCACCGGCCGCTTCACGGCGCTCCGAGTAGCGGTCCACCAGCGTTTCGGCATGGGGCCTCAGCAGTAGGGTGAAGCGCACCAGTTCCTCCATCACGTCGGCGATGCGGTCGTAGAGCGGCGAGGGTCGCATACGCCCGACCTCATCGAACTCCTGGTACGCCTTGGGCACGCTGGACTGGTTGGGAATGGTGAACATGCGCATCCAGCGCCCCAGCAGGCGCAGGGTGTTCACCGCATTGAACGACTGCGAGCCGCCGCTGACCTGCATCACCGCCAGGGTGCGCCCCTGGGTGGGCCGCACCGCCCCCATGCTCAGCGGCAGATGGTCGATCTGGGTTTTCATCACGCCGCTAATCTGGCCGTGGCGCTCGGGGCTGCACCACACCTGCCCTTCGGACCACAGCGCCAGCTCGCGCAGTTCCCGCACCGCCGGGTGATCGTCGCCCGGCACCTGGTCCGGCAGCGGCAGATCGGAAGGATCGAAGATCCGCGTCTCGGCGCCGAAATAGCGCAGCAGCCGCGCGGCTTCCTCCACCGCCAGGCGCGAATAGGAGCGTTCGCGCAGCGAGCCGTAGAGCAGCAGGATGCGTGGCGGATGGCCCAGCGGATCGGGCAAGCCCTGGCCGGGCTGCCGGTGAGCGAAGCGCTCGTCGAGGGCCGGAAGATAATCGGGGTCGTTGAGCGTGCGAAGCCTCATGTCGCCTCCTTCATGGCGTGGGTTTGCAGGACGAGCAGCACCACCAGGGCAGCAAGCCCCAGGGCTGAGGAGAACAGCAGCGCTTGGGTGCCGAAGCGCTCGATCAGCAGGGCGAAGGCCAGCGGCGCCAGCGCCTGGCCGAAGCGTGCCGGCACCATCAGCACGCCCTGGCGCAGGCCATAGCCGTGCGGGCCGAAAATGGCCAGCGGCAACGTGCCCTTGGCGATGGTGAGAATGCCGTTGCCGGCGCCGTGCAGCAGCACGAACAGCGTGGCCAGCGGTGCCCCCAGCGTCATCACGCCGAGCGCGCCAATGGGATGCGCCACCACCGCCAGCTTGGCCGAGAGCAAGGGATGAAAGCGCTGCAGCAGCGAGAACTCAAGCAGTCGCGCCGCCACCTGGGCCGGCCCCACCAGCGCTGCGGCGGCGATGGCAGCAGCAGGCGAGAGGCCTGCGATCTGCAGCAGCCACGGCAAGTGTGCCGCCATAGCGGTACTGACGAACCAGGTCACGGCGAAGACGAAAGCCAGCAGCGCCATGGGCAGCCAGGTCGAGTTCACCTCGGCGGCGGCCGCTTCGCCACGGGGTACGGGCGGCTGAATGCCGAAGGGAATCAACAGCCGGTTGAGCGGCAAACCCAGCAACAGGTGTACCGCCGCCCAGGTAAAGCAGGCGTTCTGCCAACCGAATTCGGCGTTGAGCCAGCCGGTGATCGGCCAACACACGGTGCTGGCAAAGCCCGCCAGTAGCGTAATACCGGTAATGGGGCCACGCGCTTCTCGGCCGTAGAGCCCGGCCAGGGTCGAGAAAGCCGATTCGTACAGCCCCATGCCCATGCCGACGCCGATCACCAGCCATCCCACCCACAGCAGCTTGGCTCCATCCGCCAGACCCAGCAGCACCAGACCCAGGGCAAACACCAGGCTCGAGGCTGCCAGCACATCGCGTCCGCCAAATCGGTCGATGCGCCGCCCCACCGACGGCCCTAGCACGGCCGATACCACCAACGCCGAGGAGAAGGCCGCGAATACCGTACCCGTGGCAAGGCCAAGGTCTCGCGCCATTGGCACGGCGAGGATGGCTGGAAGATAGTAGGTCGAGCCCCAGGCAAGCGTCTGGGAAACGCCCAGGGCGACGACCACACCGCTACGCGAGCTCACCTTTTACCTCGATCATCGAGGTATCCGGACCTGAAAAAACGCTCCGCGCTCATTCTTCCCGCTCCTCCCGTTTCACTGCCCCAGCGGCCATGCGACGGCTCTCGACGATGCAGTCCGTGGCCTCCAGCCAGGCATCCACCGCCACCTGAAAGGCATCCCGCCCCTTCTCCGTCAGCGCATACACCTTGCGCGAGCGCCCCTGCACCACCTCGTTCGTCGAGCAGAGATACCCCCCCGCCTCGAACTCGTTGAGCACCGGATAGACCGTGCCCTCCGAAGGGCTGCAACAGCCGTTGGTGCTTTTCTCCACCGCCTGCACCACCTCGTAGCCGTGCATCGGCTTGCGGTGCAGCACGCTGAGCACGAAGAACTTCGACAGCGACATCTTGATCGTGCCGCGCCAGTAGGAAGGGTCGCTGTAGTCGGGGATCCGGCGACCGGTGGCCGCTTCGGATTTCACTTTGGTCATGAGGGAAACCTATACCTCGATGATCGAGGCGTCAAGCGAAGTACGCTATCCTCCGCGTCGACTCGTCAGCCTGCTTTGTGTCAGATGGCCTGAAAAGAGCTTACAGCTCACGACTCCAAACCTGGCCTACCAGGTCCTTGCCGAAGCTGTGATGGGGCTCCTCCTCCACCAGTTCGAATCCCGCTCTTTCGTAAAGCCTGCGCGCATCGGTCAGTACGCTATTGGTCCACAGGACCATCTTGCGGTAGCCGACCTGGCGGGCGAACCTGAGGCACTCCTCCACGAGGCGGCTGCCTACCCCAAGGCCTCGGGCGCAGGGATCGACGTAAAGCAGCCGCAGCTTTGCAGTCGTGTCGTCTTCCCGGACGACGAACACCGACCCAACGACGCTGCCATCCTTCTCGGCGATCCAGCACCGCTCCCAGCGTGGATCGAAATCGCGCAGGTACTTGGCGACGATCTCCGCGATCAACGCTTCATACTCTGCGTTCCAGCCGTACTCCTGCGCGTACAGCACCGCCTGCCGATGAACGATCCACCCCATGTCGCCCGGCTGCGGATCACGCAGCACATAGCTCGTGCCGACTTCGCCGAGCAGCCGCCGGATCTGGTTCATCGCCTCGATCAGTTGGCGCTGTCCAGGCTCCGACAGCCGCTTCAACATGGTAATGACTTCGCTCTGCGAGGCTTCGTCCAGCGGCTTGAAAGTCGCTCGGCCCTGATTCGTCAGTTGCAGTTGCGCCGCCCGCCTGTCGGAGGACGAGCGGGTCTTGGTAATGAGCCCCTTCTTTTCGAAGCCCTTCAGCACTCGGCTCACATAGCCAGCGTTGAGGCCCAACTCCCGGCAAAGGTCGGTGCTGGTAAGCGATGACCGGTTCGCCAGTTCATACAGGATGCGAACTTCCGTCAGCGAAAACTGACTTTCCAGGAGGTGCTCATGGAGTACCCCGATCTGCCGCGTGTAGAAGCGATTGAAGCTTCGTACGACCCCGGCGCGCTCTTCAAGAAGCTGATCTGTTCTCATGGAAAAAGCCCTTAAACTTGCCTAAAGCAAATAATTAGTTGCTTTAGGCAAATATGTCAATAGCCCGTGCGCAGCACTTGCCCTCCTGTCGAATCCGCCCCCTCCAGGACGACTACCCCGTGCAACGACTGCAACAGGAGAACTCCTCATGTCAGCGCACGATAAAATGTCCCACCCCGTCGTATCCCGTGAAAAATGGCTAACCGCCCGCAAGGAGCTTCTGGCAAGGGAAAAGGAGCTCACCCGCCTGCGCGACGATCTGAACACCAAGCGCCGTGCCATGCCGTGGGTGAAGGTCGATAAGGAATATGTCTTCGATACGCCCGAAGGCCGCAAGACGCTCGCCGAGCTGTTCGACGGGCGCAGCCAGCTCATCGTCCATCACTTCATGTTCGGCCCCGGCTGGGGAGCGGGATGTATCGGCTGCTCCTTCACGGCCGACCACATCGAAGGCACGCGGGTGCACCTCGAGCATCATGACGTGAGCCTGGTTCGGGTCTCCCGCGCCCCGCTCGACGAGATCGAGGCTTACCGGCGGCGCATGGGCTGGCAGGTGCAGTGGGTCTCCTCGCACGGCAGCGACTTCAACTACGACTACCAGGTTTCGTTTACCCCCGAAGCGATCGCCCAGGGAACGGTCACCTACAACTACGCCACGGCCAACATCTCGATCGAGGATCTGTCCGGCCTCAGCGTGTTCTACCGAAACACCGATGGCGAAATCTTCCATACCTACTCGACCTACGGGCGCGGCGACGAACTCGTCGACAGCACCTACATGCTGCTCGACATGACGCCCAAGGGCCGCAACGAGACGGGCCCCCATCACAACCTGATGGACTGGGTGAAGCGCCACGACGAATACGAATCGGCAACTTAGAGAGTGCCGCCCGCCTCGGAGCCGCTCCACGGCGGTAAGCGATGCTCGACCGGGGAGGACTGGACGATTGCGGTGTTGGTCATCGCATAGGGAATGATTTCGTCGATCAATCGCTCCAGGTGCTCGACCGATGCCAGATGCGCTCGGGCGATGAAGCAGTCATCGCCCGTGATACGGTCGCACTCGGTTATTTCCGGAAGCCCCTTCAGGAGTTCGGCGACCCGTTGTAGCTGGCCCGGTATCGGTCGGATGCGCAGCCACGCGGTGAGCGGCAAGCCAAGCGCCCGAGCATTGACCTTGACGGTATAGCCCTCGATTACCCCCGCCTCCTCCAGGCGCTTGATCCGCTCCGACACGCTGGGCGGCGAGAGTCCGACGAGACGCGCCAGCTCCGCAATGCTGATGCGCGCATCGGCGACGAGCGCCTGCAACAATCGCCGATCCGTCGCGTCCGGCACTCCGTTTTCATATCGAAGGCGCTTCATTAAACCTCCCTTTTATTCACAGGAATTAGATCACCTTTCTCTTATTTCATGCATGCCATTATTGATCTCCACTTTTACATAATAAGAAAAAAGGAGACGATATGCCGTTGCCGAATACCACCCTCAACCGGGTCGCCGAGGCCGTCCCGCCTCACGCCTGGTTCGGCGTGAGTGCCGTTTTTCACTATCTCGGTCCGTCCTTCGCCGTTCTGCTCTTTCCTGCCGTCGGCGTGCTCGGCGTGGCCTGGTTCCGCATCGCCACAGCGGCCGTCTTCTTCGCACCTCTCACCCGGCCATGGCGAACGATTCGACAAGCCGATGCCAGGACACGGCTGCTGCTGTTGGGGCTCGGTGCATGCCTCGCAGTAATGAATACCTCGTTCTACCTCGCTCTCGATCGCCTGCCGATGAGCCTGGTGGCGGCCATGGAGTTCGTCGGCACCATCGCCGTTGCTCTCTATGGCCTGCGCACATGCCGCAACCTGCTGGCACTCGGCCTGGCGGTGCTCGGTGTCTTGCTTCTGATCGATGTCAAATGGTCTACCGACCCATTGGGGCTGTTCTGGGCCAGCCTGAACGGGGCTCTGTTCGTGGGTTACTTGATATTGGGGCACAAGGCGGCCCGGGAAGGCGCCAGTGGTGGCGTCGAGCGGCTCGGTGCTGCCATGGCGATCGCTTTCGTCATCCTTGTTCCCATTGGCATTGCCGAGGCTGCCAGAGCCTTCGGCGCAGTCGAGCTGGTGCTGGCGGGCATCGCCGTCGGCATATGCTCCTCCGTCATTCCCTACGTCTCCGACCAGCTCGCCATGTCTCGTTTGCCGCGAGCCACCTTCGCGCTTTACCTCGCCATCCTGCCCGCTACAGCCACCGTGATTGCGGCGATCATGCTCGCCCAGATCCCGACATACCAGGATATATTCGGCATTGTCTTGGTGATGGTCGGCGTAGCCCTGCACATGCCCGCCAGAACGTCAGTTTGACCAGACCCTACCCATACCGCCGCCGCACATGGTCGAGATAGCCGCCCGGGGTGAAGCCGGTGACGGCCTTGAAGTCGTGGATGAAGTGCGACTGGTCGAAGTAGCCCGCAGCGAGGGCGGTATCGGTCAGCGAGGCGGCGGCACCGCCCTGCTTGATCAGCTCACGGCTGTGAGCGACGCGCAGCAGCCGGGCGTAACGCTTGGGCGAGAGCCCCACGTGGTGCTGAAACAGCTGCTCCAGGCGACGCTGGCCAAACGGCAGTTCGGTCACCAGCTCAGCGATGCGGCCCTGGCCATGACGACGCTGAAGCCAGCCAAGCGAAGCCACCAGGGCCGGCACCTCCGGTGCTTCGTGCCGCCGTAGACGCTCAAGCAGGTAGCCCTCCAGCAGCGCGATGCGACCCGGCAAATCGGGCGTCTCATGCAGTTGCTCGTGCAGCGCTTCGAGTTCGAGCCGGCGCAGGGAATCGGCAGGCGTCAGCGCCTCACCCGCCAGGCTCGATAGCGCCTCGCCAATGAACGGATACGCCATACCCGGCTGAAAGTGCACCCCGAGCAGATCGAGCGTGCCGTCTACCGCCAGTCGTGCCGTGCGGCGTTTGGGGCCATCGGCCCAGCAGGTGCCCCACAGTCGCTCGCCGTCGCGTTCCAGCGCGCCGCCGAAGTTGAACAGCAGCCCCATGCCGCCATCCGGATGCAACAGCTCCACCCCCGCCGGTTCGCCAGCACTCTGCCCCCTCGCCTGCCAGTAGCACTGCACGTAGGGGCGCAGCTTCACACTGGGCGCGACTTGCTGAAGCACAAGGCCGCTCGACGCCTGCGGTGCAGACCGAAGATTCCCAATACCGGTTTTGCCAGCCAGGCGTGGCCGGGGAGCTTCACTCATATTCGAAGCCTTTCAGCGATCAGGAAAAACCATCCGGACAGGCCAAGCGCAGCGAACCCGGTCCTGAAAAAGTACAACGATGCTCAGATTCCAGCGCTACAGTAGGGACACCCTTTTCTCAATTGAACATTCCTCATCTTAACGGAGCCATACATGGACGGAACACGAATCGTGGTGGTCGGCGGTGGTGCCGGCGGGCTGGAGCTGGTCACCCGCCTCGGCCGGCGCCTGGGGCGACGCGGCAAGGCCGAGATCACCCTGATAGACCGCAATTCGACCCACATCTGGAAACCGCTGCTGCACGAGGTCGCCACCGGGGCGCTCGACTCCAGCATCGACGAAATCTCCTACCAGAGCCATGCCCAGCTAAACGGCTACCGCTTCCAGCGCGGTACGCTCCAAGGCCTCGACCGCGACGCCCGCCAACTGCGCCTGGCGCCGGTACTCGACGACTATGGCGAGGAAGTGCTGCCGGCGCGCTCCCTGGATTACGACCTGCTGGTACTGGCATTGGGCAGCGTGAGCAACGACTTCGGCACGCCCGGCGTCGCCGAGCACTGCCATTTTCTCGACAGCCCGGCCCAGGCCGAGGCCTTCAGGCGCGACATGCTCAACACCTTCCTGCGCTATAGCGACCCCGAGCGGCGAGAGCATCCGCACCTCACGGTGGGCATCGTCGGTGCCGGCGCCACCGGGGTGGAGCTGGCGGCGGAGCTCTACGACGCCTCACGCATGCTGCACAGCTACGGCTTCACCGAGATGGACAGCCGCCACCTGGAAGTTCACCTGATCGAAGCGGCACCAGACGTGCTGCCAGCCCTACCCGAGCGCATTCGCAGTGCCGTGCGCAGCGAGCTGGAACGCCTCGGCGTACGGGTCCATACCGGCACCCGGGTGGTGTGCGTCGAGGAGGGTGCCATCGTCACCGCCGACGAGGAGCGCATCGACACGGACCTCAACGTCTGGGCAGCCGGCATCAAGGCCCCCGAGGTGCTGCGCGACCTGGGCCTGACCCTGGACCGCAACCAGCGCATCAAGGTGGAGCCGACACTGCAGAGTGTCGACGACCCCAACATCTTCGTGCTCGGCGACTGCGCCAGCTGCCCGCAGCCGGACGGCAGCGTGGTACCGCCACGAGCGCAGGCCGCCCATCAGCAGGCCCAGCGGCTCTACAAGAACCTGCTCGCCCGGATCGACAACGGTACGCTCAAGCCGTTCCGCTACCGCGACCGCGGCTCGCTCATCTCGCTGGCTCACTTCGAGGCGATCGGCAGCCTGATGCGCGGCGCCTCGGCGCGCAGCCTGTTCATCGAGGGGCGCCTGGCCAAGTTCTTCTACGCCTCGCTCTATCGCATGCACCAGCGCGCCATTCACGGCACCGCCAAGACCGCGCTCATCCTGCTCTCGGACGGACTCAACCGCTTCATCCGCCCCCGCATGAAGCTGCACTGAGGTCGAAAATCTACAATCGAGGCGATAACCGCCGCGCTAGGGTGGGGCTTCCAACCCTTACGGAGCCCCACCCATGCGCATGAACTACTATTCCGCCAGCCCCGCCGGCCTCAAGGCCATGCTCGACCTGCAGAACCACGTTCACAAGGCAGCACAAGAGGGCGAGCTGAGCGGCGGCCTGCTGGCGCTGGTCTACACCCGCGTTTCGCAGATCAACGGCTGTGCCTACTGCATCGACATGCACACCAAGGACGCACGCAAGGCCGGTGAAACCGAGCAGCGGCTGTACGCCCTGAGCGCCTGGCGCGAAACGCCCTTCTACACCAAGCGCGAACGCGCCGCCCTGGCCTGGGCCGAGGCCAACACCCTGATTGCCGGGAACGGCATCGACGACGCCTTGTACGAGGCCACCCGCGAGCACTTCTCGGAGAAGGGGCTGACCGACCTCACCCTGGCGATCTGCACCATCAACGCCTGGAATCGCCTGTCGATCAGCTTCGCCGCCGAGGTGGGAAGCTATCAGCCCGCATGAGCGCTTCGTAGCTGGCCGGGCGGACCCTCAACCCGCAGGGCGCTTCGCAGCCCCCCAAAGCGACGCCGGTACTGGGCCGGCGTCAGGCCAACCTTGCGCCGGAACAGCCGGCCGAAGAAGGCGCCGTCTTCATAGCCCACTGCCTCGGCAATGGCATCCACGGGCGTGTTCCCGGTCTCCAGCATCTGCTTGGCCTCTTCCAGGCGTAGGGTATGCACGTACTCCATGGGCGTCAGGCCGGTGGCTTTCCTGAATCGGCGGTGGAAGCTGCGCTCGCTTAGCCCCGAGACCTCGATCAAGGTGGCCACGGGCGACGGCTCGTCGTAATGCTCGGCGATCCACGTCTGGCAGCGGGCGATGACCGCATCCTCGGCCTGGCGGGTACGCGCAAGCATGGCGAACGGAAGCTGGCCTGCCGCATGCCAGTCGATCAGGAACAGCTTGGCGAGATGCATCGCCTCGTCGACACTCGCCAGCCGTGCGACGAGATACAACGCTAGGTCGTTCCAGGAGGTACCGCCCCCCGCCATGACCAGGCGACTCCCGATGCCGCCGATCACCAGCGCACGATGCGGATACACCCTAACGTCCGGATAACGGCCCAGCACATCGCAGTAGGCCCAATGCGTCGTGGCATCTTCGCCCCGTAGCAGCCCCGACTCAGCCAGCAACAGGGCGCCCGAGCAGGCGGTCGCCAGGATGGCGCCGGCGGCATGGCAGCGCTTGATCCATGCAATTTCCTCGCTATAGCGGCCCTCGAGCACCGCATCGGGCGGCAGCATGATCTCGGGAATGCACACCACATCGGGCACCCAATCCAAGCCGGCATCGGGAACGATGCGCACGCCATTGGCGATGGTCAATTCACGCGTGCCGCTACGAGCGACCACCTTGGGCACGAATAGCGGATCGCCGGCCTTTCCTTCGATCAGCGCAGGCCAGTCACGCCCCGCCGCGGCGAAGACGTCGTAAACCCCATACAGGGTGGATGCCGCCACTTCGGGAATCGCCAACAATGCGATGGTGGGTTTGTGCATCGACATGGCGGAAACCGCTGGTTTTTGTCCGTAGGGACTTCAGTGTAACCCAGCCGGGAGCGCCACAATGCAGTCTCCGAAGCGCCCAACGACGCACCCATAACAACTCAGGAGACACCCCATGACAGCCCAAGCCCACACCGCCGCTCCCTCCACCTTCGACACTGCCCGCGTGGCCGACTTCGAGAACCGCTTCGTGCATGCGCTCAATGAAGGTGCCATGTTGCAACTGATCTCGCTGGCCCACCGCAGCGGCCTGCTCGGTCATCTAGCCGATGGCGAGCCGGTAACCAGCGGTGAGCTTGCCGCCAAGACAGGACTCAACGAGCGCTACGTACGCGAGTGGCTGGGCGGCGCGACGGTCGCTGCACTGGTCGAGCATGATCCGCGAACCATGACCTACCGGCTGCCGCCCGAGCACGCCGCGCTGTTGACCGACGGCGGCGAGGCCAATCTTGCCGTCTTCTCCCAATACCTGCCGCTGATGGGTCAGGTGGAAGACGATGTGCTGGAATGCTTCCGCCACGGCGGTGGCGTACCGTACACACGCTACGCCCGTTTCCACGAGGTCATGGCCGAGGATAGCGGCCAGACCGTGCTGCCCGTGCTGTTCGATGCCATCCTGCCCCTGGCGCCGGAACTCCCGCAACGGCTGGTTCAGGGCATCGACGTGCTCGATCTGGGCTGCGGTCGCGGCCTGGCATTGATGAAGCTTGCCGAGCGCTTCCCTGCCAGCCGCTTTACCGGCTACGACCTCTCCAAGGAGGCCATCGGCTGGGCGACGCAGCGTGCCGCGCGCCTGGGATTGGGTAATCTGCGCTTCGAGCAGCGTGACCTGAGCGACTTCGACCGCACGGCACCGGCCCAGCGCTACGACCTGGTCACCACCTTCGATGCCATTCACGACCAGGCCCAGCCGCTGAATCTGCTCAAGGGCATCCGCCGCACCCTGCGTGAAGACGGCGTCTACCTGGCCCAGGACATCCACGCCTCGAGCTATCACCACGGCGACCGCGAGCACCCGATGGGTACGCTGCTCTATACCGTATCGATCATGCATTGCATGAGCGTATCCCTTGCCCAGGGCGGCGAGGGGTTGGGAACGATGTGGGGCCGCGAGAAGGCGCGGGAATACTTCGGCAAGGCCGGCTTCGGCAGCATCGAGGTCCATCAGCTGCCGCACGACATCCAGAACGACTACTGGGTGCTCAGGCCTTGAGCTGACCGCCGACGGTCAGGCTCGACTCAGCCCTCCAGGCTCACCGCCTGTCCGGTCACCACGATGCCGCCTGACAGCGGAATGTCGACCTGCAGGCGGCTGGGCCGCCCCATCGCTTCGCCCTGACGGATCGTCAGCTGAGCGGGTGCCTGGAGCAGGCCGGCATCGCGCAGATAGCCGCCCAGCGCCGCGGCCGCCGCGCCGGTGGCGGGGTCTTCCACCACGCCGCCTACCGGGAACGGGTCGCGGGCGTGAAAGCACTCTTCGTTCTCACGCCACACCAGTTGCAGCGTGGTCAGGCCCTCGCGCAGCATCAGCGCCTTGAGCCCTTCGAAGTCGTATTCGAGCCGATCAAGGCGCGCCTTCTCCTTGCAGGCCAGTACCAAATGCCAGGCCCCGGCATAGGCCAGTGCGGGCGCAATCTCGAGATCGAGTTCCCTTGCCTGCCAGCCGAGCAGCTCACGCACCTCCTCGACCAGCTCCGGTTCGGCGGGGCGAAACTCCGGCGTTACCGACACCAGCGATGCCTGCCACTCCCCTTCCACCTGGTTGACCGTGACCATCACCTCGCCCACCGCCGTATCCAGCATGTAGGTCCCCGCTCCGCTCAGCTGCCCCAGCAGCACGCCGCTGGCCACCGTGGCATGGCCGCAGAAGCTCACCTCCGCCTCGGGGCTGTAGTAGCGCACCGTGCGCCGCTCACCCGTGGCCGGTGCGATGAAGGCGGTTTCGGAATAGCCCACCTCGGCAGCGATACGCTGCATTTCCGCCGACTTGGGCAATGCCTCGCCCAGCCACACCCCGGCGGGGTTGCCGCCGCTGGGGTGGTCGGTAAAGGCAGCAAGGCGATAAAGGGTGCCGCTCATGGGGAGTCTCCTTGGGTGCGATGCGGTCTTTCCCATCTTGGGGCGACCCGTGGCGAACACAATGGGCAAGCCATTGCCTTGATGCCGCATCCAGTACACTTGGGCTACGCTCCATAGAGGGAGCTGTATTAGTAAAGTAAAGGAGACTTAGCATGGCTGATCAGCGTCGACCAACCGATGGGAACGATGATACACCCGGTGAGCAGAGACCTGGTGGACGTTCAGCCAGGCTGACATGGGGATTGCGCGCCTTCGGATTGCTCATGGCGCTGCTCGTCTGGATCGCCATGGGCTATGCCGGGGAACTGTCATCGGATGCGCGCTGGGTCGCGACGATAGGTACCCTGATGGCGGTGTGGTGGATGACGGAAGCGATCCCGCTCTCGACCACCGCCCTGCTGCCGATCGTGCTGATCCCGATGCTGACGGAACGAACCGTCGCCCAGGCCACGGCGCCCTACGCCAGCCCCATCGTCTTCCTGTTCCTTGGTGGCTTCCTGATCGCCATCGCCATGGAGAAGTGGAACCTTCATCGCCGCATCGCCCTTTTGACGCTGGCCCGGGTTGGAGTCTCACCGCACCGGATCGTGCTCGGCATGATGCTGGCGACCGGGTTTCTGTCGATGTGGGTCTCCAACACCGCGACGACGCTGATGATGCTGCCCATCGGGCTCTCCGTGCTGGCCCTGGTCGCGGAACGCAGCGGCGAATCTGCCGAGACGGCCACCCCCGGCCACGATCATCACCGCGCCGGCCACGTCGACTTCATTTTCGACGAGAACATCAAGCGCTTCGGTCTCTGCCTGCTGCTGGCGATTGCCTGGTCGGCGAGCATGGGCGGCCTCGGCACCCTGCTCGGCAGCCCGCCGAACGCCATCGTTGCCGGCTATGCTGCCGACGAACTGGGCCGCAACATCGGCTTTCTCGAATGGATGATGCTCGGCGTGCCGCTGGCCTTCACCTTCATCCTGGTGGGCTGGGTACTGATGACCCGAGTGCTGTACCCGTTCAAGGTCGCGGAGATCCCCGGCGGCAAGGAGATGATCGACGGCGAGATCCACAAGCTCGGTACGCTCAGCCAGGGCGAGAAAATGGTATTGGCCGTCTTCGGTTCGGCAGCGTTCCTGTGGGTCGTACCCGGCGTACTCGGCAACATCCCGGGGGTGGGCCAGTGGCTGGGGCCGCTGGGCAATCTCGATGACACTGCCATCGCTGTTGCCGCCGGCATTGCGCTGTTCATTCTGCCCGCGCGAGGGCGCAGCGAGATGGTGCTGAATTGGCAGGACGCCGAGGATGGGCTGCCCTGGGGCGTGCTGCTACTGTTCGGCGGCGGCCTGAGCCTCGCCGGCGCGGTCGCGGGGACCGGCCTCGACAATTGGTTCGGCCAGCAGGTCACGGGGCTCGGCATGCTTCCGATCATCCTGTTGGTCGCCGCCGTCGCCACGATCATCCTGTTCCTGACCGAGGTGACCAGCAACACCGCGACGGCTGCGACCTTCATTCCCGTGCTTGGGGGCGTGGCGGTGGGCATCGGCGCCGATTCGATGACGCTACTCATCCCGGCGGCCTTCGCTGCGACCTGCGCCTTCATGCTACCGGTCGGCACGCCACCCAACGCCATCGTCTTCGGCACCGGAGCGGTCACCATCGCCCAGATGGCGCGTGGTGGGGTGGTACTCAACCTGATCGGGATCGTGCTGATCACCGCCTTCTGCTACATGCTCGGCGGCTTTGCGCTGGGGCTGCAGTTCTGACCGTGTGGCACGGAAGTTTTTTGCGCGAGAAGATCAAGCCGAACGGCCTGAGCCCTGCGGTGACAGGGCTCAGGGTGACTCACCGATTACTGCAACACAGGGCGCGCGTTGACCGGTTGCACCGGACGATTGTTGTGGTGATGGTCGATTGCCGCCAGGAACTGGTCGATCTGCGCCTTGGAGGCGGTAATCGGCTGCTTCAGCACCAGCCAGCGCACGCCCTCGGTGCAGGGGGGCGTCGTCAGCGAGCCGTTGAAGCGATAGTAATCAAGGTCGGTAGGCAGGATGTCCAGCGGGGAGATATCTGACGCCAGCGCCAGCGTTTCGCCCTCTTTCGGCATTTGCGCCCACGCTGTTGCAAGGGCTTCGTTGGCTTCGCCTTCCGTTACCATGACCGCTACAACAGCCAAGTCTCCATCCTTGTCGGCATGTACGAGGTGGCCTTCCATGGGAAACGACTCGCCATGGATGAGGTTCTCACTCGGCACATGGAAATGGAACTGCTTCAGCTCGAACTCGATACCGTCAACGGTAATGGTGTCGCCTGGATGCACGTTTATCTGGACGGTATGGCCGTTATTGAGGATTTCAGCACCACCATTTTCGTAATGTAACTCGATTGGCTCGAGTTCGGCATCAATGAACCCTGTCAGGTCGATGGGCGACTGGTTACTTCCCGCACAGGCGCCATACTCCGGGGTCAGCTGTGCCCAATTCTCAGGACCGGTGTCGCCTGAATAGCTCCAGGAGTGGCCATCGCCGGCATAGGCAAAGCCTGAAAGCAACGACATGGCTACTACAATTGCAGTTCTTTTCATGGTGGCCTTCTTGGAGGTCTCGTCAAGGAATCGATAAGGTAACCTGACGGACGTGAAGAAGGCGTTAAGACGCTAAATGGCAGGAACCGGAGGGAATGTCAGGACGAAGCGGGTTCCCCCAGCTTCGGGAATCTCCAGGCGCACCTCCCAACCGATATGCTCGACCACCCGTTTGGCGATGGCCAGGCCCAACCCCATGCCTTCGTGCCCCGCCCCATCGCCACCATGGACGAATCGCTCGAATAGCCGCTCGCGCACCCCCTGGGGAATACCAGGGCCAGTATCCTCGATCACTAGCCGACCCGCAGTGAGCTGCACGAGGATCACGCCCTGGCTGGTATGCTGGCAGGCGTTACGCAGCAAATTGCCGATCATGATCCCGGCCAGATCGGGGTGTACGTCGGCCCACACTTGTTCCATCCACTCCAGCCTGCATTGAACGTCACTTCCACTCAGCAGGGGCCGGCAGCGCTCCATCTCCGACTCGATGATCGTATTCAGCACGATACGCGGCGAATCCAGGGAGTCCGGGGCACGCGACAGCAAAAGCAGCGCGCTGACCCGCTGCGAGGTTTCCGCAGCCACGCGCCGAATGCGCTCAGCGGCCTCGGATTGCCTGGAATGCTCCGGCAACTGAGTTTTCAGCACTTCCGCCGCGCCCAGCATGATCGTCAGAGGGGTACGCAATTCATGGCTGACGTCGCCGGTGAAGAGCCGCTCACGCTGCAGGAACTGCTGCAACTTGTCGGTTCGCTTGGCAAAGGCACGCGCCAACGAGCCAATTTCGTCTTGCGCGGAAAGGGAGGGCAGTTCAGTCGGGCCTGCGTTACGCTCCACCGCCTCGGCAAGCGCCGCTACCGGCGCCATCACGCGCCGGGCGCTCAGCACACCGAGTACGGCGGCGAGCAGTACGCTGACGACAAAGCCGATGGCCAAGGCAAGCAGGATGACCCTTTCCGTATGCTCGATTTCATCGACTTCCTGCACCACTGCGTATCGACTAGCACCATGCTCCGTCAACAGCGCACGAACCTGGCGTTCCCCGAGCGTCAGTTCATGGCTACCCATGGGCAATTCGCGTAACGCGTCGGGTATGTCGGCATCGATATGGAAATGCACGTCCGGTGGCGCATCCGGGACATCGCCCAGTTGATGAAGATCGACCAATCTTTCCGCCAACTTGGCGAGGCGAGCATCGATGACCTGCTCTTCGATCACTTTCACCGCGACATAGGAAACCGCACTGAAGGCGCCGGCCACTGCAACGGTCAACAGAATATAGGTGAGCGCGATACGCTTCTTGAGCGAAAGTCTAGGCTTCACTGGGCGCTTTCAACCGATAACCGACGCCTGGCGAAGTCAGCAGCATGGGGTAGGGAAAAGGCTTGTCGAGCGCTTGGCGCAAGGTATGAATGTGGGTACGCAGGGCGTCACTGTCCGGTGGATTGTCGCCCCATATCTCGTGCTCGATCGCTTCGCGCGTTATCAACTTCGGAGCGCCGCGCATCAGCGCCGCAAGAATCTTGTAGCCCGTCGGCGTCAGCTCGAGCGGCTGACCGGCACGGGTGGCAAGGCCGGTACCAGTATCAAGCCGAAGCTCGCCGAAGACCAGGACCGACTGCACATGTTCGTTGCGCGCTCTACGTACCAGCGCCTTCAAGCGTGCATCCAGCTCGGGAAGGGAATAGGGCTTGACCAGATAATCGTCAGCGCCGACCTCGAATCCGGTCAGCTTGTCATGCACCGAGTCGCGCGCCGTCAGCATCAGGATCGGCGTTGCCAGCCGATACTCTTGCCGGAGCTTCCGGCAGACCTCCACGCCATCCATACCCGGCAGCGATAGATCGAGGATGATCGCATCATGGAAGGAACTCGTAGCACAGGAGATTCCTGCAGTGCCATTACGCGCCACGTCCAGCATATAGCCAAGCGGTTCCAGATATCCGTACAGATTCGCGATGATATCCGAATTATCCTCGATAATAAGAACCTGCATGAGCTACCCGCCTGACCTCAATGCATCAAGATTACGAAGAAACAGCGTTGATGCAAAGCAACCTGGATGCCAGATGGCGCATCTACATCGATACCACTACGTTAAGGAGTTCACGAAACGAGAATCGGGGTGGCAGATGAAAGTCAAACGCATCATGTCCAACACGGCGACATCGGATCTCGACAAGGCGGCAGCCTTCTATGGAGAAATCCTGGGCCTCGAGCTGCTCATGGACCACGGCTGGTTCCGAACCTACGGCTCGGACGAGAACATGACGGTTCAGGTGAGCTTCGGCACAGAGGGCGGTTCCGGCACGCCCGTGCCCGATCTTTCCATCGAAGTCGACGATATCGAAGCGGCGCTGGCACGCTTCGAGAAGGCGAACGTACCCATCGAGTACGGCCCTGCCAGCGAGCCCTGGGGCGTGCGGCGATTCTATGTCCGCGACCCGTTCGGCAAGCTCGTCAATATCCTGCAGCATGAGTGAACGAACGAGTCTCTTGGAACGCACAATGAGTCAAGGGAGGCCCAAGCCTCCCTTCTTCTAAAGCATGGGCTTGGCTATGAGCCCGTACGTCTCACGCGTCACCCCTCGGTTTTCAGCAAGCCAGCCGCGAGCTGCCGGAACGCCTCGACGGCCTTCGGAAGAACGGCGCGGGGATCGTCGGCGGCGGCAATCCACAGGGCAGCGTTGAGCGCCGCGCCATTGATCAACCGGGCAGCGGCCTCCGCGTCCACCGGCTTGACCGTGCCTTCATCGATGAGCGCCTGGAGGGTCTGCGTCGTGCGCAGCAGGCACGCATTCTGGTTGGGCCACTGCGAAGGGTCGCCGAGTACGGCAGGGCCATCCAGCAGCATGATGCGCTGGACTTCCGGCTCCAGCGCCATTTCGATATAGGCCACTCCCTCCTCGAGCAGCCCGTCCCATCGGCTTGCCGCCTGATCCTGAGCAGCCAGCATCCGCGCCACCATCTCCCGGTCGATCTGGTCGACTACGGCCTGCAGCAATCCCTGCTTGCCGCCGAAGTTATGGTAGAGCGCCCCCCGCGTCAGCCCGGCATCGGCGGTGATATCGTCCATCGAGGCCGCCGCATAGCCCTTGGCCGCGAAGGCCTCCCGAGCGGCTCGAATGAGCTTGGCCCGGGTTTCCTCCATCATCTGCGCACGTTTCGTCGCCACACCCTCTCCTGACATCGCTTCAAAAAATTTCGCATACGGCTCGTATGCGCATTGACATACGAAGCGTATGTGCCAGCATAGTCACATACGGACCGTATATCAATTTTATCCCACCGGAGCAGCACGATGGCTAAACGCGATGCAGTCTTCCCTGCCGGTCGGCAGGCACTCTATGAGATCAACCGCTATTCAGCGGCGATCCGCTCGGGCGACTTCCTGTTCGTCTCGGGCCAGGTCGGCAGCCGTGAGGACGGCTCCCCCGAGCCGGATTTCGAAAACCAGGTGCAGCTTGCCTTCGACAACCTTGCAGCCGTTCTCGAGGCCGCCGGCTGCACCTTCGACGACATCGTCGACGTGACCACCTTCCACACCGACCCCGCCGCCCAGTGGGAAGCGATCGACAGGGTTCGAACGAAGGCGATTGGCGAGCCACCCTACCCCAACTGGACCGCTGTCGGCGTCAACTGGCTGGCGGGCTTCGACTTTGAAATCAAGGTCATTGCCCGCCTTCCCCACCCTGTCCCGTAAAGACGCCCGTCCCGGAGCACACCGCCGCTGGCGCAACGGCGGTGTGCTTTTACGAATTGCAGGCCTCGGCACGCTAGCCAATACTGCAGCGAGCGGCATCACCCACGACGGGTATTCGCACTGGAGAGACCCGGTGTGATCAAGCTAGCCGAACTGGGCTGCCCCCTGCTCCAGACACCCAAGCCAATATCGAGGAGGTAGCGATGGATGAAGACCTCGAGAGGATGACCCGCGAAGAACTGATCGAAGAAGCCAAGCGCCTACGCCAGGGGATTCGCGAGCACCGAGACTGCAGCCGACATGACCTCTGCTGGCATCACCCGGCCCTTTGGGGGCTATTGCCCGACAAGACCGATCCGGTTCCCGTGGTACCGGAATGGCCGGAGTTCATGAAAGGCTGCATCAAGTACCGCCAGTCGCTAGATGAGCAGATGCCAAACGCCCCGCGTACCGATGAGCCCTATGAGGAGTGAAGCCTCGCTCCATCCTGCTCGGCAATCTCTCCATGGAAACGGTTGAAAATCCCAACTTCATGCCTGCACGAAAGGCTACGGGCCAGCAGCAGAGTGCCGCATCCAACATCGAAATGTCTCGCCTTAGCCCATCGTTGTAAGCCATGTATTACAGAGCGTAAGCCATGACCTCAATCAAGGCGGCGAGGGCCGTTTTTGGGTTAGATGACGTAGCTTATTCGAAACATTGGGTTTACGTTTAGTAAAAAACGTAGGGAGAGATGGCGGGATGAAACGCATCATCATCTGCGCCGATGGCACCTGGCAATGCCCCGAAAGTGACGCCCCGACGCACGTGCTGCGCCTGGCTCGCGGTATCGCACCATGCTGCGATACCGGCATCAAGCAGGTCGTCTACTACGACTGGGGCGTGGGCACCGAGGGCGACCGAATTCGCGGCGGTGCGACCGGCGCTGGCATCGACAAGAACATCATGGATTGCTATCGCTTCATCGTGCACAACTACGAGCCTGGCGATCAGCTCTTCCTGTTCGGCTTCAGCCGCGGCGCCTACACCGTGCGCTCCCTGGCCGGGCTCATCCGCAACTGCGGTGTGCTGCTCCGGCTCTACGCCGACCGTATCCCCGAAGCCTATCAGCTCTACCGGCAGCGCTCCAGAAGCTCGGCGCCCAGTGCCGAACGATCCACCGATTTTCGCCGCGCCTACGCCGTCGCAGATATCACCCCAATTGAGTTCCTTGGCGTGTGGGATACCGTCGGCGCCCTCGGCATTCCCGCCCCCTTCCTTGGCACCCTGGGTACCGAGCGCTACCTGTTCCACGACACCGAGCCCAGCAGCATCATCTGCCATGCCCGGCATGCCGTCTCCATCGACGAAAACCGCCAGGACTTCGAGCCCACGCTGTGGTCGGCCAAGCCCGGCATCGACCTGAAGCAGGTGTGGTTCGCCGGCGTGCACACCGATATCGGCGGCGGCTACCCACAGCGCGAACTCGGCGACTACGCTGGCCAATGGATGGTCACCGAAGCCGAACGGTGCGGCCTCGCCCTCGAGCCGCACTTCGTTGCCTCGATGAACCCGCGCCATAGCGGCCGGCAACACGACGAGTACAAGGGCTTCTACAAGATCATGCGCCGCTCGCAGCACCGCACGCCGGAACCCTGCCTACACCAGAGCGTACGTCTGCGCTGGGAAGACCCGCACGTGACCTACCAGAGCCCGGCGTTGAAACAAATGCTCGATTCAGTGGGTGGGGATTGGGGCCGGGTGGAGTTGGTCGGGTGAGGGGTGGCTGGATAAACAGGTGGCGGCTTTCGACCCAAAGGCGACATGTCGGCAATGGTCGCCACCATTTCTCCCCGTGTTATGAAGCAGGCGCGATGATTGGCGTTATGTGGCCAAGCCATACTTAATATTAAGTTTTTTTCAGTGGGTTAGGGGAAAAGGCATGCTGTATAACATTGTTGAACAAATGCTAAACAGTTAGGCACGAACCCATGCTTCTCGACGACTGTGAAAAAATCTTTGATCAGGCGCTCTCTACCGAGAGTGAATCAGCGTTCTGTCATGCCATAGATCTACTGTTCAAAGAGTATGAGATTCTGTCACTCGAGTTCGGCCGTGGCAGCATATTCTGGCGTGCAAGGCCTATAGAGAACGAAATCTATTCAAATATCTCTGACCTTGACTATCCACCGCCGCAGCTTGCCAAGCAGGGACGGCTCAATGACTTCGGTACGCCTTGTTTCTACATCGCCGCACGCAAGGAGACAGCTCTCGCCGAGGTTGGCGCGACGGATGGACAACTGGTACAGCTAGCGGGGTTTCGAGTTATAAACGAGTCCCCGATCCGATTAGCAGTCATCGGTGAGTACTCGAATGTCCAGAAGAATGGATATATGCATTTCGCTGGCCAGGACCCTGATATGGAAATCGCAAAGATCCTTAACGCCATGCCACGACAGGAGGCTCTGAAAAAGATTTACATAGACAAGTTCTTCGCGAGCGTTCTTGCGGACCCAGACGCATCAGTAAATGGATACATGTTTAGCCGCGCCTTGGCCCAGTCGATCTATTCGAGAGTTGGTGCTGAAGGTATAGTGTTTCCAAGCGTTAAGGACCGCGGAGGTTTCAATGTAGCTGTTCAAGCAGAACCATCTGACAGGAGCTTCCATAACGTCAGCTGCTTCGTAGTACGTATGGGCAAACCTCGAAAGTTCGGGTTGACTGAGTTCGAGATCGTCAAATCGGCCGAGCGCCTGGATGATGACTGGAATTTCATCTGGATGGATGGCGAAGATCCAAACGTTGTCGGCGTTTACAACATGAGCAAAGAGGAATTCGATATGACATCACGCAATCCTTATGATAGAAACAGCCTCCTTCATATGCTTCACGCGCACACCAAGCGCCGCTAGTCCGTGCCTAATTCAGGCGTCAGGAGTCGCAAATGCAGCGCGCGCAAGTTTTCTCCGATAGTGGCATTCAACAGCAGTGGATTCTGCGTCGCTATATTGACCTGCCAAAGCTTTTAGATCTTCTGCATTCTAGCTCACTGTATTTTAGGCGGGCAGATGGTTTCACAGATAGATTGGAGGGGGCTCTTTTCCCATCCCTTCGTGCAGCGATGGACGAAGCTCATGTAGTAGGTGATGCAAAGACGAACGCAGACTATTTCTACCGTAGGTCACGAGCCGGAAATTATGTGAGTTGTTGGACACGTAGCGCAAGAGACAGCATGGCTCACTGGCAACTCTACGCCGGAGTCCACTCAGGAATCGTAGTGACAACGACCGTTGAACGCCTCCTCCGGGTAGCTCTCGCCTGGGAAAGAGATATTATCCTTCATCGGGTCAGGTATGTCGATCACCCGAAAATGAAGAACTACGTTATCGGGGGATACCCAGATGTTCTACAGTTCAAGCATGAAGCTTACAGGCACGAAAGTGAGGTGCGCGTAATCGTCCCGCAGCAGGGTGAGGGCTGGGAGTCGAATCCTATTGATCTGCGATTAAATGTTCCTGAGCTAGACACACTGGTAAGGAGCGTCGTTGTCGCACCGGAGGCAAGTGGGGAGTTCTACGAGGCCGTCAAGGATCTGTGCTCACGATACGGGCTGAAGGCGCCTGTCCGCCGGTCCAAGCTTGCTTACGTTCCGGTTTAATGCCCTAACAACTCGCATCATCCGACACAGCTAACGCCGCGCGGCTGAACTTCATCGTTAAGGAAACACTGCATAAATCCCGCCGACGGCTGCCAAGCAGCTGCGGCGGGTTTTATGCAGTGTTTCCCTATCAGTGAATCATTGTGAGCATTTGCCAGTCCAGCCCGGTCAGGCTACAGTTTAATAAAATTTATGGCTAGTCCTGCCCTCCATAGAAGAAGCTATAACTACAGGGAATACGGGGAGTCACCATGACATTTTCACGCCAGCTCTTTCACATATTTTCAACCACGCTGATTCCTGCCGCCCTTGCAATAGCGCTCCCCCTAACTTCGACTGCCTCTGAAACTAGAACCATACCCGACCTAAATTTTGACGTCGATATTGAAGAGCTATCATTAAGAGATAGGGAGCTTAGCGAAAGCACCGAAGAGCTATGCAAAGACTTCGGAGCGGAAGGCTGCGAGGAATTATATAGCCGCTGTCTCGAAAGCTCTCTTCCAAACTCCTGCTTCCACCGCGCAGTGCTCTTTTACTCCATGGACTTACTGACCTGTGAAGGGGACGACACTACCATCTGCATTAATGAACGCGCCCAATATGAAGACAGGCTTTCAGACTTCGCCAATGATTACGCCAGCGAACCTGGCATAGGCCGAGCCGCCTTAAACATGTGCACCCCTTTCTTTGGTGTCACAATCAACCACCCCGGACTAATAGAAATCAAAGAAAAGCTAGACAGCGTTATGAAAGGACTCGGTGACTACATGGACTACAAGGGCTTCTATCTTTGTGTCCAAGAGCAGTTCTTAGAGATGTCGAAGAGCACCATATCACGATAGAAGAAAACGAAAACGCCAAACCAAGAAATCACATGAAGACTGACACACCAAGCCATGATCGTCCCGTTCCAGCTACCAGGTGCACATCCACCAGACAGCTCTATCTCAGCCAGTCTTGAAATACAGCGAAAAACCAAATTAAAGCAGCTTCCTACACTTTGAATAGGCGCTGTTTCCCTAACAAGGCTCTAGTTCGACGCTACTTACTTTGGTTCCTTTCGCATCGCTACGGCGCCGCTTGCCTACAGCGTTATATCAGATGTCGCTGATAGTCTGCTTCTGGCCGATCGAGGAACTTCAGTCTATGCTGATGGAGTTGCGTGGGCAGTTGACGACCTACCGCGGACCTCCTGGCAAATGTGCCGGCACGTGCATCCAATCATAGGATGGGCAGTCTAATCACTGTGATTCTTTTTGAGAGGTAACTGTGGAAGTCCTGTCAAAGCTCCACTATCGGGAACGGCCGCCACCGCCGGCCTTGACTCGGCAACTGGTTTGTCTGTGGCAGCGACACATCACTGACAACACCGACGGTCAGCGACCCATTCTGCCGGATGGTTGTGTGGATCTGATCTGGCTGAATGGCGCTACGCCATTGATGGCCGGCCCCATGGACAGGGCACAGCACTTTCCCCTGCCTCCGGGTACCGCCGTGCTGGGAGCCCGCCTGCGTCCAGGCTGGGCCGGTGTCGCTTTGGGTCTTCCCGCAGCGCAGTTGCGCAATTTGCATGTGCCACTGGCGGATATCTTGCGAACCAGCCCTCTATGTACGGCTACCCAGGTCACCTCGATCAAGCTGCCGGCCCTGCTCCAAAAGCACTTCGTTGATATCGCCCCACTGGACCCGACCATGTGCTACGCCGCCCACTGGCTCGCCTCCAATCCACATGGGAAGATTTGGCAATTGGCCAAGGAACTGCAACTGAGTGAGCGGCTATTGCATCGCCGTTGCCAGGTTGCCTTGGGCTACGGTCCCAAGGTGTTCCAGCGCATCATGAGGCTGCAGCGCGTGCGCTGGCTGGCCAGTACCTCCTTATCGACCAGCTTGACCTGGCTGGCCATGGAATCCGGCTATGCCGATCAGGCGCACCTGTGCCGCGAGGTGCGCACTTTGACCGGTCAGTCTCCGACCCGCCTTCTGCCTCGGCAATTGTCCGGCGTGGCGTTGTCCGATTTATTCAATTCCCCGCTGTCCTCATGAGCTAGGCTGAAGTCTGGCCTAGCTGAGTGGAGATTAGTTTATGAAGCCCCGTATCAAAGTGATCACCTTGGGAGTGGCCGATCTGGAGCGCGCACTGGTCTTTTACCGTGACGGTCTGGGCCTACCTACCGAAGGTATTATCGGTACCGAATTCGAGGATGGCGCTGTTGTTTTCTTTAACATGAACAATGGTTTGATTCTAGCGCTTTATCCAAGACCTGCGCTTGCCAAGGATGCGAATATTTCCTTGGATTCTCCTAGCTCATCCGAAATTTCTATCGGACATGTCGTCGGATCCAAGGAGAAGGTCGACGCCATCATGCAACTGGCGAAAAAGGCTGGGGCCAAGGTCACAGATGCTGCCCGTGACCGTTTTTGGGGCGGGTACTCCGGATACTTCCAAGACCCGGACGGTCACCTTTGGGAAATCGCTTGGAATCCCGCTTGGGAGGTCGAAGATTAGGCGGGTGTATTTGGAGGAAGGAGCGGCACCTAACCAGTCGCTGGAGTGGGACGTGGACTTCCCTCAGCTCAAGCGTTAAGAGTCAAATAGGTAGAGTCACATTATGGCAAATAACTAGATTGTTCCTGGCTGGCTCGAAAAAGAAGTCCTTGAAAGAGATGAGTGTGCGTTTATTGCGTAAATTAATTTACTTCCGTGAAAGTAACAAGAAAGTCTGCGGCAAGCTGGTAGCATATCATCAATGACGCCAGCCTCATTACAAGGAAGAATATTGCTCTCTGCTGCTGCGACGGTAATGCAAGTAAGGGCAAAAAGCAGCTTTCGGACTGGCTGCAAACAAAATATTGTTAAGAATGAAGCATTACGCCCAAGGTAGTGGCGCCAATAGTAAAACGGGCTATCGAAAATGGTCTAGCGGCGTGCTTAACAAGACCAGGCATGGCGATGGTTTTTCCGTTGCGGCTTTGTCGTGGAGGCAAAGCCGTGCGTGCTGACGGAGCTATATCAGATTGCACTGATAGTCTGCTCTTGGCCGTTGGCTGCCATGAAAAATACGTTTGGAACGGTGCCAACGAGAGTCTAGAAGGGACGCTCGAGAGGCGAATGACGACGCGGTGTACCGAGAATCCAACTTCCCCTTCCCTTTCATCCCTCTTCCGTCCCCTCGCGACTCATCACTACCCGGTTCCTGCCGTCGCGCTTGCCAACGTATAGTGACTGATCCGCTCGCGTGATCAAGGAATCAAGGTCGGCCTCTTCCGTGTACGCTAAAGCGATACCTATGGTGACGCTTAGGCGCATCTCGCTCATTTCTTCCTTTAACGGAAGCTCGGCGACCTTCTTTTTCAAGCGCTCCGCGACGATTTGGGCGTCGTCGGGGCCGGTGTCCGGCAGGGCCACTATGAACTCTTCACCACCGAAACGTCCTATCACATCCGTGGGGCGTAGAGACCGCGCACAAGCCTCCGCGACCTTGGTCAGAACCCAATCCCCATGCGTGTGGCCCCATGTATCGTTGATACGCTTGAAATGATCGACATCAATCATGAAAAGGCTGAATGGTTTCTTTTCCACTTGCGAACGCTGCAGCAGTGCCTTGG
This sequence comes from Billgrantia sp. Q4P2, assembly GCF_052806135.1. Lineage (NCBI taxonomy): Bacteria > Pseudomonadati > Pseudomonadota > Gammaproteobacteria > Oceanospirillales > Halomonadaceae > Billgrantia > Billgrantia sp. Q4P2. The sequence goes on from NZ_JBRBAI010000003.1 coordinate 171,385, forward strand.
CCCGCTTCATGAAATGGCTTCGACTATCCAATCCCGTTAGGGCATCCCGCTCGGCGACCATGCGCAACTGAGCTTCCAGATCTTTTCGAAGAGCTATTTCCTTGAGCAGATGGCGATTTTGATCACGCTCTTCTTGAAGCAGCGCAAATTGCCTGCGCTGAAGGTTTTCCAAACGCAGCAAGGCACAGAAGCCCACTACATTGGCCATAATCAACAACAGCGCCAAGCGAAGCGACACCACTGGTGAAATTTCCGCAAATAGCACTGCAGCGGTCAGAAAGCCAATACTCAAATAGAGGCTTGCAAACGTTACCACCGTCAGCAAGTTAGGAATCAGTAGATAGAAGGCCATGGTGGCTACCACCACCGCCGTTACCTGAGTGGCGAGGCTCTCGGGGCGCAAGGGAACGATCAAAATGATTCCCGTCGCAAATATCCAGAGCGGCAAAGCGTGCAACCAGATTTTACGGAAATAGTTTCCCCAGCGCCCGATAATGAATGCCAAGAGAAGGCAGAGGCTCACTACCACGATGCGCATGGTGATCAGCAAATAATATTCTCTGGTTAAGCCAAGAAGATGGTAGTCCGTAATAGCAAACATGCCAAAGATAAAGGACCCCAGGATCAACGAAAGACGTGTTTCAAACCGCGCCCTCGTCTTGATAATCCTGCGATACATCGACTCCATGCGATATTCGCAAAATTGACCAGTCAACCAATGCACGGAATATTTTGTATTTAGTGATGACAAAGCCCATGCTCCCTGTGGCAAATGACGTTTTTTTGGGGTTGGATCAGCGAAGCTACGAGAAAGCTGCTGGCTGACCAAAGAAAGACAAGGCGGTAATGACCATGCTTGTTGGCCCTGAGCACAGGCTTGTCCTAAGCAAAATTATCGGCGCCTTGCCTCAGATCTTTAGCAGAAACGACTTTCGGGCAACCAAGAAAGGCATGCGCGGCGCCCTGTCATGCTACGCTTCCAGTGTGCTCGCGACAGCGGAGGAGACGATGGCTTTCCACAATCCGGATCCTAAAATTCGGGCAATTGAACAGCGCAATGCCCGAGTGAAGGCCGATCTGTTTGCCAGGCTGATTGGTGGTGCGTGGCGTAGGCTTCGCAAGGGTGCCCTGAGACTGTCGAGGGGGAGATAGCGCCGCGGCCCCATACAGCGAGGCCGCGCCGGGAAGCGAACAAAAGACGCACTCCCGCTACAAGGCCTCTTCCAGGAGCATGGCGAGCCGCTTGTGATGCAGCGTATCGGCGGCCGCATCGTAGCTAGGAGCATCCTTGGCCGTGAAGCCGTGGGCGGCGCCCTTGTAGAGTTCGGTGGTGAAGTGCACACCGGCTTTGGCCAGCGCTTCGTCCAGGCGGGCGATCTGCTCGGGGGGTAGCAACTCGTCCTTGTCGGCGTGGCCGAGATAGACGTGCCCTGCAATGGTACCGACCATGTGTACGACACTGTTCAGGTCGTCGGCCTTCGCCAAATTGGCCGAATGGAAGCCAGCCGCAGCGGCAACGCGGTCGGGGTGTTCGGCCGCCATACGCAGCGCGAAGGCACCGGTCATGCAGTAGCCGACCACGCCTATCTTGCCATCCGCGAACTCGGGCTCGTTATCGATGCATTTCAGCAGCGCGGCGAAGTCGAGGGATAGTGCCTCGGGCGTGAGGCGGCCGGCATACCCGAACAGCGTCGGACGCACGTCCGGATCGCGGAAGGATTTGCCCTTCGGCACGACGGGGCCGCGCACATCGCGATAGTAGATATTGGGCATCAACACAGCATAGCCGTTGTCCGCGATCTGCTGGGCCTTCTCGTGATAGCAGGGCCGCAGGCCACCGATATCGGTGAACAGCACCACGGCCGGAAGAGGACGGTCGGCGTTCCCGGGCGTGAAGACATGAGCGTCGATGGTGCCGTCGGCGGCGGGGATTTCGATGGCGCGAGACATAGCGGGCTCCGGGTTTGTCGATGGCAAAGGGATCTTGTCAGGGACGAATGTGCCAGGGATCCGCTTTTGGCCGGCTCGAGTACCTTAGCCTATTTTGATTGAAGTGTTCGAGACAGCTGACATCCAAAGCTGCCGTGCCGCCAAAACAAGCATGAGACCATAACAAGCATAAGGAGGGTGTCATGAAGGCTGAAGAATTGCGGTCCGTCCAGACACCTCTGAAAGAGCGTTATCGCGAGGCTCCGGATGCCTCGTAGCGCCAGTCACACTTCACCCTGACATAAGATCTTCCACCATCAGATAGTCCACCACGACCCGTGTCCTCTGCGGCAATTGTTTTCTCGATGGATACACCAGTGATACCGCCAATGGATCGCCGCGCAGTTCCGGCATAACAGGCACCAACTGCCCGGATTCGATTTCCTGGCGCACGACACTTGGCAGTACCGCACCGACGCCATGTCCCTGGACGACCATTTGCTGCAATAGCAAAGGCGAGTTACACCGGTTAAACGAACGCGGGCGGATCTCAACCGTTCGTTCACCGTTTCGCATCCGCACCACATCGCCGGCATGGGGTTGCGTCTGCAGTATCCAGTGGGCTGCGGCCAGTTCCGGTACGGAATCAGGCGGCCCCGACGCTTGAAGATACTTCGGGCTGACGAACAGAGCAGTGCGATCCTCGTAGAGTACGCGGGCGACCACCGAATCGTCCCGTGGGAAGCCGACACGGATCGCGAGGTCGATTTGTTCGCCTACCAGATCCACTCGCTCGTCGTCCAGGATGAAATCGAGCTTTATTCTGGGGTAGCGCCGCTGAAAATCGACCAGTCTGGGCAAAATGAACTTGTGGGCAATGTCGTGGTTCATCGTGATGGCGACCCGTCCACTCGGTTCCCTGGGCATCGCGATGGCCTCCACATTCTGGAGGATACCGGGCAATGATCGGGCTTCGTCGTACACCCGTTGACCTTCATGCGTGACGGTGAGTTGCCGGGTCGTGCGTTGCAGCAAGCGCACACCGAGGTCCGTCTCCAGTTGAGCCACCTGTTCACTGACGCGGGAGCGACTGGTGTGCAGCTTGCGCGCGGCCGCTGCGAAACTGCCCGTCTCCACCACGGTGGCGTAAACCGCCAGCAGGCGCAGGTGGGAAAAATCGATTGTACTCAAAACCCGAACACCTCATTCGGAATAGATCCACTTATCGGTGCGGTGAGTGTGCCGCACACTGATCACGAAATCCAGACAGTCCTAATGAGGAGAGACCACCATGATCGGAATTACCGGCGCTACCGGCCAACTGGGCCGACTTGTCATCCAACACCTGCTGACCCTGACGGATGCCTCCAACATCATCGCCCTGGTCCGCAGCCCGGATAACGCCGAGGACCTTCGTGCTGAAGGCGTCACTGTACGTCAGGCCGACTACGACCAACCCGAATCACTGTCCACGGCTTTGGCCGGGGTCCAAAAACTGCTGTTGATTTCCAGCAACGCAGTCGGTCAGCGGGTGCCTCAGCACCAGGCCGTGATCGATGCCGCCAAACGCGAAGGCGTGCGGTTGTTCGCCTATACCAGCCTTCTGAAGGCGGATACGTCGCCGTTGATTTTGGCACAGGAGCACCGGGAGACCGAAGCCGCCATCCAGGCTTCCGGTCTGCCCGCTGTGCTACTGCGTAATGGCAAGTACACCGAAACCTACACCGAGAGCCTGGGCGGTGTGTTGCAAGCGGGCGCGGTCGCAGGTGCGGCGGGCGAGGGTGTGCTGAATACCGCGACCCGAAGTGATCTGGCTGAAGCGACCGCCCGGGTTCTGACATCCACCGACGACGAAGCGGGCAGGGTCTACGAGCTGGCGGGTGATGATGGCTTTACGCTTGCCGACTACGCCCGGGAAATTGCACGGCAGACCGGGAAGTCGATTCAGTACCACCACCTGACCGAACAGGACTTCACCGGCATGCTGGTCAAGATCGGCCTGCCGGAGGGGTTCGCCGCGGCGCTGGCGGATGCCGAAGCCCGGGCGGCCGAAGGCTGGTTGGCGGACAACAGTGGTGACTTGAGCCGATTGCTGGGTCGGCCGACAACATCTTTGTCGGATTCGATCAAGGCTGCCCTAGCATAATACCGCAGCGACATGCCCCGGATCCGGGTGTATCCGGACCGGGGCTCGTCGCCATACAGCTTCCTGTTTTCTTTTCCCCGCCTGCCCCTTACCTCTCGATGTGTTTTACGTGTCGCCCTTAAAAGCGAAGAAAAGACGGTATTTTGGAACGTGTTACCTACAACGAGGTGCCATCCTGTGTTGAGTACAAAGCAACTGGATTCGGCACCAAATTTATCCGTATTCCTGACGAGCTTGAAACGCTCCAGAGCGAGATTGACAGTAGAATAATATAACAAGACAATGCACACGACGAGCGCGTGATTGCGGCGTTAGGCTTCCATATAACTTTATTCCCAGGCGAAATCAAAGTGAACAACCCCAAAAGACCAATCAATATACACAAAGGGTACCATGCTCATGTCTATTTTAATCAAGAAACATTGGATTTTGCCTCTAAACTTTGTAAAGAAGCAGGAGAGAGGTTTGGATTGAAGGTCGGACGCGTTCATCAGAAGTTAGTTGGACCTCATACTCAGTGGAGTTGCCAGATTACCTTTAGCCACAAGTCCTTTGATGCGTTCATTCCCTGGCTGGATGAGAATAGAGGGAGTTTAAGTGTATTGGTTCACGCTTTAACGGGTGATGATCTGGCAGATCATACGAAATATGCCTATTGGCTAGGCGATAGTGTTGAAATAAATTTAGATGGATTATAAATCTAACAAGTGCAGGCAAGGGACGCTCCCCCATTCTCCCAATAGCAACTCTGCCAAACCACCGGGGCCGCCGATAAAGCAGACCGCCCCGCTACAGCGTCTCTTCCAACAACATCGCCAACCGCTTGTGATGCAGAGCACCGGCAGTCGCATCGTAGCTGGGGGCGTCCTTGGCGGTGAAGCCGTCGGCAGCGGGGATTTCGATGGTGCGAGACATAGCGGGCTCCGGGTTTGTCGATGGCAACGGGATCTTGTCAGGGACGAATGTGCCAAATATCCGCCTTTGGCCAGCTCGAGTACCTTAGCCTATTTTGATGAGGTGTTTGAGACAGCTGGCATCTACGGCTGCCGTGCCGCCAAAACGAGCATGAGGAGAGTGTCATGAAGGCTGAAGAGTTGCGCTCCGTCCAGACGCCTCTGAAGGAGCGTTATCGCGAGGCACCGGATGCCGCACTGATCACTCTGCGCGCGCAAGGGCGTCTCGGTGAAGGTGTGAGCTGCAAGATCGAGACGGGCAAGGCGCTCGTTGAGGCCGGGCTGCATCCCGCCACGGGCGGGAGCGGTCAAAGCGCGTGTTCGGGCGACATGCTGCTCGAAGCGTTGGTGGCCTGCGCCGGGGTGACGCTGAACGCCGTCGCCACCTCGCTCGGCATCGAGTTGCGAGATGCTTCGCTCCAGGCGGAAGGCGATCTCGATTTTCGTGGAACGCTTGGCGTGGCAAAGGAAGTGCCCGTGGGCTTCCAGAGCATTCGGCTGCAAGTCACCCTCGACACCGATGCCTCGGAAGAGCAGCTCGACACTCTCCTGCGTTTGACGGAGCGGTACTGCGTTGTCTACCAGACGCTGGCACATCCCCCGGCGCTGTCGGTGGCTCGCAAACGCGCAACGGACTGAGCGTTACCTCACACTCAACAAGCCGTCGCCGCCGTTCATCGCAAGCCTGTCGATTCCTACGCATCTCGTTCGAATACTGGCTGAACGTGCAAACCACGAGGATGAGCAGATGCGTAAAGTGATCGTTGGCGGCATGGTTTCCCTGGACGGCGTCATGCAGGCACCCGGCGGGCCGCAGGAAGACCCGACCGGAGGCTTCCGCCATGGCGGCTGGGTCGCGCCGTTGGTGGACGAGGTATTCGGTGAGGAGATCGACAAGCTGTTCGGTCAGCCGTTCGACCTGCTGCTCGGGCGCAAGACGTATGAGATCTTCGCTGCGCACTGGCCCTACGCCGAGGAAGGGCCGGACGACTCTATCGCCAAGACCTTCAACTCGATCAAGAAGTACGTGGCGACCCGAAAGGGACTGGAGTTGACCTGGAAAGACTCGGTAGCGCTGCGCGACGCGGCGGCCGATGTTGCCAGGCTGAAGCAGGAGGATGGGCCGGCGCTGATCACCCAGGGCAGCACCGAGCTGGTCCACACGCTGCTTGCGCACGATCTCGTCGATGAAATCACCATGTTCATCTGCCCCGTGGTGCTGGGGAGAGGCAAGAAGCTGTTCAATTATGATACAGCGCCAGTCGCATTCAAGCTCACCGCCAATCGCGTGTCGCCCAACGGCATCGTGATCGCGAATTATGAGCGCGACGGTGCGGTGAAGACCGGCGACTTTGCCATGGACCCACCCACGGCGGCGGAAGTGGCACGGCGCGAGAAGATGCAGCGGGAGGGCTAGGCTAGGTTAACCACGTTAAGTTATGGCCACCACCCGCCCTGCCGGATCGCCGTACGGCCGGCAACCTCGGGATTGTAGAGATAGAGCCAGGCGGGGCCGAAGGTGGTGGCGTGAATGGCGCGGTGGTAGAGCCCGGCGTGCGGCTGGCGCGGGCGAAAGTCCTCGAGCCTGTCCAGTTCGGTAAGCAGGTTGGCATCGATGCGGTATATCTCCACCTCGACCCCGCGGGAGGGTTCGGGCTTGGCCCCGGGGAAGGGGCCGAGATCGTAGAGGGTGGCGCTGGTCAGCCGGTCGCTGCCCAGGAAGTCGGCACCTTCCAGCCAGTGATGATTGCGCAGCCCGCGCTTTAGGGTGCCGTACACGGCCACCAGCGGCGTGCGGGATATGGAGAGCATGGGCGTGTGCATGGCAGGCTGCCTCCTTGACGCGTCGGTGCCTGAGTGAAGTCTAACCCAGCGCCTTGTTCCGTCAGGAAGGCAAACCGTCATTCACCCAACGGCAAAATGTCGTACGCTTACCCGAGGGTCGGCGAAAGGGAGCGAACCGATGAAGCTGTGTGCCGTGCAGTACGCCTCGATAACGGGCAATATCGAAGGCAACGTGGAGCGCCATGTCGAGTTCGTCGAGCTGGCAGCTTCGCAGGATGCCGAGCTGATTTTCTTCCCCGAACTCTCGTTGACCGGCTACGAACCGGCGCTAGCCAAGGGCCTGGCCACCCACGAGGAGGACCCGCGGCTGGACGTGTTCCAGCGCCTGAGCGATGCCCACGGCATCGTGATCGGCGTGGGCCTGCCGCTGGTTACCTCGCAAAAGCCGCAGATCGGTATGGTGGTGTTCCAGCCCCACGCGGGGCGCCACGCCTACGCCAAGCAGAGGCTGCACGACGACGAACTGCCCTACTTCTCCCCCGGTGAGCGGCCGATGCTCATCGAAACCCGCGAGCATCGCCTGGCACTGGCGATCTGCCACGAATCGCTGCAGCCCGACCATGTCGCCACGGCGGCAAGCCTGGGTGCGGACGTGTACCTGGCCAGCGTAGCCAAGCTGGCACAGGGAATCGACGAGGCCTACGCCTACTACGCCACCTTCGCCCGCGAACATGCCATGACGATCCTGATGGCCAACTGCGTGGGGCCCTGCGACGGCGAGGCCGGCGGAGGCCGCTCGGCATCGTGGATCGACCGCGGCAAGCGTGTCGCCTCCCTCGATGGCACACAAGAAGGCATTCTCATGCTCGATACGGCCACCCTGGCTACGCGCATGCTGGCCCCGGCACCACCGGCAGCCTAGCAGGGGCTTCCAGGCCTACGCCTCCCGGTCGAAGACGTGTTTCATCCCTATCTTGAATGCTTGGAACTCCTTCAATGCTGACACTGCTGATGTTGTTGATCGGCCTGGCGCTGCTGATTGCCGGTGCAGAGGGCCTCGTGCAGGGTGCTTCTCGCCTGGCTGCTCGCCTGGGCATCTCGCCGTTGATCGTCGGCCTTACCGTGGTGGCTTTCGGCACCAGTGCCCCGGAACTCGTCGTCAGCCTCAAGGCGGCCTTTGCCGGCCAGGCGGGCATCGCCATGGGCAACGTGGTGGGCAGCAATATCTTCAACGTGCTGTTCATCCTGGGGGTCTCGGCACTGATCGTGCCGCTCGCGGTGGCCCACCAGCTGATTCGCCTGGATATCCCGCTGATGATCGGGCTCTCGCTGATCGTCTTCCTGATGGCGGCCGATGGACATATCGGCCGGCTCGAGGGTGGGCTGCTGGTGCTGGGGCTGGTCGCCTACACGGGTTTTCTGCTGTGGCAGGGGCGGCGCCAGGCACCGGCTACCGAGCCGGCAACTGGCGGTGAGGAGAAACCTCATCACTGGGCGCGAGATGCGCTGTTCGTCGTCGGCGGGCTCGCTATGCTGGTGGCCGGCTCGCGGCTGTTCGTCGACGCAGCCGTGGTACTGGCCACCTGGCTCGGCGTCAGCGATCAGGTGATCGGCTTGACGCTGGTGGCGGCGGGTACCTCGCTACCCGAGGTGGTGACCTCGATCCTGGCTGCCCTGCGCGGGCAGCGGGACATTGCCGTAGGCAACGTGGTCGGCAGCAACGTTTTCAACCTGCTCGGTGTGCTTGGCCTTACCGGCCTGCTCGCCCCCGCCGGCATCGCCGTGACCGAGGCCATGCTAAGCCTCGACCTGCCGGTGATGATCGCCGTGGCCATTGCCTGCCTGCCGATCTGCCTTACCGCCAGCGCCATCAGCCGTTGGGAAGGCGCCATACTGCTGGGTTACTACATGGCCTACACGGCCTACCTGGTGCTGGCTGCCACCCACCACGATGCCCTGGCCGGGTTCAGCGCACTGATGCTCTATTTCGTGCTGCCGATCACCGCCCTGACTCTCGCCGTGCTGGTCGTTCCCGAGCTGCGCCGAAGAGCGAACGAGTAGCGCCCTGGCGTTCAGCCCAGCATATCCATGGCCGGCTTGGGGGCAACGCCTTGGGCCAAGGCCGCCTCACGCTCGGCGGTCTTGGCGCGCCGAAAGGCATCGCGCGCCTGCAGGCGCTGCCAGTAAGCGGCTACGGCAGGCTTGAAGCGCTCGTCCAGGCCAATGAAGCTGGCCAGCAGCAGCGCATAGCCCACGGAAACATCGGCCGCGGTGAAGCGACCGGCGCAGAGGAAGGTATCGCGCTCCAGGCGCGGTTCCAGAGTACGCAGGCGGGAGAGGAACCAGCGCGAGTAGTCCTCCGCCACCTGAGGCAGCCGGCGCTCCTCGGGCTCGAAGCGGCCATAGCGCAGCACCAGGGTCTGGGGAAAGGTCAGCGTCGCCTCGCCGAAATGCAGGAAGTTGAGGTAGTCGCCGTAGGCGGGGTCGTCCTGCCCCACCGCCAGGCCTGCTTCGGGATAGCGACCCGCAAGGTACTGGCAGATGGCCGCCGACTCGGTCATGGCCACCTGGCCGTCGAACAAGGCCGGTACCGTACCTAGCGGATTGATCTCCAGGAAGGCCTCGTCGCGTACCCGGGGCGGAAAGGCATGCACGACCAGCTCATAGGGCGCGCCGATCTCCTCCAGCAGCCACAGGGGGCGAAACGAGCGGGCGCTGACACAGTGATGCAGGGTGATCATGGCTAGGCTCCTTGCGTTCCATTCGCGACAGCTTGGTGAAGCCAAGCATGCCATGGCGCACGGCGCCATGGCATCTCACCTTACCTCTCATCAGCCCAACAGGCGCTCCAGGGCGCTATCCACATGGCCTGGCCAGTCGCCCGGCGGCATCTCCTGAAAGCCCGTGTCGCCGAGGAAGGCGCTACCGAACACCACGTCCGGCTCGAGTTCGCGCAGGAGCCTGAGGCTCTCGGCCAGTTGCTCGCGGTCCTTTTCATCGTTGTGGCCGGGAATGAAGCCAGCGCGCCAGTCGCCCTGTTCGCCGCGGTAGAGCGTGTCCCCGGTGAACAGGTAGCGCTTGCCGTGGGGCGAGTGCACCAGGAAGCAGGTACTGCCGGGGCTGTGCCCCGGGGTGGGGATCACCTCGACATTGCCCAGGTGCATCTCGCGCCGCTCGAACAGGATCTCGGGCGTGCGATAACGGGCGAAGTCGTCAAGCTCGGCGCGGTGGCCGCCCAGCTTGGCCCCGAATCGCTGGTGGATCGTCTCGAGCGTTGCACCCAGTTCGTCCCGATGGCTCGGGTACTGGTAGGCCACACCGCCCAGCTCCGCCATCCTGTCGATCTCGTGACGGTGGCCGGTGTTGTAGAAGAGCACGTTGCCCTCGTCTCGCGTCAGCAGGTAGGCGTGAACGGTCAGCCCGGCGAAAGGGCTTTCCACGTCGGTTTCCCAGAGGTCCGGTTGAACGTGGCGCATGGCTGTTCTCCTTTGTGTGGCTACACAGTCGGAGCGTAAAACCTCAAGCAAAGTTTAGGTCAAGGCGACTCGTGACCCTTTCTCCCGGTCGCTTTACAGACACGAAGCGGCTGCGCGATGCTGGGCCGAGAGTTCGAACTGCCCACTACGCAGGGGCGTGTGCTGGCCTTCAGCCTGGGCACGCGCAACTCCTTCGTCGTTCTGCCTTTGGCCCTGTCTCTCCCTGCTTCCTATGAGCTGGCGGTGGTCGCCGTCGTGTTCCAGTCGCTGGTCGAGTTGATCGGCATGGCGGTCTTCCTGTGGTGGGTACCGCGGTGGCTCTTTCCCAAAAATGCCTGATGCCTGCTGACAGCCGAATACACTGCCGCATTGGTACCATGCGAGGACTCACGGGCAACTATACTCGCTACGTTACGTACCCATTCGATACGCAATAGAACCGAACCATAACGATACCAAAAGGTTCTCCCCATGTTCCCTTTCCGGCTGTTCGGCTGGTTGCTCCTTGCCCTGCCCGTGGCGGCGGTCGCCCTCGTCAATCCTGCACCGCAGGCAGACGAGGCGGTGCGCAAGGCCGAGGTGCTGGAGCAGGACGTGGCTCCCGACGTGGAAGTCACCGAGCCCACGAAGCCGCTCAGCGAGCAGGAGGCGCAGGTCGTCGATCCGGAAGGCAGCGACCCCTTGGAAGAGCCACTCACCTGCCTGGCACGCACCATCTACTGGGAAGCGAAAGGCGTACCGGGCCTGGACATGGAGTCGGTAGCCAATGTGGTAATGAACCGGCTTGCCACCGAGGAGTTTCCCAACACCATTTGCGAAGTGGTGAAACAGGGCTCGGAGCAGAGCCCCTGCCAATTCTCCTGGTGGTGCGACGGCAAGCCCGATGAAGTAGTGGAAGACGACGCCTACGAAATAGCCAAGGAAGTCGCGCGCCAGGCCCTCAACCAGGAGCTGCCCGACCACACCGACGGGGCGCTCTATTTCCATGACCGCACCGTTCACCCACCCTGGGCGAACGAGTTCCTGCTAACCGCCGAGACCGAAGCCTTCATTTTCTACCGCCCCGGCATCGCCAAGGCAGAGTGACCCTTCTTGGCCGCTATGCACGAAGCGGCACGGTTTGCGCCCGCATTCGGTTTGACGCGGCTCGCTGCAAGGAACCACCATGGTGTTACAACAATGAAAAAACCACCGTGACAACGACAAAAAGGAGCCCACCAGGGCCAGTTCGAATTGGAGGTACGCGCCCATGTTCGTCTCACTGATCCCCCGCACTGCTGCGGTTTGCGACACTCAGCACGAAACGGATATCGAGGCCCTGCTCGACGGTCTGATGAGCGATGAAGGTCTGAACCGAAATGAGCGGGATGAACTGCTCGATCTGTTGATTCTAGAGCGAGCGGAAATCAAGCGTCAGATCAATCGTCTCCGCACCGAGCAGAGTTGATCGGGCCAACTCGCAGGGTCTGCCTGACACTGCTGACTGCGCCAGACGACAGCCAGGTATCTCCTGCCCAGTAGCGCCATCTCAGTAGCTACGAAAGGCCCCCATCACGTAGCCCACCAGCGTTTCGCAGGCCTGGCCGGCGCCGGGCCGCTTGACCAGCGTCAGCTGATATTCGCCCAGCGGCGGCAGCAGGCTGGGCTCGATACGCCGCAACGGCGGGCGCACCAGGCTCTGCGGGAACGGGGATACCGCCAGGTCGGCGATCATGGCGGCCTCTTGGCCGGCGCAGTGTTCGCAGGAATAGGCGATGCGGTAGCTCAGGCCGGCCCGATCCAGCGCTTCCAGTGCCATGCCTCGCCAGGCGCAGCCCTGATGCGCCAGGGCCACCGGTAGCGGCGAGCGCTGGGCAGCCACGCCACCTTCCCGCCCCGCCCACACCAGCGGCTCGCTGTGCACGATCTCGCCGCGTACCTCCTGCCCCGGATTGCCGGCCGTGACCAACACCAGATCGAGTTCGCCGGCATCCAGCCGGGCGAGCATCTCCCGGCTGCTGCCCACCACCACATCGACCTGCACCGCCGGGTGCGAGCGGGCGAACTGCGCCAGCACGCCCGGCAGGATACGCGTGCCCACGTCGTCGGTGGTACCGAAGCCCAGCCGGCCCACCACCGTAGGCGCCAGGAACTGTGTCACCGCCTCTTCATTGAGCTTGAGCAGGCGCCGACCGTAACCGAGCAGCACCTCGCCTTCCGGGGTCAGCCGCACCTGGCGCGCCTCGCGCACGAACAGTGCCTGGCCAAGCGTTTCCTCCAGGCGCTTGATCTGCATGCTGAGCGCCGATGGCGTACGGAACACCTGGCGAGCGGCCCGGGTAAAGCTGCCGCATTCGGCGATGGCAACGAAGGTGCGCAGCACGTCGGTATCGAGTAGCGGCATGGTGGCGTTGGAAAGAACGGCTTGGTTCATCGGGCTATCCTTCAATTTTCCTTAAAGGACAATGTAGACCTTTTCGTTGGATTGATCCATCAGACCGAGCCAGACTCCCCTTCAAGAGGTCGCGACCCTCCTTCAACCGAAAGAAATGACGGCATCCGCCCTTGGCGAATGCCCGCCAGGAGGTGCGACATGAGCCAGTACGAACCGCTACGTCAGCCACGCACGGGCACCGCCACCCAGCGCCCCACCCCGCCACCCCAGCCGGACTTCTTCATGCCGGCCATGCCCCCGCTGGGGTTGATCCATAGGCTCGAGACCAAGTGGTGGGAATACCAGCGCCGGCGGCAGTTTCGCCAGCGCTTCTTGCCGCTGCTGGCCCACGACGATCACATGCTCGAAGACATGAACCACTGCCGCGACGACATCCTGTGGGCCTCGCGGCTGCCGCTGAAGGAAGATGCCGGGCAGGCGCTGGAGCAGCGTCGAATAATGCGCAAGGCAGTGCAGAAACAGCACCAGGGTTAGCGGCTTGGGAGCATGGGGCGGACTAGCTCACCCTCATGCACGGCGATGAGCGGTTCAAGCTGACGATTTCCCTCAGGTGCCAAGCTGCTCACCTTTGGATGAAGTCCCGGCGAGCGTCTCGGCTCGCCGCAGCAGTACGCGCTCCTGCTCCGAGGTCAGCGCCAGGCCGAACCGCTCGCGCAGCACGCCGGGCAGCTCACCGGCTGCGATCCAGTGCAGCTCCGGCGCCTTGCCCGGGCGGAAGATTTTCAGCTCCAAATCGGTGAGCGCAAGCCGTACCTCAGCGCCGTTGTGCTGAGCCACGATCCGCCGCACGAACGGGGATGCCGGGTGATGAGACGCCAAATAGTTGTATTCGCCAGAGTCGGCGCGGTAGCAGGGTTCGTCACTGAACTGGTAGATGTTGAACCACTCACCGTTGCGCTTGTGGCGCAGCAGCCAGAACCCCAGCGGCGTTCGCTCCAGGCGATACTCCCAAGGGCCATGACTCACCTCGCTGCCTTCCTCGAGCCGGATCGGCTCACGCGGCCCGACATTGCCGACGCCGACATCGACCAGCCAGTCTCCGCCCGCCACTTTCACCACCAGCATCGTATGGCCAAGCGGGGTGACGATACGCTCATCGTCGCCCATCAGCATTCTGGCGTTGCGCCCGGCGACCTCGAAGCCGAGCCGGTCAAGTACCGTGGCAAACAGTATGTTTTGCTCGTGGCAGTAGCCGCCACGCCGGCGCCCTACCAGTTTGTCCTGGAGGCTTTCCAGGTCGATGCGAATCTCGCCGCCGGTAACGATTTCCAGGTTCTCGAACGGCACCGCGGAGAGGTGCGCTTGTTGCAGGGCCTTGAGCGTCTCCAGGCTGGGCGTAATGGGCCCCCGGTAGTCGATACGGGCCAGATAGGCCTCGAGATCGAGCGCCGGCGTCTCCCACCGAGCCGATTCATGAAGGGGTTGAGTGATCGATGCAGCCCGCATGTCGTTCTCCTCTTCTTTCTGGGGACAATCGTTAAGCGCAGGCTAATACCTCAAGCTAGCTTCAGGTAAAGCGGAGAAGTTTCAATCGCGCTCATAGTCATTGGCAATGGCGTCTCCTCTCGCATCTAATATTCAACCCAGTGGTTGACAATACCTTGCATCGGACCTATATAAACCATATGGTTGAACATGACACAACGCACCTGGACCGGGTCTTCCACGCCCTGGCCGACCCCACCCGCCGCCTGCTGCTCGAGCGGCTGGCGGCCGGTGAGCGCAAGGTCGGCGAGCTGGCCGAGCCGTTCCCCATCTCGCTGGCCGCCGTTTCCAAGCACGTACGCGTACTGGAGCAGGCAGGGCTGGTGGAGCGGCGCATCGAAGGGCGCGCCCACTACTGCCGGCTGCAGCCGGAGCCGCTGGCTGCCGCGGAACAGTGGCTAAGCTTCTACGAAGGCTTCTGGAGCCAGCGCCTGAATGCGCTGGAAGCGGCCCTGAAGGCAGCCCCCCGAGACATGCCACCCGAGGAGGGAAAAGCGGATGGACGACGCTGATTACGGCCGGCCAATCGCCGAGGACAGTATCCGCTTCGAGCGCCTGCTGCCGGGGCCCATCGAGCGGGTCTGGGCCTTCCTTACCGAATCCGACAAGCGTGGCCAGTGGCTCGCCCCCGGCGCCATGGAACCGCGTGCAGGCAGCGCCTTCACTCTGCACTTCCACAATACCGAACTGACGCCCGACAGGACGCCACCAAGCGAGCGGTTTCGCCGCTACGACGGCAGCTTCACGACGCATCACCAGGTGCTGCGCTGCGAGCCACCCCACGTGCTTGCCTGGACCTGGGGCGGGGGCAACGAAGCCCCGTCGGAGGTGACCTTCGAACTCAGCAAGGCCGGCGATCAGGTACGCCTGGTGGTGACCCATCGTCGCCTCGCCGATGACGACACCATGGTCAACGTGGCCAGCGGCTGGCATACCCACCTCACCGTTCTGGAAGGCGTGCTGGAGGGCCGCCGCCCCGCCCCTTTCTGGCCCACGTTCGAGCGCCTGGAGGAGGAGTACCGATGCCACATCATGTCGCCCCACAGCTGATGTTCGAAGGCAATGCCGAGCAGGCCATGCGTTTCTACGTCTCGCTGTTCGACGATTCCGACATCGTCCGGCTCGAGCGCTACGGCCCCGAGGAACCGAGCAGGGAAGGCAGCATCAAGCAGGCTGAATTCACCCTGGGGGGCCGGCGCTACACCTGTATCGACAGCCCGGTAAAGCACGACTTCACGTTTACGCCTTCGATATCGCTGTTCGTCGAGTGCGAAAGCGCCGGAGAGTTCGAGCGGCTTCTCGAGCAGCTGTCGGAACAGGGCCAGACGCTGATGCCACCCGACGACTACGGCTTCAGCACGCGCTTCACCTGGCTCAACGACCGCTTCGGCGTGTCGTGGCAACTCAACCTGGCTTGAACGGAGGCACACCATGGCGACGCTTCATCACCAGGTATGGATAGATGCCCCGAAAGAAAAGGTTTACGAGGCATTGGCCAGTGCAGAAGGCCTCGCCCAGTGGTGGGCGCCTCATACCACCAGCGAGACGGATGACGGCCTGGTCCTGGCCCACAGCCCGGGACCGGCCCATGGCGACGTGCAGATGAAGGTTCTGGAGCGCACGCCCCACCGGCGGATCGAGTGGGAGATCATCAGCACTCACCCGACGTCCAGCCCCGCCTCCGCCTGGACGGGCACCCGCATCGTCTTCGAACTCGCCACCCAGCCCAGTCCCGGCCACTGGCTGGGCATGGACAACGCGGGTCAGCCAATGACGGTGCTGAACTTCCGGCACGCCGGCTGGAATGAAGACAGCGAGTTTCTGAGCTTCTGCAACTACGCCTGGGGGGTCACCCTGGACATGCTGAGACAGTGGTGTGAATCACAGGATTGATCGAGACCTGCCACGTCACGGGAGGAACCAGCAGTGAACGATTCCCACACGCCTCTGCCCCCCATCGTCTCGATGGGCGAGTGGCAGGCAGCACTCGAACGCCAGACCGCCAAGGAAAAGGAGTTCACTCGCGCGCGTGACAGATTGAATGCCGAGCGCCGCCGGCTTCCCATGGTGAAGGTGGAGAAGGAGTACGCCTTCGAGGGGCCCAGGGGAGCGGTCAGCCTGCTCGACCTGTTCGAGGGGCGTCGCCAACTGATCGTCTATCACTTCATGTTCGGGCCCGACTGGGACGCCGGCTGCGACGGCTGCTCCTGGGTGGTGGACGCCATGACTCACCCCGCCCACCTGCACGCCCGCGATACCACTCTGGTGCTGGTCTCGCGGGCGCCGCGGGAGAAACTGCTACGCTATCAGGCGCGCATGGGCTGGCAACACCCGACGTGGTATTCATCGCTCGGCAGCAGTTTCAACCAGGACATGGGCGTGACGAGCTGCAACTGCCATGCTCCCGACACCGACCGCGGCGAACGCCATGGCATCAGCGTCTTTTTGCGTGACGGTGAACGGATCTTTCGCACCTACTTCAGCGGTAAGCGCGGCGTGGAGTACCTCGGCAGCCTGTGGAGCTACCTGGACCTGACGCCCTACGGCCGCCAGGAGAGCTGGGAGGACTCACCGCCGGGCTGGCCGCAAACACCGCCCTACGTGTGGAACCGTCGCCACGACGAGTATGAGACATAGCGGCACGGCAAGTGGAATGCTGAACAAATCGACGAGCGAGATGAAGCGCAAGGCGCACGGAGCACAGGAACCGGAGCATATGGGGTATATGTGAGGATTCCGAGCACCGCGCAACGCAGCGATTCGCTCGCATAGGCATTTGTGCAGTGTTTCCCAAGCGATACTGGAATAACGACAACCAGAGGGAACGCATGACATGAAGACCATCGGACTGCTCGGCGGCATGAGTTGGGAATCCACCCTCAGCTACTACCGTGCACTCAACGAAGGCGTGAAGGCCGCCTTGGGTGGGCTGCACTCGGCCAAACTATGCCTTTACAGCGTCGATTTCGCCGAGATCGAGCGGCTACAGCACGCCGGCGACTGGGACGCCACCGCCGAGATCCTGTGCCGAGCCGCCCGCAGCGTGGAAGCCGGCGGTGCGGATTTCCTGCTGATCGGCACCAACACCATGCACAAGGTCGCTGCGCAGGTGGCCGAAGCGATCTCGATTCCGCTGCTGCACATCGCCGATGCCACGGCGCAGCGCCTGAACGATGACGGCATCCGCCGTGTCGGCCTGCTCGGCACCCGCTTCACCATGGAACAGGATTTCTACAAGGGGCGTATCGCCGAAAGCTTCGGCATCGAGGTGCTGGTGCCCGACGAGGCTCAGCGCGACCTCGTTCACGAGGTGATCTTTCACGAGTTGTGTCTGGGCCAGGTAAAGGAGACGTCGCGGCAGCGCTACCTGGAGATCATCGAGTCGCTACACGAACGGGGCGCCGAGGCGGTCATCCTCGGCTGTACCGAAATCGCCCTGCTGGTGCAGCAGAGCCATACCGCAGTGCCGCTCTACGATACCGCGGCCATTCACGCCGAGGAGGCAGTTAAATTGGCGCTGCGGTAAATAGGCTTGCGCTGAAACGCCTGGAAGAAGCCTAGGCGTAGGTATTGATGTGGGTACCCACCATTCCTTCGTTGGCCAGCTGCGGTGCCACCGAAGCCGAGGCCATCAGGGCAGCGACCTGATCCTTCTGCATGTCCAGGGCGTCCTTGTAGACCTCGAGCTGGACCTGCTGTGCGGCCTGGGCCTGCTGCATGATCATCGATTGGCCCACGATGGCGTTGACGGCTGAATCCATGTCTCTTCCTCCTGTTCTTGGTTCTTCTGTGCCTCCACGCTAACAGCTGAAGGAAGCGATGGCAAAGAACGCAGCCCGTCGAAGCGGGCTGCCCTCTTTAAACCGTTCAGCTTCAGACAGTGGCCAGCGGCCGCGTTCTCACGCCCATCACGATCATCAACGCGGCCAGCAGCAGTACGGCACCGCTGGCGGCAAAGACGTTCAGCGCGCCGCCCAGGTCGAAGATGAGGCCACCCACGGCGGCACCGGTGGCGATCGCAAAGTTGATGGCTGCTACCAGCAGGCCGCTGGCACTTTCGGCCTCGTCGGGCACCGTGCGGGTGAGCCAGGTCGACCACGCTACCGGAATGGCGCCGAAGGCCAGCCCCCACAGCGCCACCAGCGCGGCGTCCGTAGCCGGCGTACTTTCCAGCACCACCAGCGATACGCCGAGCGTGCCCATCAGCAGCGGCATTGCGATCATGGTCAGGCGCAGGCTGCGTTCGACCATCCAGCCGCCCAGGTAGTTACCCAGGAAGTTGGCCACGCCGAAGCCCAGCAGTATGGTGGCCACGCCGTTTACACCAACCCCGGTCACGTTCTCGAGGAACGGCCGGATGTAGGTGAAGAAGGCGAAGTGACCGGTGAAGACCAGGGCCGCGGCCAGCATGCCCAGCCCCACCCGCGGCCGCATCAGCACGTCGAACAGGGTGCGAAGGCGGGTCAGGCCGCTGGGTGCCATGCGCGGCAGCGTTATGAACTGCACCACCAGCGCCAGCAGGCCCAGCAGTGCCGCCATGCGGAACACGTCGCGCCAGCCGAGCAGGTCGCCGAAATAGCTACCCAGCGGCGCCGCGGCAATGGTCGCCGCGGACACCCCGCTGAACATGATCGACAGCCCCCGCGGCACCAGATCCTCGGGCACCAGGCGCATCATGGTGGCAATCGACATGGTCCAGAATCCGCCCAGGGCCAGCCCCAGCAGCACCCGCCCCAGCAACAGGACCGTCAGGTTGGGCGCGAAGGCGACCAACAGATTCGAGGCAACCAGCAGCATCGAGAAGCCCAGCAGCACATGGCGCCGGTCGATGCGCCGGGTGGCGGTGGAGATCAGCAAGCTGGTCAGCAGTGCCACCGCAGCGGTAACCGTGACCGCCTGGCCCGCCATGCCTTCGGTAATGCCCAAATCCGCCGCCATGGGCGTGAGCAGGCTGGCCGGCAGGAACTCCGCCGTGACCAGCCCGAACACACCGAGGGCCATCGAAACGACTGCCCCCCAAGCGGGCCGTGCCCGTGGTGCCAACTCGTTCATCGTTCGTTCTCCTTTCCTAGAGAAGCGTTCATCAGGAACGAGAAGACTAGAGGGACCGAGTCGGACGATCTATGCTAGATACTCTCGAATGCTTGATCATTCATCCGAATCTTGAGGAAAGGAGCGCGAGATGCCCAAGCCGGAACTGCCCAGCGACCTGGTAAGCGAGCTGCTGCTCGGCATGCGCCTGCGCGGCATTGCCTACCGCCGCATTCAGCTCTCGCCCCCGCTGGGGGTCGAGTTCGGCAAGGTGGAGGGCTGGGCTCAGTTCCACTTCGTGGCACGCGGCCCCGTCTACCTGCGCAGCCCAAGCGGCAGCACCCACACCCTCTCGACGGGCGATGCCCTGCTGCTGCCGCGGGGCGGCCCCCACGCCCTGCTTTCCACGCCCGATCAGCCGGCCCAGGACATCGCCGCCTTCGAAAGCGCCACGCTGTGCGAGACGGTCAGCGCGATCCGCGCCTGCCCGCAAGGCTGCATCCTCGAGGGCGCCCTGACCTTCAGCGGCTGCATGGAATTCGACCTGGGCAGCATGCACGCCTTGGTCTCGCTGATGCCCGAGGTGATGTACGTCGGCACCCTGCTCGAGCGGCAGCCCGAGATCCTGCCCATGCTAGAGGCGATGGAGCGCGAGGCAAACAGTGAGCGCGCGGGCTTCGCCGCCATCCTGGCGCGGCTCGCCGACGTGATGGCCGCCTTCATCGTGCGCGGCTGGGTGGAGTGCGGCTGTGGCGATGCCACCGGCTGGATCGAGGCGCTGCGCGACCCGCGCCTGGGACGCGTCATTGCCGCGCTGCATCGCGAGCCGGGGCGCAACTGGACGGTGGCCGAACTCGCCGCCGAGATGGGCAGCTCACGCTCGGTGTTCGCCGAACGCTTCCTGGCAGTAACGGGCATGACGCCACACCGCTACGTGACCGAGCTGCGCATGCGCCTGGCGGCCCAGTGGATCGGCCGGGAACGACAGCCGATCGAAACCGTGGCCTACCGCCTGGGCTACGGCAGCGCGGCCGCCTTCAGCCGCGCCTTCAAGCGCATCCACGGCCACCCGCCCGGTGCGCTGCGCCAGCAGCGCGAGCACGGCACGGACACCGCCACGAATATTGCTACAGGGAATTCGCATGAACGAAGCCCAGTCGCTGCAGCGGGCCATTGATGAACCGGTACGCCTGGTAGACTACGATCCCGTCTGGCCGGCACGCTTCGACGCCGAGCGCACTCGTCTGCTCGAGCGCTTCCCGGACGATTTGCTCGACGTGCAGCACATCGGCAGCACCGCCATTCCCGGCATGCCGGCCAAGCCCATCATCGACATCATGGCCGGGGTCGCTTCCATGGCCATGGCCGATGCCCTGTTCGATCCCATTCTCGATCACGGCTACGTGACCTCGATTGAGTTCAACGCCAGTCTGTCCGACCGCCGCTGGTTCATGCGCCACGCCAACGGCCAGCGTACCCACCACCTACACGTGGTGGTGCACGACGGCGAGCTATGGCACCAGCGGCTGGCCTTTCGTGATGCCTTGCGCGCCGATCCGACCCAGGCCACTCGCTACGCCGCTCTCAAGCACGAGCTGGCTTCCCGCCACCAAGCGGACCGCGAAGCCTATACCCAGGCCAAGGGGGATTTCATACGCTCGATCGTCGAGACGGGCTGACATCGCTCGAAACCCCTCAGCCGAGAATGTCGATGCCGCGGTGCCCTTCCGGCACGCCCTCCACCAGGATGACATCGCCCACGGCGTTGGCGGTGCGCAGCGGCAGGATGCACCGGTAGGCCTCGGAGCGATACCAGGCCCGGGCCTGCTCCAGGCTGGGGAAGCCAAGCATGATCGTATCGCCCTGCCAGCTGCCTTCCAGCACTTCGGTGGAGCCCCCGTGGATCAGGTAGCGACCGCCGTAGGGCGCGAGGGTGGCATCGATCTTCTCCAGGTATTCGACGATCTCCGGGCCCATGGTGACGTCCTGCAGGCGGGCGATGGCGTAAGCGGTCATGGCGTGGCTCCTGTGGTGGATTCACCTGTAGCTTCGCCCGCCTCGCGCAGCCTGGCGATTACCTGCGAGGTAATAGCCACGCATATCGCTTGGCGCTAATCTGGTTCCATGACCATGAACTCCCCTACCCCCGGGCAGCTGTTGAAGGAGTGGCGCCAGCGGCGTCGGCTGAGCCAACTCGCGCTCGCCACCGAGGCCGACATCTCCCAGCGTCATTTGAGCTTCGTCGAATCCGGACGCGCCGTGCCGAGCCGGGAGATGCTGCTGCGCCTGACGGAACAGCTGGACGTTCCCCTGCGCGAACGCAACCGGCTATTACTCGCCGCCGGCTTCGCCCCGGCCTTTGGCGAACGCCCTATCGACGCGCCCGAACTCGAGACGATCCGCGGCGTGATCGAGCGGCTGCTGGCGAGCCACGCCCCCTACCCCGCACTGGCCGTCGATCGCCACTGGCACCTGCTGATGGCCAACCGCCCCCTCGAGCTGCTACTCGGCGGCATCGAGCCTGCCATGCTGGAGCCGCCGGTCAACGTGCTGCGGCTCACCCTGCATCCTCAGGGGCTTGCGTCGCGCATCCGCAACTTTCGCGAGTGGCGCGCCCACATTCTCGAACGCCTGGCCCGTCAGGTCGACACGACGGCCGACCCGGCGCTTGCCTCGCTCAGCGAAGAACTGAAGGGCTACCCGGTACCGGCCGGGGCTCGTCCTCATCTGGCCGTGAGATCGAGTCATGCAGGCATCGTCGTGCCGCTGGAACTGGCCATGCCGGATGGCCGCGTGCTGTCGCTGCTGAGCACCACCACGGTATTCGGCACTCCGCTCGACATCACCCTGGAGGAACTCGCCATCGAGTCGTTCTTCCCGGCGGACGCCGCCACCCAGGAGACGCTGCAGCAGTTGGACGGCACCTAGCCGTATCAGCTATCGGCGTCACCGCACTGCTCGATGGCCCGCCGCAGGAAGCCTGCCAGCGCTTCCACCTGCGGCATACGCGGTGCCCAGTCGTCGCCGCCACCATCAAGATACGCATGACGCGCCAGCGCCATCTCGGCCCGGTACTCCGCAGGCAGGCGCTCCAGGGCCCAGGCGGCAGCAACGTCCTTGGAAGCGATCTCCCCTGTTTCGAGGGTCATCCACATTCGTGCCAGGGTCAGCAGCACGTTGCGCTCATCGCCAAGCAGGCCATCGATCAGGCCGGGCAGCGAGTCGACGATCGCCCGCCGCAGGTCCGCCTCGGGAATCGGCGCGACCAGTTCCGCGAGTTCGGGTCCGTGCAGGGCGAGGCTCGCCTGCCTGGCGGTGGCCAGCACCAGCGCCAGGTCGGGATCGGTGGCCCCAGGCGGAACGCGGCCCTGCGCGAACTCATCCCGCAACCATTCGCCGTAGACCAGCTCGCTTCTCGGCGGGTAGCGCCACGGCACCAGCGACTCTCGGCAGAGCAGCGTCACTTCCAATGGCCTGGGCGAGCCGTCGTTCGCAGGGCTACCGGAGACCGCCATCAGCGCCTCGACCAGGCGCCGGCGCACCGGGTCGTCGGGCGGCTGGCTGATGACCGCCAGCACGTCCACGTCGCTATTGGGACGCAAACCGCCCCGGAGTGCCGAGCCGAACAGATAGACGCCGACCACGCTCTCGCCCAGCTCGCGGGCGATGATGTCGCAAGCGGCCTTGGCTTCCTCGGGTAGCGACTGTCCGGTCGCTTGGAATGAGTGCTTCATCACGTTTCTCCACGTTGTCGGCGCACGGAAGCCGGCCGGCGGAACCTACCTAGCGGCTCTCGTTGAGCGCCGCCTGCCGATAGCGCTGGCTTGGCAACAGCAGTGCGGCCACCGCCACAGCGACAGCGCAGGCGGCCAACAGCAGATAGAGCCGGACGAAGCCGCTGACCGGGTCGTAGCCC
This sequence comes from Billgrantia sp. Q4P2, assembly GCF_052806135.1. Lineage (NCBI taxonomy): Bacteria > Pseudomonadati > Pseudomonadota > Gammaproteobacteria > Oceanospirillales > Halomonadaceae > Billgrantia > Billgrantia sp. Q4P2. The sequence continues at coordinate 194,540 of NZ_JBRBAI010000003.1, forward strand.
CAGGCCACGATCGGCACGGCCAAGGCACCGACACCCAGCGACAGCACGTACTTCACGGCATAGACACGCGCCCGCCAGCCGCTTGCGGCATGACGCGCCACGATGGCGTCCTGCACGGGAATGATACCGAACACCGTCAGCATCAGTCCTAGCGACAGCACGACGAGCCACCATTGCTCGGCCTGCCCCATCAGCAGGAACAGGGGTACCTGCACCAGCGCCAGTAACAGCATCAACTGACGTGGCGAGACCCGATCCACCGCCCTGCCGGTTACCAACTGCGCCATGGAGGCGAGTGCAAAGATCACCGAGGCCAGGCTGGCGGCGCTGACCAAACCACTCACTCCACTGCTGAAGGCGTCCTCCATGACCTTGGGCAGCACCACGGTCATGACCGCGAAAACCAGTCCGCCCATCAATGCCGTGATCGCCAGGTAGGCGAGGATCCTGCCGGGCAATGCCGTCGAGGCTGGCGTCGGCATAGGATCGGCGGTCACAGGAGCCGCCTCACGCTGATGGCGTTCGGCCGGTACTAGCGCCAGATAGGCCACCCCGCTCGCCAGGCACAGTGCACCGGGAACCAGGAAGGCCGCCTGCCAGCCGAGCATGCCGATGAACAAACCGGTCAGCAGTGGCGCCGCCGCGACGCCCATGTTGCCCCATACGCCGTTGACGCCCAGCGCTTGGCCGACGCTCGCGCCACTCTCCGCCACCAGGGCGATGCCGACAGGATGGTAAATCGCTGCAAAGCTTCCCATCAGAAACAGGCCGGCCGCCATCTGGTAGGGGCCGCTTGCCAAACCGGTCAGCAGGGACGCCATACCGAGCCCCAGGAACATCACGGCCATCATGCCGTGTCGGCTACAGCGGTCGCCCAGCCAGCCCGCCGGCAACGTAAAGGTGGCAAAGGCAACGAAACCCGCCGTGGCCGGCAGCAGCAGCGCACCGTAATCACCCTGGCCGCGACGCTCGAGCACCACCGCCACCGTGGGATGAATCAGCATGAAATAGTGGGCGTAAGCGTGCCCAACATTGAGGAACAGTAGCCGAGCGCGATTGCCGTTCATGACCAGACTCCAGGATGGACGGTCTTTCAGGCTAAACTGCAACCGGCACGTCTTCTCTCGCCATTCTGACAAGGTATATCGCCAAACGGACAACATGCCCCACACTCTGGCTCACACCCGGCCCCTGCCACGCGAAGTGCTGCAACGGCGCATCGAGAGCGCTCCGGGCCCCGTGCAACCTTACGCCTGCGACTACCCTGCCGGCTGGGACACCGGCCGCCATCGTCACATTCGCACTCAACTCGTCTTCGCCACTCGCGGCGTGATGACGGTATCCACCCCGGCGGGATGGTGGGTAGTGCCGCCCCAGCTAGCGGTATGGATACCGGCTCGCCTGGAGCACGCCCTGCTGATGCACCGGGCCGTGAAGCTACGTACGCTCTATCTCGACGAACGGCTGCCGAGGCTACCGACCGAGCCGCGCGTGGTGAACGTCTCGCCGTTGCTGCGCGAGCTGATACTGCGCTTGATGGAACTGCCGGCCGAGGCCACCGCCTACGGTGCCGGAGCGCGTTTGGTCGCGGTGCTGCTGGATGAGCTGCACGAAGAGCGCACGATGCCGCTGCACCTCCCCGAGCCAGACGATCCCGCGCTGCGGCGGATCTGTACCGCCCTGCGCGACGACCCGGCAAACCGGGACGACCTGGCTGCCTGGGGCCAGGCCGTCGGCGCCTCACCACGCACCCTGGCACGGCGCTTCCAGGCACAGACGGGGATGGGCTTCGCCGCCTGGCGACAGCAGGCCCGCCTGCTAGCCGCCTTGCCCATGCTGGCCGCAGGTCGCTCTGTCACGGTCGTATCCCAGGAGGTCGGTTACGAGTCGCCGAGCGCCTTCATCGCCGCCTTTCGCCGCAGCCTGGGGGTCAGCCCCGGGCGCTATTTCAACAAGCCCTTGGCCTCCTCTGCCTGGTGACCTAGGGTTGGTAAGAGTTCTGCTATCAAGCGGACCCGACCTTCTCGCCCCTGACCACAGGTATTGCCATGGATGCGCATTCCTCACGAGGAGCGGCCGGCTGGGCCGTCACCGTTCTCGCCGTCGTTCTGCTACTGCTCGGCCTGGCAATGTCGCTGGGTGGGGCTTACCTGCTCTACCTCGGCGGTACGATCTATTTTCTCCTGGCCGGCATAGCCACACTGATTGCTGCCATCATGCTCATGCTTGGCTTGCCTGGCGGGGTGTGGCTCTATGCGCTAACCGTGGCGGCCACCTTTGTCTGGTCGCTGTGGGAAATTGCCATCAAGGGGTGGATGCCGGCCTGGCATGTCGACCTGCTGGCACGTACCGGGCTGATGGCCGGCCTGCTGGCTGTCGCCCTGTTGCTGCTGCCCGTGTTGTACCGCCGCGGCTATTACCAGCCCACCCTGCCCTATGCCGGCCCGTTGCTCGGCGTGCTGATCATCGCCGGCTACATTGGGTCCGTGCTGTGGCTCGTTTTCGACTCCGGCCCCGATGCTCCCACGACAGTAGCCGCCGAGGAGATCCGTCAGCAGAGTGCCCCAGACGACACCGACTGGGTTGCCTACGGCGGCACCAACTTGGCCCAGCGCTTCTCGCCGGCCGACCAGATCACACCGCACAACGCCGATCAGTTGGAGGTGGCCTGGGAGTTCAACACCGGCGACGAGCCGCCCAACGATGCCGCCCCCTACGCCTTCCAGAATACGCCGTTGAAGATCGGCAACAGCCTCTACGTCTGCACCCAAAGCAACCAGGTGTTTGCCCTCGACCCCGGCACGGGTGAGCAGCAGTGGCACTTCGACCCGGATGTGGCAGTGGAAGCGCAAGAGCACGTGTTCTCGACTGCCTGCCGTTCGGTGGCCTATTTCGAAGCGCCAGAGCCGGTTGATGAGTGCCCACGCCGGCTGCTGCTGGGCACGCTGGACGGCCGGCTGATGGCGCTGGACGCCGATGACGGCTCACCGTGCAGCGATTTCGGCGATAACGGCACCGTAGACCTCAACGACCGTATGGATCCGCAGGCGCTGGGGCTGGTCTCCAACACCTCGGGGCCGACCGTAGTGAACGGCATCGTAGTGGTCGGTCATCAGGTTACCGACAACCAGCGTCGTGACGCGCCTTCCGGCGCCGTGCGCGCCTACGATGCCATCACCGGCGAATGGCAATGGACCTGGGACTCGGTATGGACCACCCCGGACCGGCAGCCGCCAGAAGGCGAGGTCTACCCCCGCGGCACGCCCAACGTGTGGACGGCGATCTCGGCCGACGAGGAACTGGGACTGGTCTATCTGCCCACCGGCAACCCCACCAATGACCAGTACGGCGGTGATCGCAGCCCCGAGGAAGACGAATTCACCGCTACGCTGGTGGCAGTGGAAGTCGATAGCGGTGAAGTGCGCTGGAAGTTCACCACGGTGTTGCACGACCTGTGGGACTACGACTTGGGTGCCCAGCCCGCGCTGATCGACTTTCCCACCGCCGAAGGCCCTCGTCCCGCCGTGGTTCAGGCAACCAAGTACGGGCAGGTGTTCGTCTTCGATCGGGAAACCGGCGAACCGCTGCTGCCCATTGAGGAGCGGCCGGTACCGCAGGGCACCATTGAGGGTGACTGGACGGCTGAAGTGCAGCGCTTCTCACCGGGCATGCCCAGCTTCGGATCGATACCCGGCCAAGAGGTCGAATACTTCAGCGGGGCCCATACCTGGGGTACCACGCCGCTCGACCATCTCTACTGCCGCATCCAGTTCGAACGCATGCGCTACGAGGGAATGTTCACCCCGCCGACCCTCGAGCACCCCGACGGCATGCTGCAGTTCCCGGGTATTCTCGGAGGTATCAACTGGGGCAGCGCCGCCTTCGATCTCGAGAACGGCCTGATGATCGTCAACAACAATCGTATGCCATCACGCGTGGTGCTCTATCCCCGCGAGGAAGCCGACGAAATGGAGAACATCGCGCCGATCGGTGAAGACGATGCCAGCTACATCGATCAGGAAGCGCAACCCATGCTCGGCGCGCCGGTGGCGGCCGAGCGCGGTGCATGGCTCTCGCCACTGGACATGCCTTGTGCCGCGCCGCCCTGGGGGTTTCTCAGCGCCACCGACCTCGACAGCGGTGAACTCGTCTGGTCGCGCCCGATCGGCACCAGCTTCGATCAGGGCCCATGGGGCATTCCCGCGCGATTGAAGATGACCGTGGGCGCTCCCACCAGCGGCGGTCCGGTCACGACAGCCAGCGGTGTGACCTTCATCGGCGCCACCATGGATGACTATATCCGCGCCTTCAACAATGCCAGCGGTGACATGTTGTGGGAGGCGCGCCTGCCCGCAGGGGGCCAGGCGACACCGATGACTTACATGCACCAGGGTCGCCAGTATGTGGTGATTGCCGCCGGGGGGGCTTTTCAGGCCGAGACCAGCCTGGGCGACAGCGTCATGGCCTACGCCCTGCCTGAGGAGTGAGCTGGCCCGCCAGCCGGTATTCGGATGCCTTCACGGCCTCTGCGACATAGGCCATGAAGGCGCGAATGCGCGTCACCCTGCGCAGGTCGGGGTGGGTCAGCAGCCACAGCTCGGTGGCGAGTGCGGGGATCGGTTCGCCGATTCGCGTGAGCGCCGGTTCGGCGTCGGCGAGATAACAAGGCAGCACGGCGCGTCCCAGCCCGTCGCGAGCGGCGGCCAGCATGCCGAGCATGGTATCGACACGATAGCGGCAGCGCTCGTTTGCACCGTTCTCGGTCATCCACGCATCGAGGGCCGCATAGCCCAGGTGACGGTCCGGCCCGACCCAGGCATCGGCGGCGCTATCGGCGCGGGCATAGGCCGCCTGAGCGATGCAGCCGACCCGACGCCCCACCAAATGCTCGGGTGGCGCTTGAGAAGGCCGCACCGCCACGTCGGCGTCGCGCTGGGAGAGGTTGAACAGCTGGTTGGAGACCGCCACCTCGAGAGTGATCTCGGGATGGGTGCGCTGGAAATCGGCGAAGATCGGCGACAGCAGCCCCATCAGCAGCGTATCGGTGGTGGTCACGCGGATGCTGCCGGAGAGCTTCAGGTCCCGCCCCACCACGCGCCGCTCGGCGCCATGCACCTCGGCCGCTACACGGGAGGCGGTTGCCGCCAGGTCATCCCCCGCCGGCGTCGGTGCATAACCCGTGCGCGAGCGCTCGAACAGCGCCACGCCAAGGCGGGTTTCGATGGCATTCAGGCGCCGAAATACCGTGGCATGACTGGTTCCCAACCGTCGCCCGGCGCCGGACAGCGAGCCCGTCTCGGCAATGGCCTGCACTACGCGCAGGTCGTCCCAGTGCAGCGATTGCTCATTCACGATCCGCCCCCATCAGCATGACGTGGCACTCTTCGCCTCTCAGAATTCGGTCACCACGGTCACGCCCACGCCCTGGAACCTATCCATGCCCATCAGCGCCTCGATCGATTGCTCCAGATCGATCGTCTTGCCGATCAGTTTCTCGGGCGTCAGCTTCCCCGTCTGGATCATGTCGAGCATGGCGCCATAGCGGTAGGCCTGCATGCCGTGGCTGCCCAGTATCTCGAGTTCATGGGCAATGACCTTGCTCATCGGGATTGCAGGCGTACTGTTCTCGGCCAGCATGAGCCCGACCTGTACGTGCTTGCCGCGCTTGCGCAAATTGCTGATCGAGTTGAAACAGGTGCTAGGGTGCCCCAGCGCATCCAGCGACACGTGGGCACCGCCGCGCGTCACTTCGATGACAGCCTCGGGGACATTCGCCACCTCGGCCGCGTTTACGGTGGCAATAGCGCCCAGCTCGCGGGCCAACTGGAGCTTTTCCTGGGAAATATCGATGGCCACGACATTGGCGCCCACGGCATTGGCAATCATGATCGCGGAGAGGCCAACGCCACCGCAGCCGTGGACCGCCACCCACTGCCCCGCGGATGCCTTGCCCTGGTCAACCACGGCGCGAAACGACGTCACGAAACGGCATCCCAGGCTGGCCGCCGTGGCGAAATCCAGCGTCTCCGGCAATGCCACCAGGTTGGTGTCCGCCTGGTGGATCGCCACGTACTGGGCGAAGGAGCCCCAATGGGTGAAGCCGGGTTGGAATTGGCTGTCGCAGACCTGCTGGTTTCCCGAGTAGCACTCGGGGCAGGTACCGCAGCCACCGACGAACGGGACCGTGACGCGATCGCCCACGCGCCATTTCCGCACGTCCTTGCCGACCGCCTCGACGATGCCCGCCAGCTCGTGTCCAGGCACATGGGGAAGCTCAATGTCGGGATCATGACCGACCCAGCCATGCCAATCGCTGCGGCAAACACCGGTCGCCATCACCTTGACGACGACGCCATGCGCTTCCGGCGTCGGGTCGGGAACCTGCTGGATTTTCGGCGGAACGGAAAAGGCCTCATACACCACGGCTTTCATGCAGGATCCTCTCTGGCAAGCTGTTCATTCATGCAAAGTCGTTTGTTATGTTTGTGGAATTTCGGTTCGTCAGCGTACAGCATAGCCTGAGGGCATGCAGCATATGTTTTCCAGCCGGAGACCCCTCATGCATGCCCTGATCGTGTTCTGCCACCCCGAACCGCGCTCGTTCAATGGCGCCCTGAAGGACGTCGCCGTCGAGACTCTGCAGCGGCAAGGCTACCGTGTCGAGGTCTCGGATCTCTACGCCGAAGGCTTCGATCCGCTGGAGCGGCCTGGCCACTACGTCGAACGGGCCGAGCCCGAGACATTCTTCCCCCTCACCGAGCAGCGCAGCGCTTTTGAAGGCGGCACCCTGCCCGCCGACGTGAAGCGTGAGATCGAACGCCTGGAGCGCGCCGACCTGGTGATCCTGCAGTTCCCGCTGTGGTGGCACGCCCAGCCGGCCATGCTCAAGGGCTGGTTCGATAGGGTATTCGTCTACGGTGGGCTCTATTCGGGCCGCATGCGCTACGACCGCGGCCGTTTCCCCGACAAGCGGGTGATGCTCTCGGTGACCACCGGCGCCCCGGCGCCGACCTTCACCCGGCATGGCCGCAGCGGCCATATCGTGGCGCTGCTGTGGCCGATCCACTACTCGCTCTACTACCTCGGTGTCAGCGTGCTGCCGCCCCAGGTCTCCTACGGCGTGCAGGGCGGTGGGCTGAGCTACCAGGACGAGGCGACGTTTCGCCAGCGCCTGGAAGCCGAGAAGGCGGCCTGGGCGCAGCGACTCGAAGGTCTCGACAATGAGGCGCCGATCCCTTTTGCCGGCTGGGACGACTGGGATGAGCAGGGCGTGCTCAAGGCGGGGCATCCCGAGACCTGGCGGCTTTGAGTGCCTAAGCGAGACGTTACCAGGCCGTCACGAGTGCTACCGTAATGGCGGTAACGCTGCCGGGCGGCAATTCTCCTTGCCGCCCGGCAACACCGGCGAGCCTACTCGGCCGTCGCCAGCAGGCTGGCATTGCCCCCAGCGGCGGTAGTATCGATGCAGAGGTGACGTTCCAGCACGTAGCGCTCCGGCGAGATGGTCTGGGTCTCGAGCGAGACGATGGGGCCGTCGCGCTGGGCGAGGGCGAGGCGCAGGTCGCGGGTCCAGTCGCTGGCACCGGCAGCGGCCACCGCCGCGATGCCCCTGACCGCGGTCAGCGTCTCGGCTGCCACGCTGCCGTCGAATGCGGCGACGGGTGCCCCGGCATCGATCAGCGGCCGCACGGCCTGCGCCGCGCCAGGTGCGACGATCACCGCCGGGCAGCCCGCACCAAGCGCCTGCGCCGCCTGGGCGATGGCGATCTCGAGCGTCGGCCCCAGGCAGAGCACCGGGCCCTTCGGATAGAACGACAACCGGTTGCTCTCTCCCGTCGGTCCCGGCAGCGTATGCGGCGTCATGTCCAGGGCCGCGGTCTCGGCGAGCGCCTTGCGGATCACGCCACGCTTGCCGGAAAGCGCCTTGCGCAACACCTCGACCCGATCGGGTCGCGCCGCCCAGTTGCGTGCATCCAGGCCATCGATGGCCGACTGGAGCTCGCCGAGCGCCACGGCGTCGCCCTGGGGCGTTTCGTGGCGCTCCGCGGCAGCGGTGCGGCGGAAACGATTGACGTAGAGGGGACCGCCGGCCTTGGGCCCGGTGCCCGAAAGGCCCTCGCCGCCGAAGGGCTGGGAGCCGACGATGGCACCGATCTGGTTGCGGTTGACGTAGATATTGCCGACATGGATGCGTTCGACGATCTGCTGCACGCGGTCGTCGATGCGGGTGTGCAGGCCGAAGGTCAGCCCGTAGCCCCTGTCGTTGATCGCGTCGACCACCCTGTCGATGTCGCGCGCCTTGAAGGTGGCCATGTGCAGGACCGGGCCGAAGATTTCACGCTCGAGGTCCTCGATGCCGCCGACCTCGACCACCGCCGGGCTGACGAAGGTACCGCTATTCGGCGCGGGCAGCTTCTTCAGTACCTTGCCGGCCTCTTCCTGTGCCGTCACGTAGGCGCCGATGCTGTCCTGCGCCTCGGCGTCGATCACCGGTGAGACGTCGGTGTCGGTGTTCCACGGGTCGCCGATGACGAGCGCGTCCATGGCGCCATCGAGCATCGTCAGCAGCCGGTCGCGCGCCTCCTCCTGGACATACAGCATCCTGAGCGCGGAACAGCGCTGGCCGGCCGACTGGAAGGACGAGATCAGGATGTCGCGCACCGCCTGCTCGGTCAGTGCCGTCGAGTCCACGATCATGGCGTTCAGCCCGCCGGTCTCGGCGATCAGCACCGCATCCGGGCCCGCGTTCTGCGCCAGGGCCTTGTGGATGATCTGCGCCACCTCGGTCGAGCCGGTGAAGCAGACACCGGCGATCCGCGGATCGCTGGTCAGCGGCCCGCCCACCGTCGGCCCATCGCCGGGCAGCAATTGCAGCGCCGCCTCCGGCAGGCCGGCTTCGCGCATCAGTTCCACGGCACGCGCGGCAATCAGTGGCGTCTGCTCGGCGGGCTTGGCAATGACCGCGTTGCCGGCCGCCAGCGCCGCGGCGATCTGGCCGGTGAAGATGGCGAGCGGGAAGTTCCACGGGCTGATGCAGACGAAGATGCCGCGGGCGTCGCCGGGCTCCTCCATCTCCAGCCGCTCTATCTCGCAGGCATAGTAGCGCAGGAAATCCACCGCCTCGCGCACCTCGGCAATACCATCGAGGATCATCTTGCCGGCTTCCCGCGTGGTGATCACGGTCAGTTCGGCGATGTGTTCCTCATAGAGATCGGCAGTTCGGCGCAGCACCTCGGCACGTTCGGCCACCGGCCGTACCGACCAGTCACGGAAGCCATCCTCGGCAGCATCGAGCGCGGCAGCCACTTCGGCCGGGGTCGCCTCATGCACCTTGCCGACCACGCGCGTGCCATCGGCCGGGGACACGGCATCGCGGGCCGGCCCCTGCGGCGGCGGGCTTCCGGCGAGCATGGGGCCGGCGGTCCAGGTCTTGTCGGCGAACGCCTCGCGCGCCGCCAACAACGGCAGGATCGAGGCTGGCTCGTTGATGCGGAAACCGCGGGAGTTCTTGCGCTCGGGTGCGAAGAGCTCGCCGGGCGGGACGATCGACGGGCTGGCGATGGCGTCGCCCAGTCGCTGCATCTCGGTGACCGGGTCGCGCGCGACCTCGCTCGAGGGAATCGAGCTGTCCACCACCTGGTTGACGAACGAGGAGTTCGCCCCGTTCTCCAGCAGGCGGCGCACCAGGTAGGCCAGCAGGTCGCGGTGTGCGCCGACCGGTGCGTAGATACGGCAGCGTGTGCCCTCGGTCTGCTTGACGATGTGGTGCAGCGACTCGCCCATGCCGTGCAGGCGCTGGAACTCGAAGCTCTCCTTGTCGTCGCCCGCCATGGCGACGACGGCGGCGCAGGTATGGGCGTTGTGGGTAGCGAACTGCGGGTAGATGCGGTCGCGACGGTCGAGCAGCAGCTGGGCGCAGGCCATGTAGCTGACATCGGTATTGACCTTGCGGGTGAAGACCGGGAAGGTCGCGACGCCCATCTCCTGGGCCAGCTTGATCTCGGTGTCCCAGTAGGCGCCCTTCACCAGCCGCACCATGATCTTGCGGTCGAGCCGCTCGGCGAGGTCGTAGAGCGTCTCGATCACCGGCGCGGCGCGGCGCCCGTAGGCCTGCACCACGACCCCGAAGCCGTCCCAGCCGGCGAGGCTGGGGTCGGACAACAGCGCCTCGATCACGTCGAGCGACAGCTCCAGCCGGTCCTGTTCCTCGGCATCGATGTTGAAACCGATATTGGCCTTGGCCGCCTGACGGGCCAGTTCCAGCGCGCGCGGCACGAGTTCATTCATCACCGTGTCGCGGTGGGTGTATTCATAGCGCGGGTGCAGCGCCGAGAGTTTGACCGAGATGCCAGGGCTCGAACGCACGTCGCCCTTGGCCTGCTCGGCAATGGCGGCAATTGCCCTGGCGTAGGCCTGGTGATAGCGCACGGCATCGGCGTCGGTACGCGCCGCCTCGCCCAGCATGTCGTAGGAGTAGGTGTAGCCCTGCTTCTCGAGTTCGCGGGCATTCTTCATGCCCTCCTCGATGGTCTGGCCAAGTACGAACTGGCGTCCGAGGATCTTCATCGACTGGCCGACCGCGGTGCGCACCACCGGCTCGCCCATGCGACGCACCAGGCCACGCAGCGCCCGCACCGGGCCCTTGGGGTCGTCCTCCAGCACCTTGCCGGTCAGCATCAAGGCCCAGGTCGAGGCGTTGACCAGCGACGACGAGGACTTGCCCAGGTGCGCGCCCCAGTCGGACGGCTCGATCTTGTCGTGGATGAGGTCGTCGATGGTCTCCGCGTCGGGCACGCGCAGCAGCGCCTCGGCCAGGCACATGAGCCCCACGCCCTCGGCAGTCGAGAGCCCGTATTCGGCCAGGAACGCCTCCATCATCGTGGGCGACGTCTCCTTGCGCACACGTTCCACATAGTTGGCGCCGACGGCGGCCACCTTGCGGCGGTCGTCCTCCGACAGCCTGATGCGCTCGGCAAGCCCATGCAGCACTTCTGCTTCGTCGGCCGCATAGTTGGCGCGGACGCGTGCCCGCGCCTCGCTCACGGCGCCATGGTGGCGCAGGGTAACTTCACTCATGGTCGATCCTCTTGTCACCCGGCGCCCGGCATCGGCTCGCCGGTTCGGATGCAGTCGTACTTGTCGAAAGGCTATCTAACGCCGAATGGCCTAGTCGGCACCGACATTCGATTCAACCTCGTTTCAACGACGCTGAAATATCAGTCTAGGAGACGTGGCGACGTTCACCTTGCTCCTGGCCATCGGACCGCCGGAAGCGCGTCACCCGATAAGGCTCGAGGTCCAGCGCTGGTCTCTCACCCATCACCAGCGCCGTCACGAGTTCCGCCGTGATCGCCGCCTGGGTCAGCCCCAGATGCTGGTGACCGAAGGCAAAGTGAATCGTCGGATAGTCGGGATGGGTGTCGATGACCGGCAGCGAATCGGGCAGCGTCGGGCGGAAGCCCATCCACTCCGTTGGGGCATCGAGCCCCGTTGCATCCGCCAATAGCCGGCCGGTATGGCGGCATAACGACGCATAACGGCGCTTGACCGGTGCCAGCGAGAGCCCCCCGAGCTCGGTGAAGCCGACTACCCGCAGGCCGCAACTCATCGGCGTCATCACGCAGCGGCGCTCGGCGGAACCGACCGGCTGGCGCAGCGCCTGCCCTCGCCCGGGCAGGGTCAGGTGGTAGCCACGCTCGGTTTCCAGCGGCACCTCGAGATCCAGACTTTTGGCAAGGTGATGACTCCAGGCGCCGGCCGCCACCACCACTTGGTCAAAGGTCAGGTTCCCTTCGGGCGTTTTCAGCGTCACACCGTTGGACGCGGGCACCAGGCGCTCGACCCGGGCGCGGCGTATCTCGCCTCCCCGGGCCTCGAATGCCTGCGCCAGTCGACGCACCAGAACGAGCGGGTCGCGCACCTGATGGGCGTTGGGGAAAAAGAGGCCATGGCTCAGTCGTCGCGACAGCCCTGGCTCGCGCGTGCGGAGCTGCTCCGCCTCGAGCCACTCCACCTCGTACCCCCAGCGCTGCAGGTGCTCCATCTGGCGCCTCGCCTCGACGCGTCCCCGGTCGGACTCCCAGACCAGCAGGTAGCCCGAGGCCACCAGTTCCTCCTCGGCGCCGATATCGGCCAGACAGCGCCGCCAGGCGGCCACGGCCGCCCCGTTGAGGGCCGCCAACGCCTGGCGGCCCTGGGTCACCTGGGCGGGACGTGCCGCGGCAATGAAGCGCGCCAGCCAGGGCAGCAACTTCGGCAGGTAGCGCAATGGCAACGCCACGGCGCCGTGGGGATCCAGCCAAAGACGCGGCGCCTTACGCAGCATCGTGGGGGTCGACAACGGGTCGATCAGCTCAGTGGCCAGGAAGCCGGCATTGCCGGAGGAGGCTCCCTCCCCCGGCCCCTGGGGATCCAGCACCGTCACCGACAGGCCGCGCTGCTGGAGGGCCAACGCGGCGGTCACGCCCACTACGCCGGCGCCTACCACAGCGGCACGGGTGCCAGTGTCAGCCTGGTTCATTCACGCTCCTCCATGGCCGGCACGACGCCCCGTGCGCTAACGCGCCAGGCGCTCCACCAACGGCTGAATGGCCACGTCGCGCGGTTCGCCGTCGAAGTCGTCTTGAATCAGTTCTGCCGCGCGCCGCTCGAGGTAGCGACCCGAACCTTCGACCTCGGCGATGCGCTCGATGGCGGCCAACGATTCGATCAGTTGCGGGGTCAGGCGGTCGAGCACCGGGCGCACCTCCTCGGCGAGATCGGGCGGATCGGCAAAGGTCGAGCGTCCCTCTTGCAGCCATTGATGGTGCAGGCGCCGCTGGACCTGCTTGCTGGCTTCGAACTGCTTGTCGAAGAAACGCCGGGCGAAGTCCTCGTCGACGCCGGCCGCTTCGGCATCCTCCGTCACCTGATCGAGAATCTGCGCCTCACGCTCCGGCGCCTCGATGGGCGCGCCGCTGTTCCACTTGGCCTGGGCCACCAGCGGCGCCACGTCGAGGCGTTCGTCGATCATCACCAGCATGCGGTCGATGGCCGCCTTGTCCTCGTCGGGCGGCTCCGGCGGCTGCATCTGGCAACCTGCCAGCAGTAGCAGAGCCAAGGCAATGACGAGAAAGCGTGCGGGATGAAGGAGGGGCACCTTACGCAACGACATGACGATCCTCACCTGGTTGTTGAAGATGGCTGCTGAAGACGATTGTCGGGAAATCCGAGCTAGAGTGTGGCAGGAAAAACCCAACTTGGCCCAGCCGCCTTTCCTGGGCCGCCCCGATTGGGCTCAACGCTCCTGCTGGGATTCCCGCCACTCCTCGGCAGCTTCTTCCACGCCGGGTTCATCGCCGCGGTTACGGGCCCCCTGGCGGTAGGCTTCCTCCTCACGTACGTCATCGATCACGGTCATCAGCTCGCCTACGTCCACGGCGCTGGTGTCATGCTCGAAGCAGCCCGTCAGTTGGCTTTCCGGGTGCAGCTCACCGGCCTCATAGAGCGCCCAGATTTCCTTGGCATAGTCGGTGCCGAGCAGCTCGGGGGCGAAGCGACCGAAATAGCGGCGCATGTTGTCCACGTCGCGCTCGAACATCATCTCGGCACTGTTGTTACCGGCGGCGTCCACTGCCTGGGGCAGGTCGATGATCACCGGGCCGTCGGCGGCCAGCAATACGTTGAACTCGGAAAGATCGCCGTGGATCAGGCCGGCGCACAGCATTTTTACCACGTCGCGAATGACCTTGGCGTAGTACTCACGGGCCTGCTCGGGGCTCAGGGTCACGTCGTCCAGGCGCGGAGCGGTCAGGCCCTCGGCATCGCTGATCATCTCCATCAGCAGCACACCGTCGATGAATCCGTAGGGCTGTGGCACCCGGACATCCGCCGCCGCCAGCCGGTAGAGGGCATCGACCTCGGCGTTGAGCCAGGCCTGCTCCTGCTCCTTCTGGCCGTAGCGAGTCTTCTTGGCCATGGCCCGCGAGCGGCGGCTGTTGCGTTCGCGGCGGCCCTCCTGGTACTGCACCGCCTGCTTGAAGCTGCGCTGTTTCGCCTCCTTGAAGACCTTGGCGCAGCGACGCTCCCCGTGGGAGCGAACCACGTAGACCTGGGCCTCCTTGCCGCTCATCAGCTGACTCTCGACCGCCTCGATCAGGCCGTCATCGACCAGTGGCTGCAATCGCTTGGGTACTTTCATGCTCCCCCTTCTCTCTCAGCAGCTTAGCGGCTGACACGCCGGGCGCGGAACGAGCGCCCCTTGAGTTTCCCCGTGCCGAGCTGGGCAAGCGCCGCCTTGGCGACCTCGCGCTGCACGGCCACGTAGGCGCTGCGCTCCAGCACCTTGATCTTGCCCACCTGGGCACCGTCGATGCCACCATCGCCGGTCAGTGCGCCGAGGATATCGCCGGGGCGCACCTTCTGCTTCTTGCCGCCGTCGAGCTGCAGCGTCGCCATGTCGGGCAGGAAGGGCTCCCGCGCCAGCACGTTGCGTGGCGGCAGCGGCGCCTCCTCGAGCGGCTCGCCGAGAAATTCGGCCAGCCGCTCCAGCCGATAGGCTTCGCGCTCGGTGACGAGGGTGCAGGCGATGCCGGAGCTGCCGGCACGGCCGGTGCGCCCGACACGATGCACATGCACCTCGAGTTCACGAGCGATCTGATAGTTGAATACCGCATCCAGTGCTTGGATATCCAGTCCGCGTGCCGCCACGTCGGTCGCCACCAGGATGGAAGCGCTGTGGTTGGCGAACAGGATCAGGATGCGGTCGCGGTCACGCTGCTCCAGGTCGCCATGCAGCGCCAGGGCACTGAAGCCCGCTTCACAGAGGGCATCGGCAATCTCCTGGGTTTCGCGCCGGGTGTTGCAGAACACCACGCTTGCGCGCGGCCGATGCAGCAGCAGTAGCCCACGCAGGGCCGAGAAGCGCTCCGATTCGTCCGCCACCCGGTAGACGCGCTGGCGTATGGTGCTCTCGTCATGGGTTTCGGCTACCGCCACCTCGGCCGGATCACGCATCAGTTTCTCGGCGATGCGCCGGATCTCGTCACTGTAGGTCGCGCTGAACAGCAGGGTCTGACGTTCGACCGGCGTCTCGGCGACGATCGCCTCCATGGTGGCCTGGAAGCCCATGTCGAGCATGCGGTCGGCCTCGTCCAGCACCAGGGTCTCCAGCGAAGCGAGATCGAGCGAGCCCTTGCGCAGGTGATCCTCCACCCTGCCGGGAGTACCCACCACCACATGCGCGCCATGCGCCAGCGAGGAGAGCTGCGGGCCCATGGGGGCACCACCGCACAGGGTCAGGACCTTGACGTTGGGCAGGCTGCGCGCCAGCCGCCGGATCTCGCCGGCCACCTGGTCGGCCAGCTCTCGGGTCGGGCAGAGCACCAGCGACTGGACCTGGAAGCGCGTCACGACGAGACGTGACAGCAGCCCCAGGCCGAAGGCTGCGGTCTTGCCCGAGCCGGTCTTCGCCTGAGCGATCACGTCCTGTCCCGAGAGCATCGGCGGCAGGCTCCGGGCCTGGATAGGCGTCATGGCCTGGTAGCCGAGCGAATCGAGATTGGCCAGCAACTCTGGCGCCAGCGGCAGCGAGGCAAAGGCCCCGTCGTTGGGAGAATCGGACACGGAAAAGACCTGCGAGAAATTGAGCGGTGCCGAGGCGGCAAGCAAGCGAAGCGGGAGTGCCGGAAGGCACGAGCCGAGGGTAAAGGAAGGCGGGCAGAATAGCAGAAAAAGTGAGGCGATGTCTCACTATCGGCAGTTGCGGGTCAGCAAGTGCTCACTGGGGCGCAGCGGCAGGTTGAGCCGGCACAGCGCATGGCACCGTGCCGGTCCGTCATGGTGTGAGTCGAGTGGTCTCGCCAGGCCTGGTCAGGAGGATGACAAGGCGGGCTCGACCATCGCCTGCCGCGGCGCTTCCATACGCTCCTCCCAACCACCGGCCAGCGCGCGGTAGAGCCCCACCAGGGCGGTGGCGGCACGCACGTTGCTCTGGGCCAGGCCATCCTCGGCCTCCAGCCGCGAACGCTCGGCATCGATCACCTCGAGGAAGTCGACCACGCCGACCTCGAAGCGTACTCGTGCCTGGCGAGCCGCCTCGGCACTGGCTTCGGCAGCCGCCTCCAGATGCTCGCGCTCGCGCAGCGACTGGGCATAGCGGGCGAGTGCCGTCTCGGCCTCCTCCAGCGCCTGCAGCACGGTCTGCTCGTAGCGCGCCAGGTTGGCTTCGGCGTCGGCATCGGCGGCGGCCATGCGCGCGCGCACCCGGCCGCTGTCGAGGAACGACCAGTCGACGCCCAGCGCCACCAGCCGCGTTTCGCTGTCGCGGCCGAACAGGTCGCCGGTACTGGCGGCCTGGGTGCCGAGCAACCCACTGAGGGTGAAGCGCGGGTAGAGATCGGCGGTGGCCACGCCGATGCTGGCGGTGGCGGCGTGCAGGCGCCGCTCCGCCGCGGCGATGTCCGGACGGCGGCGCAGCAGTTCGCCAGGCAGCCCCACCGCCACCCGCTCATGCAGCGCCGGTAGCGGCGCCGGTGCTTCCAGCCGAGCGATCAACGCGCCGGGCTCGCGACCGGTCAGCACTGCCAGGCGATAGGTGACGGCGGCGATCTCGCCTTCGAGCGCCGGGATGCGCGAGAGTGTGCTTTCCAGCTGCGCCCGGGCGCGCACGCTGTCGAACTCGGTGCCGCGCCCCGCCTCGAGCCGGGCGTCGACCAGCGCCAGCGACTCACGCTGGTTGTCGGCGTTGGCCCGGGCCACGCGCAGCTGCTCCTGCAGGCCGCGCAGGCGCACGTACTGGTCGACCAGCTCGCCGACCACGACCACCTGCATGGCACGCACATCCGCCGCCGAAGCCTCCGCTTCGGCCTGCTGGGCTTCCACGGCTCGCCGTACGCGGCCGAAGAAATCGAGCTCCCACAGCGCGGCGATGCCGGCGTCATAACTTTCGTAATCCCGCTGCGAGCGCGTCGCCTGCGGCATCTGGTCGGCGCTGGCGCGCTGGTGGGCGGCGCCGGCCTCGGCAGTGACGCTGGGCGCCAGGTCGCGGCGCGACTGGCGCAGCAGTGCCAGGCTGCGGTCGTGGCGGGCCAGGGCGATGCGCAGGTCGTGGTTAGCGTCGAAGGCTTCCTCGACCAGCTCGGTCAGCAACGCATCGTCGAAACTGCGCCAGAAGTCACGCTCGACGGCCTCCGCGGTGACGAGTTCCGGCTCGGCGCGCACCAGGGCGGCGGGCTCCGGCAAGGCCGGCGCACGGTAGTCGGGTCCCACCGCACAGGCGGCCAGCGCCAGCGTCAACGGCAACAGCGTCAGATTACGCATGCCACGTTTATGCAAGCCCAGTTTATACATGGCCAGTTTATGCATGATAGGAGCCCTCCATGGGCTGCGCGGGTTCGGCCTGCTCGGGCTGCCCGCGGGTGACCAGCTTACGCAGGGCGACGTAGAACACCGGGGTCAGGAACAGGCCGAACAGGGTCACGCCGAGCATGCCGGTGAACACCGCCGTGCCCAGCGCCTGGCGTACCTCGGCGCCGGCACCGCCGGCCAGCATCAGCGGCACCACCGCCGCGGTGAAGGTGATCGAGGTCATGATGATCGGGCGCAGGCGCAGGCGGCAGGCTTCCAGGGCCGCCTCGACGATGCCGCGCCCCTGTATCTCGAGCTCGCGGGCGAACTCGACGATCAGGATGGCGTTCTTGCACGCCAGGCCGATCAGCACCACCAGCCCCACCTGGACGAAGATGTTGTTGTCGCCACCGGTGAGCTTCACGCCGATCAATGCCGAGAGCATGCACATCGGCACGATCAGGATCACCGCCAGCGGCAGCGTCCAGCTCTCGTAGAGCGCGGCCAGCGCCAGGAACACCAGCAGGATGGCGAGCGGGAACACCACCAGCGCCGCCCCGCCCTGGTTGACCTGCTGGTAGCTCAGGTCGGTCCACTCGAAGGACATCCCGGCCGGCAGTACCGCCGGAGCGAGCTGCTCGACCACCTCGATCGCCTGGCTCGACGACAGCACCCGCGGGTCGGCCTCGCCCATCAGGTCGGCGGCCGGGTAGCCGTTGTAGCGGATCACCGGGTCGGGACCGAAGGTCTGGTCGATGCGGATCATGCTGCCGATCGGCACCATCTCGCCGTAGGCGTTGCGGGTGCGCAGTCGCTCGATGTTCTCCACCTCCATGCGGTAGTCGCCGTCGGCCTGGGCCATCACCTGCCAAGTGCGGCCGAAACGGTTGAAGTCGTTGACGTAGACCGAGCCGAGGTAGACCTGCAGGGTCTCGAACAGGTCGGTCAGCGCCACGCCCTGGGTCTTGGCCTTGACCCGATCGACGTGCAGGTCGAGCTGTGGCACGTTGGACTGGTAGGAGGTGATCGGGTAGCCCATGCCGGGCGCCTGCATCAGCGCGCCGCTGAAGCCGTCGACGGCCTGCTGCAGTTCACCGTAGCCCAGCCCGGCGCGATCCTGGATGAACAGCGAGAAGCCCGACCCCGAGCCGATGCCGAGGATGGCCGGCGGGGTGAAGGCGAAGCTGAACGCCTCCTGCATGGCACCGAGCTTGCCGTTGAGTTCGGCGACGATCTCGTCGGCGCTGCGTGAGCGCGACTCGAACGGGTCGAGACCGAAGAACACCGTGCCGGTGTTAGGCGTATTCGTGAACTGCAGCGGGTTGAGCCCGGGGAAGGCCACCGCCGAGCTCACGCCTTCGGTCTCCAGCGCCAGCTCGGTCATGCGCCGAATCACCGCTTCGGTGCGGTCGAGCGAGGCACCTTCCGGCAGCTTGGCCCCACCGATCAGGTACATCTTGTCCTGGGTGGGGATGAACCCGCCCGGTACCATCTGGAACATCACCCCGGTGCCCGCCAGCAGCAGCGCATAGACCGCGAACACCGCGCCACGCCGGCGCAGGCTGCGCGCCACACCGCCCTGGTAGCCCTTGGAGCTGGCATTGAAGAAGCGGTTGAACGGGCGGAACAGCCAGCCGAACAGGAAGTCGATCAGCCGCGACAGGCGATCCTTGGGCGCATCGTGTGGCTTGAGCAGCAGCGCGGCGAGCGCCGGCGACAGCGTCAGCGAGTTGATCGCCGAGATCACCGTGGAGATGGCAATGGTCACCGCGAACTGGCGGTAGAACTGTCCGGTCACACCTTCGAGGAAGGCCATCGGCACGAATACCGCGCACAGCACCACCGAGATGGCGATGATCGGCCCGCTCACCTCGCGCATGGCCTGGTGGGCCGCCGCCAGCGGGGCCAGCCCCTCCTCGATGTTGCGCTCGACGTTCTCCACCACCACGATGGCGTCGTCGACCACGATGCCGATTGCCAGCACCAGGCCGAACAGGGTCAGGGTGTTGATCGAGAAACCGAGCAGGTAGAGCACGGCGAAGGTGCCGACGATCGACACCGGCACCGCCAGCAGCGGGATCACCGAGGCGCGCCAGGTCTGCAGGAACAGCGTCACCACCAGCACCACCAGCAGCACCGCCTCGAGCAGGGTCTTGATCACCGACTTGATCGAGTCGCGCACGAACACCGTGGGGTCGTAGACGATGGTGTGCTCCACCCCCTCGGGAAAACGCTCGGCCAGCTCGTCCATTTTCTCGCGTACCGCATCGGACAGGGCGATGGCGTTGGAGCCGGGCGCCTGGAAGATGCCGATGGCCACCGCCTGTTGATTGTCGAGCAGTGCGCGCAGCGAATACTCGGCGGCGCCGAGTTCGATGCGTGCCACGTCCGAAAGGTAGGTGATCTGGCCGTCGCTGCCGGCCCTGACCACGATGTCGCCGAATTCCTCTTCGGTGGTCAGGCGCCCCTGGGCATTGATCGAGACGAGGAAATCCGACGACGACGGTGTCGGCGGCGCACCGAGCTGGCCGGCCGAGACCTGCACGTTCTGCTCACGGATCGCGGCGATGATGTCGCCGGCGGTGAGCCCGCGGGCGGCGGCACGGTCGGGGTCGATCCACACCCGCATGGCGTAGTCACCGGCGCCGAACAGCATCGCCTGGCCCACCCCAGGCAAGCGCGCCAGCTCGTCGCGCACGTGCAGCGCCGCGTAGTTGCGCAGGTAAGTGCTGTCGTAGCGGCCATCGGGCGAGATCAGCTGCGGCACCATGGTCAGGTCGGGCGACTGCTTGTCGGTGGTCACGCCCTGGCGGCGCACCGCTTCGGGCAGCCGTGCCAGCGCCTGGCTGACCCGGTTCTGTACCTGCACCTGGGCCTCGTCCGGGTCGGTGCCGGGACGGAAGGTCAGCGTCATCGCCAGCACCCCGTCGGAACCGGCCACCGACTTCATGTACATCAGGTTCTCGACCCCGGTGATCGCCTCTTCCAGCGGCGTGGCCACCGTCTCGGCGATCTCCCTGGGGTTGGCGCCGGGATAGACCGCCCGCACCTGCACGGTCGGCGGCACCACGTCGGGGTATTCGCTGACCGGCAGCAGCGGGATGGTGATCGCCCCGGCGATGAATATCAGGATCGACAGCACCGCGGCGAAGATCGGCCGGTCGACGAAGAACTTGGCGAAATCCATGACAAGACTCCCTCCCGGCGCGGAAAGCCACGTCCGCGCCGAAGATGTCGTTCAGGGGTTTATGACGTTTGTTATGTCACATCGGTGATGTGGAGCCTGGTCCGGTCAGCGTGTGGCGGCCAGTTCGTTGCCGCCCTCGGTCTGGCCGCGCATGTCGACGCTCTCCGCCGCCACCGGCATGCCGGGGAAGAAGATCCGCTGGGCACCATTCACGACCACCTGATCACCGGGCTCGAGACCGGCGGCGACGACACGCAGTCCATCGGCCATGCGCCCCAGCTGCACGTCGCGACGCATGGCGCGGCCCTCCTCGTCGACCACGTAGACGTACTTGCGGTCCTGGTCGGTGAGTACCGCCTTGTCGTCGATCAGCAGGGAGCCCTCCGCCTCCCCCGCCAGCAGCTGCACGCGTGCGTACATGCCCGGGGCGAAACGGCCCTCGCTGTTGTCGAGCACGGCACGGGTCAGGATGGTGCCGGCCTCGGCATCGAGGTGGTTGTCGACGAAGTCGACCTCACCGCGGTAGGGGTAGCCCTCGTCATTGGCCAGGCCCACACGCACCGGTATGCCACCCTCGCGAAAACTGGCCTGGCTGCCGTTGCGCGCCATGGCGTCGTAGTGCAGATAGGCCCGCTCGTCGCTGTGGAAGTGCACATGGACCCGATCCAGGGCGACGATACGAGTCAGCGGCGTGTCCTCGGAAACGAGGTTGCCCGGAGTGACCATCGCCCTGCCGGCACGTCCGGCGATGGGCGCACGCACTTCGGTGAACTCCATGTTGAGCCGGGCCGTCTCGGCGATGGCCTGGGCAGCCAGGATGTCGGCCTCGGCGGTGGCCGCCGCAGAGCGTCGCTGGTCCAGTTCCTCGCGCGAGATCGAGCGGCTCTGCGCCAGCGCCTCTGCCCGAGCGGCTTCGCTGCGTGCCAGCTCGGCCCGCGCCCGGGCCCGCTGAAGCTCGGCCTCGGCGCGTTCCAGCTCGGCGCGATAGGGGCGCGGGTCGATGATGAACAGCACGTCGCCCTTCTCGACTTCCTGGCCTTCGGTGTAGTGGATGCTGTCGATGTAGCCCGACACGCGCGGGCGCAAGTCGACCGTTTCCACCGCCTCGATACGGCCGGTGAAGGCATCCCACAGCTCGACGTCCTCGACCAGCACCTGGGCCACACTGACCTGGGGCGGCGGCGGGCCCTGCTGAGCCCCTTCCTCCTGGCCTCCATCCGCCAGGCTATCGCAACCCGTCAGAACGATGAGTCCGGCAACCATGGCGGTGACCATGAAGAGTTGCCGACTCCCTCGACTCCCGAACATCTTGTGGACGTTCATTGTTTCTTTTCTCCCAAGTGCAAAGTAGCCGCTTGCATGTCACGGAAACACTGCACAAATGCCTGCGCGAGCGAATCGCTGCGTTGCGCGGTGCTCGGAATCCTCACATATAACCCATATGCTCCGGTTCCTGTGCTCCGTGCGCCTTGCGCTTCATCTCGCTCGTCGACTTGTTCAGCGCTTCCTTAGCCGCGACCGGCAGGCTTTCGCCAAGATTCCGTTTTTCTTAACTCTTTTATCTGACGTTATTAATATCGTTCGACGGCGTAATTAATCGACAACGAAAAATTTTCCGAACGCCACGATATAGTGTTACCGGTCACTTGATTAGTCGGGCCGACAGGGAAATACTGTCCCGTTGACGGGACAGTCACCGTGCAGCCGTTCTCGTCTTTCTTCCCGCAGTGTTTCCCCTGACATTGCATGCACGGCACAGGACAATAACCATGCTGCAAGATCTCAACGACGCCCTGATCTTTGCCAAGGTCGTGGAGCAGGGCAGCTTCAGCGCCGCCGCCAAGCAACTTCGTCTTGGAAAGACGACGGTCAGTCGCAAGGTACAGGACCTGGAGCGGCACCTCGGTGCCCGGTTGCTGAACCGCACCACTCGCAACCTGAGCCTGACCGAGGCCGGTGCCATCTACTTCGACTACTGCAATCGCATCGCCCGCGACCTGGGCGAGGCGGAAAAGGCCGTGCAGCATCTCGAAGAGAGCCCACGCGGCTGGCTACGAGTAACCGCCCCCTTCACCCTGTGTACCGAATTCACCTCGGTACTGATCGAGGACTTCCGCAAGCTCTATCCCCAGGTGCGCATCGAGCTGGTGCTCTCCAACGAGCGTCTCGACCTGGTGGCCGAGCAGATCGACGTCGCCCTGCGCGTCGGCCCCCTGCCCGACTCCTCACTGATGGCCCGTACGCTGGCGCGCTACCGCTCCTACGTCTATGCCAGTGAAGGTTACGTGGCCCGCTACGGTGAACCGCGCCACCCCTCAGAACTCGTTGGCCTTCCCGCCCTGGCCAGCAGCAAGGATCGGCGCGGGCAGCGCTTCCTCTGGCACCTGCGCCATGCGCAGAGCGGCGAAGCGATCGAGGCCGAGGTCGATCCCGTGGCCATCGCCAACGACCCCTTCGTGCTGCGCAACCTGCTGGCCGACGGCCAGGGCATCATGCTGGCCAGCGAGTTCGTCGTCTGCCTTGGCCCGGCAACCGAGCGCCCGCGGCGAATCCTGGAGGAGTGGGAAGGTCCCGAGACGGAGCTGCACGCCGTGTTCCCCGGCGGCAGCCTCATCTCGCCCAAGGTACGCACTTTCGTCGACTTCGTGGTGGAGCGCATGCACATGAAACTGCAGACTCCCGCCTGGCAGCCACCAGTGCATGCCGCAGAGCCCGAGGAAGATAAAGCGCTGGCCTAATCCGGCAGCACCGCTTCTGCCTCGATCTCGATCAGCCACTCCGGCTCCGAGAGCCCGCTGACGATCACCCAGGAGGTTGCCGGCGGCGACTGGGGGAAACGCGAGCGCAGCGCCTGCACCACGCCCTCCTGATCGTAACGGGCGGGCTCGGCGATATAGATGCGCAGCATCACCACGTGAGACAGGTCGCCTCCCAGCGTGCCGAGTATCGCTTCGATGTTGTCCAGCGCGGCGAAGGTCTGGCCCTCGAGGTCGGGGCCAACCAGGCACTCGTGGGCATCGACACCGACCTGCCCCGAGAGATGTACGCGATAGCCCCCCTTCACCATCACGGCCTGGCTGAAACCGTACTGCAGCGTATTCGGCAGTCCACGCGGGTTGATGGCTTCCCGTTGCACACCTTTCATACCTCCCCTCCTTTCGCCAAGGGTTGTGATTGACTCAAGGCGCCACGTCCAGCGGCTTTCCATGTCGGCGCTCGGTGTCCTCCCCGGTATCCAGCCCCAGGAAACCACCCGACTGGCGGCGCCACAGCGAGGCGTAAAGCCCGTCACGCGCCAGCAGCTCACGGTGGGTACCGCTCTCGACGATTTCTCCCTCGTCGATGACTACCAGTCGGTCGAGCATGGCGATGGTCGACAGCCGGTGCGCGATGGCGATCACCGTCTTGCCCACCATCAGCGTGTCGAGCTGCTCCTGAATGGCGGCCTCGACTTCGGAGTCGAGCGCCGAGGTGGCCTCGTCGAGCACCAGGACCGGCGCGTTCTTGAGCAGCACCCGGGCGATGGCGATGCGCTGGCGCTGCCCCCCGGAAAGCTTGACGCCGCGCTCGCCGACGTGAGCATCCAGACCGCGGCGACCTTCGAGATCCACCAGCTCATCGATGAAGGTATCGGCGTGGGCACGGCGTACCGCCTCCCGGATCTCCTCCTCACTGGCATCGGGGCTGCCGTAGCGGATGTTGTCGCGCACCGAGCGATGCAGCAGCGAGGTGTCCTGGGTGACCATACCGATCTTCCGGCGCAGCGACTCCTGGGTAACCCGGGAGATGTCCTGGCCATCGATCAGGATGCGCCCGCCCTCGAGGTCATAGAAGCGCAGCAGCAGATTGGCCAGGGTCGACTTGCCGGCCCCCGAACGTCCGATCAGGCCGACCTTCTCGCCCGGCGCGATGTTCAGCGTGAAGCCATCGAACACCCGATTCGTCTCACCATCCGGGCGGGCGTAGCCGAAGCGCATCGCTTCGAAGCGAATCTCGCCGCGAGGAACCGTGAGCTCGGTGGCATCGGGCGCGTCCTTGATCGTCGGCTCCTGGGCAATGGTGTTGATGCCGTCCTGCACCGTGCCGATGTTCTCGAACAGTCCCGCCACCTCCCACAGGATCCAGTTGGACATGAAGCGAATACGCATTACCAGGGCGATGGCCACGGCGATGATGCCAAGCGATACGGCCCCGAGGTACCAGGCACCGATGGCCACCGCCGCCACCCCAGCCAGCAGCAGCGAGTTGAGCAGGGTCAGGCTCACGGTGAGCCCGGTGGCCAGACGCATCTGGCGATGCACGGTGACCATGAACTGCTCCATGGCATCGCGGGCATAGGCCTGCTCGCGCCGGGTATCGGCAAACAGCTTGATGGTCTGGATGTTGCTGTAGCTATCGACGATGCGCCCGGTCATCACCGCACGTGCATCGGCCTGGGCCATGGAAACCCGCCGCAAGCGCGGTACGAAGTACCACAGTATCGCCACGTAGCCGGCCAGCCACACCAGCAGCGGCAGCATCAGCCAGGGTTCGGCCTGGCCCATCAGCAGCATGGCGCCGGCGAAATAGACCAGCACGTAGACCATCAGGTCGAGCATCTTGGTGACCGTCTCGCGGATCGCCAATGCCGTCTGCATCACCTTCTGCGAAACGCGCCCGGCAAACTCGTCCTGGTAGAACGCCAGGCTCTGGCTGAGCATGTGGCGGTGCGCCATCCAGCGGCCGAGCATGGGATAGTTGCCGAAGATGCCCTGGTGCATCACCAGCGACTGCAGCAGGGTCAGCAGCGGCAAGCCGATCGCCACCAGTGCCGCCATGCCGGCCAGGCGCCAGCCGTACTCGGTGAAGAACCCCTCGCGCTCGGCATCCGAGAGCCAGTCCACCAGGTCGCCCATGTAGCTGAAGAACATCACCTCGGCGGCCGAGACCAGCGCCGTCAACAGCGCCAGCGCCGCCAGCAGCGGCAGCAGCGGCCGCGAGAAGTGCAGGACGAAGGCGATGAGCCCCCGCGGCGGCGTCCCGGTCTGCCCCGAGGGATAGGGGTCCACCAGCGTCTCGAAGTAACGGAACATGACAACTCCATCGTCAAGAAAACTTAGGAAACAGCAAGTCTGGAGCTTCCCGAATATGCTCCAGACTGGCTGACAGAGTGCAGGCTAAAACCTAAACTTAAATTGAGGTCAAGAGAGTCGTTGGAAAAATTTTGCAAAAAGAGCTGAATACCATACGAGCCTTGCGAGTGGATGCAAAATCAAACCTGGTGATTCTTTTCATCAATGGCGCTTATATATGAAGCTCAAACTACGAGGGTAGGTACCATGACTTGCCAGACACCTGGCGAAGCGCTAAAAACGCCTCCTCAGCCAAACTCAAGGAGACGGAAGATGCCGGCCCACCTCCAGCGTGACCTCAGTGTTGGCGAAGTCGCGAAGCGCAGCGGCCTGGCGGTTTCCGCCATTCACTTCTACGAAGCCAAGGGGCTGATCAAGAGCCGCCGCAACGCCGGCAATCAGCGGCGTTTCTCCCGCGACGTGCTACGCCGCGTGGCGATCATCAAGGTCGCTCAGCGTACCGGCATCACCCTGGCCGAGATTCGTAACGCCTTCGAAGCGCTGCCGGACTTCCGGGCTCCCACCGCTGCCGACTGGCGGCGTCTCTCGGCGAATTGGCGGCACGCTCTGGACGAGCGGATCACCCGCCTCGCCCATCTGCGCGACCAGCTCGATCACTGCATCGGCTGCGGTTGCCTGTCGATGGGGGATTGCCCGCTGCGCAACCCAGAGGACGAACTGGCCGCCGAGGGCACGGGGCCACGCCTGCTCGATCCCGATTGACTTACCGCCTGCCTCGGCATCGTTTAACCGTTCGTTAACCGTTCAGCTACGTCTCCTTCGGGAGCTGCTATCTTGGTGGGAGCCACGGAGAGAGCTGCCATGCACGATACCCTCGTCCTCTACACCAATCCCATGTCTCGCGGGCGCATCGCCCGCTGGATGCTGGAAGAGGTCGGTGCCCCCTACCGCACCGAAAACCTTCCCTACGGCCCGGCGATGAAAGCACCCGGCTACCTTCTCATCAACCCCATGGGCAAGGTCCCGGCACTGCAGCACGGCAATACCGTGGTGACCGAGTGCGCCGCCATCTGCGCCTACCTGGCCGACGCCTTTCCCGCCGCCGGCCTGGCCCCGCCACTAACCGAGCGCGGCGCCTACTATCGTTGGCTGTTCTTTGCCGCCGGCCCGCTGGAGGCCGCCATGACGGACCGCGACCTGGGCATGGAACCCAATGTCGAGCAGCAGGGCCGTGTGGGCTACGGCACCATCGAAGCGGTGCTCGAGACCTTGGAGCAGGCGCTGAGCGAGCACGAGTACATTGCCGGCCCCCGCTTCACCGCGGCCGATGTCTACCTCGGCTCGCACATCGGCTGGGGGCTGCTGTTCGGCAGCCTGGAATCGTGCCCGGCCTTCGTCGACTACTGGTCGCGGGTCAGCGATCGCGATGCCTATCGGCGCGCCACTGCGCTCGACGACCAGGCCATGGCCTAGGTTTCAACCGATACCCTCTGCACCGCAGGTCACTGCGTCTCGTAGGGACGCGCCCAGAGGTCGTCCGGCTGATGGCGGCCGAGAATTTTCTCTGCCCCGTCTTTCGAGGTATCCGGCACGATCACCTTGATCTGGTGCGCCTCCTTGTCGAAATAGAGCTTTTCGCGCGGGAAGCCCTCCGAGATCAGCTCATCGTAGGCGTTGGTGGCCTTCATCAGGTCATGGTAGGTCGCCGTTACGGTCAGGGTCATGGCACCCTCCTTCTTTCGTGGCAACTGGTCTCGTGGCAACTGGGTTGGGAGAAGCCGTGTGCAGGCTTGTCCTCGTGCGCCTCAAGTATAGTACCTGTCATTGCATGGGCCGGGTTTGTCGCCGCCTCCAGGTCGCCGGGGGCAAGCTGGTTTCACGACGAAAGGCCCGGCTGAAGGCCGCTTCCGATTCGTAGCCGACCTCGAGGGCGATCGATGCCACCGAGGCGCGGGTCTGGCGCAGCAGGCCAGCGGCAACCTGCATGCGCCACTTGGCGAGGTAGTGCATCGGGGCGTGTCCGGTAAAGCGAGCGAAACGCTCGTGTAGCGCGGAGCGCGACAACCCGGTGCAAGCGGCGAGTTTGTCGATCGTCCAGGCATCACCCGGCCGCTGGTGCAGCAATGCCAGAGCGCGACCGACATGTCGATCCTGCAGGCCGGCCAGCCAGGTCGACTGCCCTTCCGGCATCGTTTCCAGGTATCGGCGCACCAACTCGACGAACATGGCCTCGCTGAGCCGTTCGAGCAGCGCTTCGCCCCCCGGTCGCTTATGGATCGATTCAGCCAGGGCGAAGCGAATGAAGTGGGCGATCCAATCGTCGTCGTCCTGCCTCGCGGGCACATGCAGCAGGTGCGGCAGACTGTCCAGAAGGGGGTTGAAGGGGTTGGCATCGCAGCCGAAGAAGCCACACACCAGGGTAGCGCTGTGCCGCTCCTGCTCGGGATCCAGGCGCGACATCCGCATCGAGCTGCCGCGCTGGCTGGCGAAATAGGGCAACTGCTCGGGGCGCGGAAGAGCGTAAGGACTGAGATCCACCTGGCCTCGCATGCCGGGCTCACTCGACATCACATGCGGATCACCGCGAGGGAAGATCACCACGTCCCCTTCGTGCAGGGCCACCGGCGGTTCGTCGACGACCGATGCCCAGCAGCTACCGTGGGTCAGCACATGATAGGCCATCACATGCTCGACACCCGGCATGATCAGGTCGGCGATTTCTATCGCCGAGGGCGATTCGCTGACCCAGCGAGTATCGCCTTCGACGTGATAGAACACCGCGCCGCGTAGCCGTACGCAGCGTAGAACAACCGACAACGTGTCCTGGCTCATGCCTGCCCCGCCCAGGGCCGATGAGATGGCAGCGCGCGCCCTGTCTGAAGCAGTATCGGGGACGATGCCGCCAATCGCCATGCCGGAATCGGATTTCGGAGCAATTCGTCTGGAGTCCCAGTCAGTCACGCAGAGTGACAAGAATCGATACTGGCTTACGTCGCAACAACATTCATGACAACTGCAGACGTAAGCAAGGAGAAGCACCATGCAATCCCTGACCTACCGCAGCCTGGACGGCGAACTCGCCTCGCTATCCTCCGAGCAGGTCGAATCGTTTTCCCAGCACATCCGCGGCGGCGTGCTAACCGCTGCCGATAACGAATACGAGCCAGCGCGCCGCGTCTGGAATGGCATGGTCGATCGCCACCCCGCCCTCATTGCCCGCTGCCTGGGTACCCAGGATGTGCGCCATGCGGTCGATTTTGCCCACCAGCACCGTATGCTGCTCAGCGTGCGCGGTGGCGGTCACCACATTGCCGGCAATGCCATTGCCGACGGCGCCCTGACGATCGACCTCTCACCGATGCGCCACGTACGGGTCGATCCCGACCAGTGTACCGCACGCGTTGGCGCGGGTGCCTTGCTGGGTGACGTCGACCATGAAACCCAAGCCTTCGGCCTGGCCACGCCACTCGGCATCAATTCCACCACCGGAGTGGCTGGCCTGTGCCTGGGCGGCGGTTTCGGTTGGCTGACTCGCCAACATGGCCTGACCGCAGACAACCTGCTCTCCGCCGATATCGTGACCGCCGACGGCGAGTTGCGCGTCGTCTCGGCCACTCAGGAGCCGGAGCTGTTCTGGGCCATTCGCGGTGGCGGCGGCAACTTCGGCGTGGTCACCTCTTTCGAGTTCCAGCTACACCCCGTGGGGCCTGAGGTCTATGCCGGCCTGGTCGTGTTCCCCTTCGCCCAGGCCAAGCAGGTGCTGCAGGCCTGGCGCGACTTTGCCGCCAACGCCCCCCGCGAATTCAGCATATGGACGGTGCTGCGCCAGGCGCCTCCGCTGCCCTTCCTGCCCGAGTCGGTGCACGGCAAGGAAGTCGTGGTGTTCGCCCTGCTGCACCACGGCGATATCGCCACGGGCGAACGCCTGGCCACGGAGGTACTCGGCTTCGGCGACCCGCTCGGTAGCATGCTTGGCCCCCAGCCCTACGCCGGGTTCCAGACCGCATTCGACCCACTGCTGGCACCGGGCGCCAGGAACTACTGGAAGTCCCACAACTTCGTCGAGGTCAGCGACGACCTGATCGACGCCGTGATCCAGGGAGCGGCGACGCTGCCCGGCCCCGAGTGCGAAACCTTCATTGCCCAATTGGGAGGTGCCATGGGCGACGTGGACGAGACCGCTACCGCCTACGCCGGGCGCAACGCCAATTTCGTGATGAACGTGCATGGTCGCTGGCAGGACCCGGGGCAGGATGACACCGTTCGCGATTGGGCACGGCAGGTGTTTCGCGACACCACACCGTTTGCCACCGGCGGCGGCTACGTCAACTTCTTCACCGAGGATGAGGACGGCCGCGTCGACAGCGCCTATGCGCAAAACTACCTCCGGTTGCAGCAGCTCAAGCAGCAGTACGATCCCGACAACCTGTTCCGCGTGAACCAGAACATCGCCCCGATGGAGCTGGCCCGTTCAGCCTGACCCACCTGGCCCGCCATCGCGGGCCAGGCCTCTCTTTGCTCAACCACCGTCGGCTTGCCCGCTCAGGTGGCATCGCTCTCGACCAGCTTCCAGTCATTGTCGGTGAGCGGCTCTGCGCCCTGCGGCGTGACCCGCACGGTATCGCTGAGCCCAACGCCCCACACGCCCGGGACACGCAGGCAGAGCGGCAGGTGAAAGACCATGTCGGCTTCGAATTCGCGCTGCTGCCCACGGGCGATATAGCCGCTGCCCTCGACCCAGCTGGGCGGAAACTGGGCGCCCACGGCGTAGCCGAACACGCCCGAGAAGAACACCCGATCGGCATGGGGCTCGAGCACGGCCTCGGCGGCCCGGGCAGCATCGTCGAAGGTGTTGCCGGGGCGCATCGAGGCGCCCAAGGACTCGAACAGGTCGCGACATACATCGCGCAGCACCAACATCTGCGGTGAGGCGCGGCCCGCCACGACCGTCTTCATCATCGGCGCGGTGTAGCGCCGGTAGGCGGAGCCGAACTCCAGGAACACCGGCTCGTCGGGCGCGATGCGATGGCGCTGATGGTTCATGTGGATCACGCTGATGCGCCGGCCGGCGGTGACGATGGGCTGCATGCTCATGAACTCGCTGCCGGCCGCCAGCATGGCGCGGGCGCCCTCCGCCGCCACGTCGCTGTCCGTCATGCCGGCGGTAATGACCCGCGTGGCCGCGGCGATCCCCAGCGAGGTGATCCGGGCGCTCTCGCGCAGGCAGGCGAGTTCCGCTTCGCTCTTGACGATACGAATGCGGTCGAGCAGATCGCCGCCATCGTCGCGGAAGCGCTCGACGCCCAGGCGCCTCTGCAGCTCGCGCAGTACCCCGTGGCGCAGCCCCGCCCCGTAGAGATCCAGGCCAATGGCGCGAAAGGGGGCCAGGGTCTCGGTCAGGGGATCGAGCACCTCGGCGATGCCCTCCCAGCGATAGCCCAGCAACTCGTCGACCCGGGCGGTGACCACCGCCGGCCCGGTCTCGATGGAGGGCACCTGCAGTACCAGCCGTTCGACCGAGCAGACGAGGCAGGTATGCACCGATACCTCGAAGGTGTTGTAACCGGTCAGGTAGTAGATGTCGGCGGGGTCCGTCAGCAGCAGGGCGTCCAGGCCGGCCTCCTGCATGGCGCGGCGAACGCGGGCCAGGCGGGCATCGAACTCGCTTTCGGAAAAAGCCAGTTCGCTGGCCTCGAGCCGTGCCGCCAGGGCGTGGCGATACTGGTGATGATCCATGGCGTGGCTCCGTCAATCGCGGGAATCTCAGAGCAGTGTAGTCGTGCTCCGTATCACGTCAGCCGTCAGCAAGGCGAAATAGGGCTGTTCCCGGACAGGCCGGTTTCGTAGAATCCAGCCTCGTATCCGATGCAACAGGACAACGTTTATGGGCAGGGCCTTTCAGAACCGCAAGGAATCCATGGCCAAAACGGCCGCCGCCAAGACCAAGGTGTACAGCAAGTACGGGCGCGAGATCTACGTCTGCGCCAAGCAGGGCGGCACCGACCCCAACGGCAACCTGACACTGCGCGGCCTGATGGAGCGCGCCAAGAAGGACCAGGTACCGAGCCACGTGATCGAGAAGGCGCTGGACAAGGCCAGCGGCGTGGGCGGCGAGGACTACTCACCGGCCCGCTACGAGGGCTTCGGTCCGGGCAACTGCATGGTCATCGTCGACTGCCTGACCGACAACCCCAATCGCACCTTCGGCGACGTGCGCGCCTGCTTCAACAAGGCCAAGAGCAAGCTCGGCACCCCGGGCAGCGTCAGCCACATGTTCGACCACTGCGCCATTCTCGCCTTTGCCGGCAGCGACGAGGAGGCTGTGCTGGAAGCGCTGATGGAGGCCGATGTCGACGTCACCGACATCGAGAATGAAGAGGGCCATATCACCGTCTTCGCCCCGCATACCGAGTATGCCAAGGCCAAGCAGGCGCTCATCGACACCTTCGGCGAGATCGAGTTCGAGGTCGACGAGATCCAGTTCGTGCCCCAGACCACGACTCCGGTCGAGGGTGACGACGTGGCCATGTTCGAGAAGCTGATCGACGCCCTCAACGACCTGGACGACGTGCAGAACGTCTTCCACAACGCCGAAGTGGCATCCTGACGCGCCGCGCCGGAGTCACCGGCACGGCACGTCGCTCGACAGTGGCTCCAAGCGGTATCAACCGCCCTTGGCAGGTGAAGAGCTGCTGCCCGGCGGCTTTGCGCTGGGCGCACTGGTACCGCCCTTCCTGACCGCTTCGCCGGCGGACGGCTGCGAACTGCCCGGCTCGGAAGCGCCGGCCTTGGCGAAGCGTTCCTCGCTGGAGGGATTCTCTACATAGCCCGAGGAGTTCGACGACGGCGCCTTTGGGGACGTCGCGTGTGAGGAGTGCATCGAACGAGCCTCTTCCTTGACCCGCTCGGCGGTCTCATGGATCTTTTCCTCGGCCCGCTCGAGCTGCTCCTGGCCAGCCTCCTCGGCGCGAAGCAGGGCTCGGTCGCGCATTGCGCCAAGATGGCGGTTCTCCACGCGGGTCGGCGAGAACAGGCTGCCGAGCACGGCGCCCACGGCCACCCCCAGCGCGCCGGCCACCAACGGATGTTCCTGCACGAAGTGAGTGGCCTGGGTACCCGCATCCTGAGCGCGATGGGTGACCGACTGCATGGCGGAATGCTGGCGATCCCACAGGTGCGAGGAGCGTTCGCGCATCTGCTCACTCATATTCTGGGTACGCTCCTTGACCTGGTCGCCCAGGTGTTCGGCCCTGTCACGCAGGTTTTCGGCCATCTGGTGCGCCTTGCGGGTCATGCCGTGGCCATGCGCCTCGTCGCCGTGCCGGGGTGTCGCCCCCAGCGCCGCAGGGTCATGCCCGAGGGTCGTGGTGCCGGCTCCGCTAATGGTTTCATGACCGCCGCTGGCGGGCATGTCGTCGCCGCTGGGCATCCGCGTGCGCGGCATGGTGGCGCCAGGGTAGCCCCCCTGCACGGCATACTGCCCATGGTCGTGGTGCGAGCTGCGCTGCGCCAGCAACAGCCAGCCAAGGCCGATGCCGGTTACCATCACGGGCAGCGGATTTTCCTTGATCGTATTTCCCAGGCGGGAAACGAGCCGTTCGGCTCCGCCCTGGCGTAGGTAGTCATAGGTCGTGTTCATAAGCTGCTCTGGAGAAAGTCTCTCTTCGATTTGATGAAGGGTCTCGTCCAGGCGCGCCCGCGCCTGGTATACCTCGTTCTCGATCTCGTCGGTACGGCGCCGACCGTCCTGGCTCATCTCAGCTCCTCCTTGACCGCTTCTTCATGCTCCTGGGTCAACGCCTTGTCGCGCCGCAGGCTCGCCATGGTGCGCGTTGGCATCAGGTTTCCCTGCTTGAGTTTCTTGCGCCCCGCTTGAAGCATGATGAGGCCGATCACCACCACGACCCCACCGACGACAAGAGCGGAGAGCCAAGGTGTGGTTTCGGGAGGAAGAACGGTATTGAGGCCAAAGACCGCGGCGGCAAGCAGCACTAGAAAACCGCACATCAGCACCGCGCCGGCGATAGCGATCGATGCAAGAGCGCCCACCGCCTGGCTGGTCTTCTCGCTCATCTCGACCTTGGCCAGCTCGGTTTCCTTGCGTACCAGTGAGGTCACTTCCCGTGCCAGGCTAGAGAAGAGAGAGCCGATCGTGGACTCTCCCGTACGAATTCTGTCTTTCGCTTCCATGAGGTGTCGCCTCCATTGCATCTTTCGGCAAAGCTTCACTCGACGAAAGCCAGCGCTTTCGTCTCATGCTGCGACTCAATGGTCCGGTACGTTGCTGTGGCTGGTGCTGCCGTGGCTGGAGCTACGCATGAAACGGGACAGCATGAAGCCGGCCGCAATGGCCCCCCCCATGAACAATGCCGGGTGCTGGCGACTGTAGTGGCGGGTCTGCTCCATCAGCGTTTCCAGGTCGCGTTCGCGCAGGTGGCGTGAAAAGGCGTCGGAGCGCTTGGCCAGCTCGTTCACGCAGCCGGAGAAGTAGGGCTGCTCCTGGCGCTCGAACTCATCCGCCATCTTGTGCAGCACCGTGGTCACTTTCGCGGCTTGGTCGGCCGCCGCAGCCTTCTGCCGATCGAGCAGGCTCTCGGCCTGCACTCGGGCCGCCTCACGCAGTTCGTCGCGTGCCTCCTCCGCCTGGTGGCGGATTTCCTCGCGATCGAGACCATGCCGGCCGCTACCGTTGCCGGCACTTGCCTCCGAATCCATGCGGCTATGGGTATCACTCATTTGCCACCTCCATGTTTTGCCATGTGCCGTCACGCCCAAGAAGGGCTCCATGCAATCAGTCCAATCCAGACGTAAAATTTGGCTGATACTCGAAAAATAGTCTTCGTGGCAGGCCTGTCAATTCGCTTTCCATGAGAGAAGAAAAGCGCATGACAATAGCGCAATGGGCGGATAAAAAAGATTACCTTTCATGGCCTCAAATCCAACAGGGAGATACACCACTACAATCAGGCAAGAATAGGTCGAATGACAGAGTTCAAGGCCGCGTGGCCATTCCGGCATGGCGTTCGAGGAAATCGTCGATAGCCGAGGAATATTCCGGCTCGCTCTCGATGAAACCGGTGTTGTGGCCACCACGAATGGTGAGCAACTCCTTGGGCTCGCCTGCGGCCCGAAATACCGCTTCACCCTCAGAGAAAGGAATGATTTCGTCATCGCGGCTGTGGATCACCAGCAGCGGCGCCTCGATACGCGCCACGTAGCGCTCTGTGGAATAGTCCAGCGTGGCCAGCCAGCGAACCGGCAGGAAGGGATAGAGTTGCTGCCCCAACGCCGGCACCGAACGGAACGGCGACTCGAGGATCACGGCCGCCGGCTGGACCTGCGGCGCCAGCGAGGCGACCAGTTCTGCCGCCACGGCCGCCCCCAGCGAGCGCCCGAACAGCACGATCTCATCGGCGGACGCTCCCACCTGCTCGGTCAGCCAGCGCCAGCCGGCTCGGGCGTCCCGTGCCGTGCCCTCCTCGGAGGGGCGGCCCTCGCTGCGGCCGTAGCCGCGGTAGTCGAGGATCAGTACCGACAGGCCCAGGCGATGGAACTGCTGGATCGAATCGAGGCGATGGGAGATGTTGCCGGCGTTGCCATGCAGGAACAGCAGGTAGCCGCGGGCATCCTCGACGGGGATCCACCAGGCGTCGAGGGTCACGCCATCCTCGGTCACCAGGTCGACCTGCTGCCACGCCAGGCCGCGATCGGCCGGCGTGGCGACATGTTCCCGCCCCATGTGCGGCAGATAGAGAAGTCGCTCCTGGAAGAACCAGGCCAGCAACACCACGAGGCCGTAGACACCGGCCAGGGAGGAGATCACGCGCAGCATTCATCCTCCTCTCTCTTTGGCCGTTAGCCCGGCTGCGTGAAAGCCCGGTACGCCTCCCACACATCGGCCACGCTGGCCTCCAGGAAGCGCTCGCCATGCTCCAGGGTGGCAAGTGACGGATCCGAGCCCATGCGGCCATCGGGGAAGCGACGGCGGAACTCGTCGGCATCGCACTGGGCGCTGCCGCGGGGGGCGATGCGTGGCGACATGCTCACTCGCTTGATCGCTTCAGGGCGAGCGAACCAGGAGAGCGCCACCTCCGAGGCAGTAGCATGGGTGCCCTCGGCATCGCCATAGAGCGACTCGGCCAGTTCGCGCACCCGCGGGCCGGCAAACCAGTTGTTGGTGGCAAGGTGCAGCTCGCCGGCGGGCTGGAGACCCAAGCCCATGCTGCGCTCGGTGTAGATTGCGGCGAAGGCCGCACTCAGGCTAGCGATGTTGCCGCCATGGCCGTTGAGGAAGAACACATGCGTGAAGCCGTGACGCGACAGCGAAGTCACGGTGTCCTGCAGCACGGCAATGAGCGTGCTGGGACGCAGGCTGATGGTGCCGGGAAACGCCAAGTGGTGCTGGGCCATGCCCAGGTTCTGGGTCGGTGCCACCAGCACCCCATGGCGCTCGCCGATTTCCCAGGCGATCGTCTCGGGGCAGATGGCGTCGGTGCCTACCAGGCCGTTGGGGCCATGCTGCTCGGTAGAACCGATTGGCACGATGATACCGGTTTCGCGCTGCAGGTAGGTCTCGACCTCCTGCCAGGTAGCGTGCTGCAGTCGCATGTCGCCTCCTCGTGTTCAGCCTTGCCCACCGCTACGATCGCAGCCCATCATTCCCGCCTTGGCCCAGCTTTCGCCGTCCACTTCGTTGAAGAATACCTGCACGCTCTGCTCGGAGACGCCATAGACCTCGACGAAGGCCTCGGTGATACGGCGTGCGAGTTCGCGCTTCTGCGCCAGCTCGCGCGGGAACTGCTGGATGGTCACGATGGGCATGTCGGCTCCTGTCATGGGCGGGGGTCATGGAAAGGCTTCATGGTCGACCCAAAGGGGCCTTGCCGCAACCTCACGTCTGCATGCTCGCCCTGCGGCGCCGCTACTCCGAGGGCGGGTCGCTATACTCCAAACGCGCCCACAGGCCGCCCTGCAACAAGTCGCAGCCCTGCTCGCGCAGGTAATTGGCCTGGTGGCGTGAACTGACCCCGCTCGCCGCCACGCGTACGCCCAGCTCGTGCGCCATGCCGATGACCGAGCGGATGACGGCCTGGCGGCGCGGATTGTCGAGGCAATCATCGATGAACAGCGCATCGAGCTTCAGCGTGTCGATGGGAAACAGGCTCAGGTGGCCAAGGATGGAGGGCCCCTTGCCGAAACCGTCGATGGAAAGCCGCACGCCTGTCGCCTTGAGCCGCTCGAGCACTGCGCCGACATGATCGGGCTCCTGCATCAACCCGCCTTCGGTCAACCCGATCTCGAGCAGCCCCGCTGGCAGGCCGCTCTCCTCGAGCGCGGCACGGACGCTTTCGACCAGCACGTTGCCCACCACTCCTTCGGCCGGCACGCTGACGACGACCCGCAGTCCGGAACCTGCTTCAAACCAGGACCGAGCATGCCGACAGGCCCTGGCCAGCACCCAACAGCAGATCTCCTGCAACTGGTCGTTGTCCCGGGCGGCAGGCAACCACTGTGCCGCCTCCAGCAGACCGAAGCGGGGCGAACGCCAGCGCGGCTGGGCCGACACCGCCACGACCTGGCCGCTGCGGGCGCAGAGCAAGGGACGATAGCGCAGTTCCATTTCACTGCGTGCCAAGACATCGCGCAATTCACAGCGCAGCGCGATACGATCGGGGCCGCTGTCGAGCAGGTCGTACGAGAAGACGCAATACTGCATGCTACCCCTGGCCTGCGCCTTACGTCGGGCCAGGTTGGCGTGTCGCATCAATTCGGTGACCGTATCGCCATGGTCGGGATACAGCGCGAGCCCAATGCAGCAGCTGGCAAAGAGGGTTCGCCCGGATAGCTCGATGGGCTGGCGGGTACGCTCCAGCAATCGTTCGACCAGCGGGATGACCGACTCCAAGGCTGCCACGTCGGGCATCACGGCCATGACCTCATCGCTGTCGAGTCGGCTGACATCGCCCTTGAAATCGACGATGTCGGTAACCCGCTGCGCCACCAAGCGCAGGCAGGCATCGCCCATGGGCCTTCCCAGCGAATGGTTGATTTCCTTCAAGCGATCGATGTCGATGTGCAGGACGGCGACTTTCGTACCCTGCTCGGCGGCTCGCGCCAGCAACGACGCCAGATGATGCTCGGCGTGGCGGCGCGTGTGCAGGCCAGTGACATCGTCATGGCAGGACTGGCTGGCCGGATCCTGGGATCGGCTCTGGATGACAAGCTGGCGCATGAGACTCCTTTCCCCGCGAATCAACGGATTTATTCGTAAAGTTTGAATCAAGTGTTCCTGACAAACCGAATGAACTCACGCCAGATTGTTATAATTTTCCGTCTTGCATTGTCCAAATATCACGCAAACAGCCCTCAGTCAAAAGGGGTTTTGTAAACCCCCGGAAAACGTATTTTAGTTATTTCCGTTCTGTTCTCAGCCACCTACATGCAGAACGGTGTTTTCTTGACTAACAAATCATGACATCCGTAACACATTGAAACGACAAGCTTCCTTGCCACAGGCTAACTTTTACGACAGTAAGCTGAAACTAAGCTGAACATCGGTAAACCCATCCCGTGTCGACAGGAAGGAACCAGACCATGCCAGCCAAATCAAAAGCCCAGCAAATGGCCGCCGGGGCCGCCCTTGCCGCCAAGCGCGGCGAGAAGAAGGTCGGCGAACTCGAAGGCGCATCGAAGCAGATGTACGAGTCCATGGACGAGAAGGAACTCGAGAAGATGGCTTCGACCAGCCAGAAGGACAAACCCACCCACAACCGCAAGTCGTGAGCACGCCGCCTTGTACCGATCACTCCCGGCAAATGGCGTCTAGGCTTTAACCATGTCGGGCCATTCGAGCCCATGCTAATGGGTCAAGGGAGGCGAGCGATGCAGGAAAGCAACGTCGAAGTCGCTGTGATAGGAGCCGGCACCGCCGGCCTGAGTGCCTGGCAGACGGCCAGGCAGTACCATGATCGGGTAGTACTCATCGAGGGCGGTGAGCCCGGAACCACCTGCGCCCGGGTGGGCTGCATGCCTTCCAAACTGCTGATCGCCGCTGCCGAGTCGGCCCATCAGGTCCGCGAGGCCGCTGGCTTCGGCATCGAAGTCGGGAGCATCGAGGTCAACGGCCGGGACGTCATGGCCCGCGTCAGGCGTCAGCGCGACGCCTTCGTCGAGAGCGTGCTCGCCTCCATGCAGCGTATCGAGCCCGAAAATCGTATCCGAGGCCACGCCCGCTTCGAGGATCCACATACGCTGCGTGTCGGCGACGATCTGCGCCTGCGCGCCCGGGCCATCATCATTGCAACCGGCTCGCGTCCCCACTGGCCCAAGGCCTTCGCCCCGGCCGGCGATCGCCTGGTCGATAGCGACGCCATCTTCGAATGGGAAGAGCTGCCCGAATCGGTGGCCGTATTCGGCTCCGGCATCGTCGGACTGGAACTTGGCCAGGCGCTCGGCCGCTTGGACGTGCGTATTCGCATGTTCGGCAGGAGCGGCTCGCTCGGCCCGTTCCAGGACCCGGCGCTGCGTGACTACGCCGAACGCATCTTCAACGATGAGTTCTACCTCGACCCCGCGGCTCAGGTAGAAGCCATCGAGCGCGACGGGGACCAGGTGGCGATCAGCTTCATCGAGCGCGGCAGCGGCCGCCGCCTGACCGAACGCTTCGACTACCTGCTGGCCGCCACGGGGCGCCGCCCCAACCTCGACCGCCTCGACCTGCAGAACGCCGGCCTGGCGCTGGACGACAAGGGCGTTCCCCTTTACAACCGCTTCACCATGCAGTGCCGCCAGGCTGGCGACCAGGGCGATGGCAGTCATGTCTTCATCGCCGGGGACGCCAGCCAGGAACTACCGCTGCTGCACGAAGCGAACCAGCAGGGCCGTATCGCCGGGCATAACGCCGGCCGCTACCCCGAGCGCCGCGCAGGCCGTCGCAGTATGCCGCTGTCGATCGTCTTCACCGAGCCGCAGATGGCTACGGTGGGCCTGAGCCGCGACGAAGCGGCGCAGCGCTTCGGCTGTGATGGAGTCGCCGAAGGTGAAGCCACCTTCGAGGATCAGGGCCGCGCGGTGGTGATACGCCAGAACCGCGGCCTGATGCGCCTGTACGCCGAGCACGG
The DNA here is from genome assembly GCF_052806135.1 of Billgrantia sp. Q4P2. Classification (NCBI taxonomy): domain Bacteria; kingdom Pseudomonadati; phylum Pseudomonadota; class Gammaproteobacteria; order Oceanospirillales; family Halomonadaceae; genus Billgrantia; species Billgrantia sp. Q4P2. Next base: position 234,244 of record NZ_JBRBAI010000003.1, read on the forward strand.
TTCCGGCCAGTTCCTCGGTGCCGAGCTGTTCGGCCCCCGCGTGGAACATATCGCTCACCTGCTGGCCTGGGCGCTGGAGCAGAAGATGGGCGTCGAGCGCATGCTGGAGATGCCCTTCTATCATCCGGTACTGGAGGAGGGCCTGCGCAGCGCCCTGCGCGACCTCAACAGCGCCCTGCTGCAGGGCCCGGCCATGACCGAGCGCTGCCTCGAGTATGGCCCCGGGGGTTAGGCAAGGCTCATGGCGTGGCGTGCAGCCAGCGTGCCCGGCCCGCCTCCTTGGCCCGGTAAAGCGCCTGGTCCGCCCGGCTGTAGACATGGTTGGCGGTAGTGGCATGCCGCCTCTGTACCAGGTAGAGCCCGGCTGAGACCGTGACATTGTCATGTGGTCCTGCGGGTGCCGGGGCTCCCATGGCTTCGACCGAGGCCAGTAGCCGATCGGCCATGTGCGCCGCCTGTTCCGGCGTCTCGGTGTGATACACCACGCCGAACTCCTCACCGCCGAGACGAAACACCACGTCCTCGCCACGGGAGAAGACCTCGCTGGCCGTGCCGGCAAGCTGCTTCAGCAGCTCATCGCCCTGGGGATGGCCAAAGTGATCGTTATACGCCTTGAAACGATCGACATCGAACAGCAGGAAAGCCAGTTGGCGTTCGTCGTCATCCCGGCGCGACAATTCACGCTCGAGCACTTCGATGAAGGTACGGCGGTTGTAGAGCCCGGTCAGCGGATCGTGACTGGCGAGTTCGTTGAGGCTCAGGCTTATCCTCCTCAACATCAGGATCGCCTGCTTGCGGTGGTACAGGTAGAGCGCCATGACTGCAGCCTGGAACAGCATCACCACGGTAACGGTGAGTGCCCCGTCCAGCAGCATCGTGCCATCGTGCAGGGTGGGGCCGAACCCGGTGGCGAGCAGGATATTGAGCGCCGCCGTCATCAACAGGGTGCCGGCGAGCCCGCGGCGGATGTCGTCGAGCAGCAGGAATGCCAGGGCGGGGTAGATCAGCGGCAGGGTCATCGTCAGAGGGTTGTCGGCCCGAACGATCGACAGCCCCAGCAGGCAAACGAAGAGAAAGACGTGGGTGACATGCACGGCCCAGGCGACAGGAAGCCCCAGGCGCAGGCCGGTGATGACCCCGATCGCCACCATCAGGCCTGCGGAATCGATGGCCAGGCGCCCCGGAGAGGATTCCAGCACGCCGAACAGGATCAAGACCAGGAACAGGGACCAGACGAAAATGGCCGCGCCCTGAATCAGGTTCAGCAGAGTAATGCGCAGATAGTGGGGGAACCCTCCGAGGTGCGACCACCCGAGGTCATCAGGTCGCGCCAGAGTCGCGAGACGGCCCCTTGCGGGCCTTCCTGGAAGTCGTCGCCAACCGAGGAAAGATGCTTTTCCTCGGGGAACCGTTCGGGCCTGTTCATGTTCGCCTCCGCACCTGTCCTGCCGCTGGCCTTGACGCTTCTCGACTGGCAGCGGAAGAAGCTCGGCATAGCGTAACGGAAAGTAGCGTTGACAAAACAATGAAATACGCGCCGGGGCCGCTCTCCATTCCTGAACTGGAGCCGGCCACGGTGAATTGACTGACACACGATGAATGGCATATCGGCAAGTCCGGGTTATGCTGATAGAACGAGAGCGCAAACGATGAGGCAGGTGACCCCGATGGCCGATATCGCTTCACGGCTGAAAGCCGTACAACAAGACATCGAGCGACTGGCCGAGCTCGCCGCTGCCGACCAGGCCGATACCGCACGTCACCTGGCGGAGTCGGTGAAAAAGGAACTCGATAGCGCCATCGCTGAAGCAGCCGGCGCGCCTGCCCCTGTCAACGCGACGTCACCCGCCCTGCCGCGAGGTCCGCGCCACGAGGAGATTCGCTGCCCGCTCTGCTCGCTGCGCTCCTTCACCTACCAGGCGGGAACGCTGCGTCGTTCGGATGCGACCGATTCCGGCTATGAGGCGCTTTTCCATTGCCTGAGCTGTGGCCATGAGGCGTGGCACGAGGCGCAGTAACCCTTTGCTTATCGGCCGCCTTGGCAGGTTTACTCCTCGAACGCCGAGAGCGCCCGCTCGCAGCCCATCCCGACCCGTTCGCCACCACCCAGATCGATCCACGGCAGAATTGCCAGGGGGGGCGCGACGATGGCGCCCAGTAGCGACAGGGCACCACGCGCGATCAACTCCTGGGTGATGACGTTCACCTCCGGCTCGCGTAACGACCCTTTCAGTTCCACCGGCGAGTTACCGGTGAACAGCGTGGGATCGAGATTGTGCCCCTGGAAGGCCAAGTCCATTCTCTCGGTGGCCAGGTTGATGGCACCGGCTCCCTCGAAGTGAGCGATCTCCGTGGCCATGAAGAACTCATCCAGATCGACCAGGCCGCTATCGGCAACGAAACGCAGGTAGGTGCACTCCAGCTGTACCTGACCTTCGCCGGTGAGTGCCGCCACCAATGCATTGGCCACATTGAGCGGCAGCAGTTCGGCGGCGATGATGTCCAGCCAGCCCTGGGACATGGCCAGCTCCAGCTCGCCATCGAGCCCGGCCATGACCTCGTGCATGGAGCGCCCGCGGTAGCGGAAATCGCCACGGCCACCGATCAATCCCAGGGTATCTCGGGCCACCTCGGGCAGGCCGGCCTCTTCCAGTAGCGCGCTGAGATTGACCTGGTCGAGCGCCAGCTGCAGGTTGCCCTCCAAGGCCGCCTGGCGTGCATCCATGACCCAGGAGGCACTGACCCGGCCGCCACCGAGCCCCAGCCGCAGGGGTTCGACCGTCATTACCCCCTGTTCCAGCTCCAGGGCGAGCGCCAGGTTTTCGAACGGGACGTGTTTCGCCTGCACGTCGACCGCCTCGTAGTCCAGCACGATGTCGGTGTTGCGCAGCGCCTCCAGGTCCCATTCACGGTCGGGGAACAGTATCCCAGCACGCTGCTCCTCCGCCTCCCACTGCTGCTGCTCGGGCGAAGCCGTCTCGTCCGTACCGGTTTCCGGCGACATGCCCAGCATCGGCAACAGATCGTCCGCTTCCAGTTGCTGCGAGACGAGCGTCGCCCATATCCTGGGACGGTCACCGAAGTGCATGCGCACGTCACCGGCCACGTCGCTGTCGCCGAAGCCGCCTTCGAGGCCATCGATATCGAGCTGGCCATCCTGGTAGCGCAGGTAACCGCTGACCCGATAGGGCGGCAGTTCGGGCAGGATGATGCCGGTCAGGTCGGTAAGCTCCGCCGGGCTGGGTCCCTCGAGGCGGGCACGGCCCTCTACCGCTTCGAGGGCGAAGGGCTGCACCGCGCTGCCATCGATCCAAAGCCGGGTATCGCCGCTGGCGAGCTCTCCGGCTACCGGATAAGGTCTATCGGGATTGGTGAGGTCCAGCAGCGGCCCCACCAGCAGGTCGAAGCCGAAGGGCTCCTGTTCGTAGCTGCCCTCGCCGACCAGGTGCACCCGTTGCCCCTCCACGCCCTCGGTGAGCGTGTCGGCAGTGAACGAGAGCGCAAGCCCCCAATGCGGAGCGAGATAGTCCAGCGCGGTATTCTCGAACAGCAACCCACCGTCGACCACGCGGGTGTTGAGGTTGCCGTCCAGTGTACCCAAGGGACCAAACCCGAACGGGGATAGCGCTGCGGTCAGATCGATGCGGTCCAACTGCGCCTGCAGGTCGGCTACCAGGCGCTGCTCATCGACCTCGATCCAGCCCTGGACGTTCAGCGAGCGCGGCGCCTCCTCATCGACCTGCTGCATGGCCTGAAGCCGGGCAATGGAGAGCCGCCCCTCCTCCAGGGTCGCATCGAAGGTCAGGGCATGCAGGGTCTGGCCGGCGTAGCGAAGCTGCCCGAGCGCCAGGTCGAGGTAAGCCTCGAACGCTTCCAGCCCTGCCAGGGCCTGGGCTACGCGATGGTCCCACTCCTCATCATCCTGTACTGCATCTTCATCCCCAGGCGTTGCATCTTCCTGGGCGTCCTCGAACAGGCCCCAACGGTCCAGATCGAGTACATCGGCGTCCAGCTCGGCCGCCAGCCGTGGAACGTCGCGTCCCAGGTCGAACGCCAGCCGCCCCTCCAGGCGACTATCGCCAATGTTCGCCTCGAATCCGTCGATGCCGCCGCGCCATGTGTCCAGGTCAAGGCGAAGCAGGCCATGAAACGCCAAGGGGTCATCTTGAACGTGCCCCTCGCCGCGTACGGCCAGGCGCTGCCCGTTGATGGCCTCAGCGGGGGTCTCGAAGATCGCCTCGAGCTCGATATCCTGCACCGTATCCCGGTAACGCAGCCGCCCTTGCTCGACGGCAGCGGCTCGGGTCTCGACGTCCACCCGCCCCTGAACCTGCAACAGGCGCTCCCCGCCATTCCCCAGCGGTTCTCTCGCCTGCAACCGCCCGATCGACAGCCGCCCTTCTCGTAGCGCGGCCTGTACTACCACCTCGTGGAAGGCGCGCTCGGCGAGCTGCAGCCGGCCGATGTCCAGATCGACCTCAGCCTCGAAGGAGCGCAGCACTCCCAGCCTGTCCGTCAAGGGGCGCTCCGGCCCGGCAGGATCGGGCTCGGCCGGCTGGATATCATCGGCAAACAGACCGATCCAGCGGTCCAGGTCGAGGCTGTCGGCTTCGAGATTGGCCGCGAAGCGCGGTATCTCGCGCCCCAGATCCAGCGCCAAGGCACCGCGCAGGCGACCATCTCCGATTCGCCCCTGGAATGCTTCGATGGCACCACGGCGCTCTTCCATCTGCAGGTGCAGCAGGCCTTGAAACCGGACGGGCTCGCCTTGTGCACTACCCTCCCCGCGAAGAACCACGCTCAGCTCTTCGACACTCTCACCGGGGGTGGAGAAAGCGATGTCGAGTTCGACGCCATGGCCTGCATCGCGAAAAACCAGCCGCCCCTGGTCGATATCGAAGGCTCTGGGCCAAAGGGGAATCTCCTGCTCCTCGGTCGGCTTACCCTGCAGCAGGTCATCGATATTGGTGCTGCCGTCCTCACGGCGCAGCAGGAGCACCTCCGGCCGGCGGATGCCAATCCGTTCCAGCTCGATCTCGCCTTGCAGCAAGGCGCCCACATCAAGGGTCACCGACAGTTCATCGAGGCGGGCCATGGGATCGTCGGCCCAGCTCGCATTGGCGATGCGCACCTCGTTGAGCCGCAGGGTCAACGGCAAGCCCCAATCGATGCCGTGATCACCGATCGCCACCTCACGCCCCAACTGTTCGCCGGCCTGGTCTTCCAGCCAGCCACGAAACCAGGCGGACTCCAGGAACAGCGCCGCGGCCACCAGCACCAGCAGCACTGCCCCTATTGTCATGGCAACTCGACGAGCGACCTTGTTCACCATTCCGTCCATGGTTGTGAAATTGATCGATACCCTAACCATGGACAGAGACACGGAATCGGTCCAATCCCGCCCCCGCCTTGCGCACCGTATGCGCTTTCTCACTTGGCCTTCACACTCGCTAACCTGCTCCCAGCCAATAAAGCTTCTATGCTGGAAACATGGACGTCTCGACCGTTAACCACGGTAAACAAGGAGAGACAGCGGGATGTTCCCAGCCGGAACGGGAGGTTCGTATGAAAATCTACAAGCCGGAATGGCACTGCACTTTCACCGTGAACGAAGCCGCCGGAGCGTCAGCGAGCTGGCGTGAAAGGTTTGCCTGGCGCATTCGACGCTGGGCCGACAGGCTCCACGGCAAGGGCCGCACGGTGACGATCGAGTGCAATGTCGAGCCCGCCGTGACAGCGGAGGAGATCGATACCTGCCTGATCAAGGGTTTCGAGGTCACCCACGCCCTGCTCAACCAACTGGCGCAGCAGGCCGCCTGCGAGGACGTGATGCGCGATGCCAAGGCCGAGCTGTACGAACAAGGGCCACCGCGCTGAAATTACCAGGCAGTGCAGGATGCAAGCTGGTCAAGGAGCCGACATGCAGTCACGTTATTTCACCATCTGCGACTACCCGAAAGGGATGCCGCCAAGAGAGCTATTCGAGCTGCACAGCCAGGCGCTACCCGCGCTGGATGAAGGTGAGGTACGCATTCGCAATACCTGGCTCTCGGTCGACCCCTACATGCGGGGCCGCATGAGCGGTGTCAGGACCTACGTCGCACCGTTCGATCTGAACGCTCCGCTGGAAGGCGCCGCCATCGGCGAGGTGATCGAGTCGCGTCATGCCCGTTTCAAGGCGGGCGACAGGGTGCGCCACATGGCGGGATGGCGGGACATCGCTCAGCTCAAGGGGGAGGTACTGGAGCCCCTGCCCGACATGCAGATCCCCGAGCAAGCCTATCTGGGCGTGCTCGGCATGCCGGGAATGACCGCCTGGACGGGGCTCAACCGCATTGCCAACCTGCGTGAAGGCGACAATGTACTGGTCAGCGCCGCCAGCGGTGCCGTAGGCTCGCTCGCCGTGCAACTGGCCAAGGCCAGGGGTGGCACGGTGGTCGGTATCGCCGGTGCAGCGGACAAGCTCGAATGGCTGGAACAGCACGATATCCGCGCCGTGAGCTACAAGGGCAAGGATGCCCGGCAACTGAGTGCCGCCCTCAAGGAAGCCTGTCCCGAAGGCTTCGATGTGTACTTCGAGAACGTTGGCGGCGCTTGCCTCGAAGCGGCACTGAACAATCTCAAGGTCGGTGCACGCATCGCCATCTGCGGGCTGATCTCGCATTATAACGACGAAACCCAGGCGCAAGGCCCGAGCAATCTGGCGAACCTGCTGGTCCAGCGCGCCCGCATGCAGGGCTTCATCATCTTCGATCACTGGACCGAATATCCGCATTTCCTCGAGGAGGTCGGACCGCGTGTCGCCCAAGGCGAGATCGACTACGAGGAAACCATCGAGGAGGGGCTGGAGCGCACCCCCGACGCCTTTCTCAAGCTGTTCGAAGGGGCCAACCGAGGCAAGATGCTGGTACGGCTCTGAGTAGCAGTCCGAGGACTGTCCAGCAGGCGATACAGCGAGTGCGCCATCATGCCAAGTGCCCGCTCCCGCCAGGAGCGGGCACTTGGCTGCTCACCTGATCCATTTCTCCGGATGGCTCGACCAGCCCGACCGATAGCGGCATGCCGCCAACCTTCTTGCCTGCTTGAATACCGCTCGAATCCATTCAGGATTTCTGTCACTGTGCCGATAGGGTACTTGTGCGTCGTTCCGAACAGGACTTGCTGCAACGCAGCCATTGCTTCAGAGCCATGAGCAGCATGCGTAGCGAATCAGCACAGTCCGTGAAAGTTCGGTACAATTTTGTTATGTTGGAAAAGTAGTCTTGTCGAAGAAGCGGAGCCGAGCATCACGATCGAACATCCATAACCCAAGCCAGTACAGGAGATAACTCATGCGAGTCTACAAACCTGAGTGGCGGTGTACGTTCAGCGTGAACGAAGGCACGGAAGAGACCAGCGGCTGGCGCGGGCGCTTCGCCTGGTTCATCCGCAGCCTCGCCGACAAGCTGGACGGTAGTGGCAGAACGATCAAGATCGACTATGACGTGACCCCTCATTTGAGTCGCGAAGATGTGGATACCTGTCTCGGCAAGGGCTTCGCCGTGACCCATAGCCTGTTGACCCAGCTCGCCCACCAGGCCGCATGCGAGGACGTGATGCGCGAGGCCAAGGCCGAGCTGTTCGAGGAACATCCGCAGCGCTGACGTTTCACCGCAACAGCAACTCACGCCCCATTCGGCCACCGCCGGATGGGGCGTTTTGCGTTTGGAGAATGGATACGGGACAGACAGTTACAAATCTTTTGCTGCATTGCAGCAAAAAGCGTCTACGCTGGAGGTGTAGTCCTGAAGGAGGACCAGTTCATGACACATATCTACTCCTCTACCGCACGCTACGACGATGAAGTACTTCGCTGCTGGGCCCACCAGGCCAGCCAGTTACAGGCTGCGCACGAGGCCTTGTGGCGCTATCTTGAGCGCCCGGCACCCGGCTCTTCATCCGAAGAGCAGCCTTGACTAGGCTAACCGGAAGCTGACATTCTCACCCCTCTCAAATAATTCATTTGAATATATCTTTAAAGTAACAAATATAGTGTTACTGGAGATGAGGCCTGCCAAGGAGCGTTCAGTCTTGGCTGGGCCTCAGCCGGCTGTGGATGCCATTCCAGGCCCAGGAAAATCGACATGCCAGAAGAGCGTCATCACGTAGCCGCGCACACCACGGGAGTCGATGGCCTGATGGCGATGAGCCGGGCATTCAACCGCCAGCTCGGGCTCTCCCCGGGGCGCTACCGCCGCGCGATCCAAGCCCACTGAGAGGCTGCAATTTCGTTCAAGACCCGGCCAGGCGATAGCACCACGCTAGCGTGGTTGCGTTATCGGAGCCTGCCCATGACCCTCGAATACCTGCTGACCTCTCTGGTCGTCGTCGCCTCACCCGGTACCGGAGTGCTCTATACGCTTGCCACGGGCCTTGCCCGAGGCGTACGCGCCAGCATCCTGGCGGCACTCGGCTGTACCCTTGGCATCGTGCCGCACATGCTCGCCGCCATCACCGGGCTTGCCTCGCTGCTGCATGCCAGCGCCACGGCCTTCCAGCTACTCAAGCTGCTGGGCGTCGCCTACCTGCTCTACATTGCCTGGAGCGTGCTGAAGTCGCGTGAAACCGCACTCCCTGCCGCCGACCAGACGCCGCTACAGGCGAGACAACTGATCGGCAGCGGCGTACTGCTCAATCTGCTCAACCCCAAGCTCACCCTGTTCTTTCTCGCCTTCCTGCCGCAGTTCGTCGATACCGACGGGGCCCCGCTCACACAAATGCTCGAGCTGAGCCTCGTCTTCATGCTAATGACATTTGCGCTGTTTATCGTCTATGGCGTCAGCGCGGCTGCCGCGCGCCAGCGGATCCTGACACGTCCGCGGGTTCTCGCCTGGCTGCGACGCGCCTTCGCGGCGGGTTTCCTCGCCCTGGCGGTACGCCTGGCGATATCGGAGCGCTAGCCCGCTTCGTCACGCATGGCTACGCTCAAGTCTGGCTACAGGCGTCAACTGTGGCCCACGCCAACAAGGAAGAAAGCGAGACACGCCATGAACAAGACACTCCCCACCCTAGCTTGCCTAGGCATGCTGGCCGCCGGCTCGACGATGGCTCAGGAAACGACCGGGAACGCTCCCGAGTGGAACGATGCCCTGGTGGAAGCCGCCAGGCAGGTAACGCTCGGGCCACGCCCGCTGTTTCTGGTCAACGACATGAGCGAGGAAACCGAACGCGAGCGCGAGCTCAAGGCCGAACTGCGCGAATGCGCCGCGCGGCACACCGACTGGCAGCCTTCGGATCTCGTCATTGCCCATCGCGGCGCCCCACTGCAGTTTCCCGAGCACACCCTGGAATCCTACCTGGCTGGGGCTCAGGGCGGTGCTGGCATCGTGGAATGCGACGTGACCTTCACCAGCGACAACGAACTCGTTTGCCGCCATTCCCAGTGCGACCTGCACTACACCACCAACATCGTGGAAACCGAGCTGGCCCAGAAGTGCAGCGTACCGCCCGAGATCGACGCCGAGAGCGGCGAGTTGAGCAACGCTGCCGAGATCCGCTGCTGTACCAGCGACATCACGCTGGCCGAGTACCGCACCCTGCGCGGCACCATGGAAGGCGCCAACCGCGAAGCGCGCAGCCTCGAGGAGTACCTGGCCGGAACGCCAGGCTGGCGCACCGACCTCTACGCCACGCGTGGCACCCTGATGAGCCACGCCGACACCATCGCCCTGTTCAAGGAACTCGGCGTGAAGATGACCCCCGAGCTCAAGGCGCCCGAGGTGGAGATGCCCTTCAACGGCATGAGCCAGCAGGATTACGCGCAGAAGCTGATCGACGAGTACAAGGCAGCGGATGTGGCGCCCGGTGACGTCTTTGCCCAGTCGTTCAACCTCGACGACGTGCTCTACTGGATCGAAAACGAACCCGAGTTCGGCGAGCAGGCGGTCTACCTGGACGGTCGCTACGATGACGACGGCTTCGACCATACCGCCCCGGACACCTGGTCGCCGAGCATGGAGGAGCTGGCCGAACGGGGCGTGCAGATTCTCGCGCCACCGACCTGGATGCTGCTGGCTGCCAATCCCGACTTCGGCGAGGACGACAGCCGCATCGTACCTTCGGAATATGCCGAGCGTGCCAAGGAAGCGGGGCTCGAGCTGATCACCTGGACCCTGGAGCGCTCCGGCCCGCTGGCCGAGGGTGGCCAGTGGTACCACCAGACTACGGAAGAGGTGATCCGCCGCGAAGGCGACAAGCTGATCACACTCGATGCGCTGGTGCAGGACGTTGGCATCATCGGTATCTTCACCGACTGGCCGGCGACCGTGAGCTTCTATGCCAACTGTGTCCAGCAGCGCGATTGAAGACGCGACGAAGACAACCCCAGCGACTCAACCCGAGGGAGTGGCGGCATGCGTGAAGTGCAATGACAGCACCCGCCACTCCCCATTTTCCTTCTGCCACAGCTCGCTGAAATAGAGGCTGGGTCGAATCCCGGCGTCATCGACGATCCGGCCTTGCCCGTGTATCGACACGGCATCGCCGAGCGGCACCAGTCTCAGGATGATGTCCTCGGCGTGGCTGCCACGGGCAAACCACCGATCCGCTGCTACGGCTTCGGCGATGCCACCGAGTTGATCCAGCTTGCCCTCCAAGCCCGTTTCATCGATCAAGACGAAGTCGTCGAGCTCGATATGATCCAACTGACCGACGTTTCCATCGATATAGGCGGCATACCATTGCCGCCGAGTCTCCAGCAGTTTTTCGTGCACCGTGTCCTCCATAAGCCCAGCTCTTGGACGGGTACTGCCCACCGTGACCACAGCAGGCTTAAGAAGATACCCATACTAGACCAGTGCCACGGAAGTGCTATCAGACATCGGCGCTAAAGTGTGTAAGCCATGGCGTACATAGAGGCAGCCGGCTGCCACGCCTGGGCTAAGGCCGGCTCGCCTAGAGAGCCCCACGAATACGATCGGCATGCTCCGCCAGCTCCTCAGGCCGAGCCTGGGGAAGCCCTTCGAGGCGGATGTCCTGCATCGCATCGATCGGCACCAGATGCACGTGCGCATGGGGCACTTCGAGGCCGACGATCATCATTCCCACGCGCTCGCAGGGAAAAGCCTGCTTGAGCGCCTTGGCCAGTTTCTGCGACACCGACATCAGATGAGCGCTCAGCCCGGCCGGCATGTCATCCCAGTGGTCGATTTCCTCCCGTGGAATTACCAACAGGTGGCCGGGCTTCATTGGGTTGAGGGTCATGATGGCCACGCACTGCTCGTCGGACCAGACGAACTCGCCGGGTAGCTCGCCATGGATGATACGGCTGAAGATGCTCGCCATTTCGATTCTCCCTGTCAGGAAAGGTCAGAGGTACGAAGGCAGTCTCGCCTGAGCGACGCCTTCGGTCTACCCTCACTCTGTTCACCCGGGCTTCTCTGGGAAAATTCCGAGGTTTCCCCTGTCCGGTTCGCTCTCACCGGCCTGTGGCTTGGATACCACCCGCCCACTGTCTCCAAAAGGAGACATGCAACACTTTGTTTTTATTGAAAATTCCAAGAGAAGATCAATAGGCGTCGTCATTAAGGGACACTTTGACGTGTTTTTCTGTACCGCTATCCCGCTCCAAACGTACCACCTCTTCCCATTCTTATTTTAACTGCATGTTTTTTAAACAAAATACTAAGAAATGGCACTATTTTCGCTTATGCCAATGCAATGGCAAAGGTATGACGAGCCAGGCAATACGAAATGGCCACCGCTCGTCACCAGAGGTACTTGCAGCGTCACGGATCGGCGCAATGCGGGATGGAATCCGACAAGCAAGCCTCATCTGTTTCCACCGGCCGAAGGCACGCTCTTGCGATGAGTTAGCACTATCCTTTAGTTCCCTGCGTACTTGGGCCGCTCTGCGGCCCTTTTTTTAACCGCAAGAAACGCAGCAGAACGCCAAGGACACGCGAGCGAAAGCTGGCCAGAGTCGCTACCCTGTCACGGGCAAACAGCCCGAACGGCCCAGGAACGAGACGAACGCCATGCATACGAAGCCCAAGTCTCCGCTGAGCAATAGGACCTGTCTTGCCGGCTGCGTGTTGGCCGCCACCCTGCTGCTCGACGCTGCCCTTTCCCTCAACGGCTTGGTACCTGAGCAGAACACCCTCTTTCCCAGCGTTAGCGCCTCCCTGGAAGCCCTGGCGGCGGACTTGCTGCCCCCCGGCATCGCGCTTGCCGGCTTCGCCAGCGGCATCGCCCTCGCGCTTACCCTGATCATCCTGCCGATGCACCATATCTACCGTAGCCGGGAAGCCCGGCTACTGCGGGAGCGCGAGCGCCTGGCCGCCCAGAATGCGGAACTCGCTCACGAGGCCGCCAGCGACGGCCTGCTGGGCATTGCCAACCGCCGGGAATTCGAGCGCGTGCTGAAGCTGGAATGGCGCCGGGCGGCACGCGAGCGTCAGCCACTCAGCCTGCTGATGATCGATATCGACTGCTTCAAGCTTTTCAACGACACCTACGGACACCAGGCCGGCGACACCTGCCTGCGTGGAGTGGCCAACGTGCTCCGTACTGCCGCTGCACGTCCGGGTGACATGGTGGCCCGCTATGGCGGTGAGGAAATGGTGCTGCTGATGCCGCATACCGGTATGGAAGGTGCCGTACGCATGGCCGAGCGCGTCCATGCCATGCTCGCGGAACGAGCCCTCCCGTTTCCCGCTTCGCCCGTGGCAAAGCATGTCACCGTCAGCATTGGTGTCTCCACGATGTTGCCGGTACGCAATGCCAACCGCTCCGTGCTGGTGCAGCAGGCCGACGAAGGCCTCTATGCGGCGAAGGAGAATGGGCGCAATCGCACGGCAACCGTGCCGAACCTGCGGCTCATCGCTCATGAGCAAGAGCCGAGCCCTTGGCCCAACCGTGCCCAGGGCGCCGGCTAGACAGCACGTGCATGCTTCGAGAAGCAGTCAAGCTTGCTTTCGAAGCCCGCTACCCTCCCCCTTCCTGCCTGCTTGGCCCGCGGTATAGGCCAAGCCGGCCTGCTTCAGCAAGCATGCAGCACCACCACGAACTCATCCCCTCCCAGCCGCGCCATCAGGTCGCCGGGGCGCCGATGGTAACGCAGCCTGGCGGCTACGATCCGCAGCACCTCGTCGCCGACATCATGGCCATTCCGCAGGTGCGATCGGACGGAGCAGTTCTCTAGCCGAGCCGGACGGCAAACAGGGGGAACTCCTCCTGTCACGTCGCCTATGACATCAGGGGTACTGCATATAAGAGACACGATTGAACATCCACTCACCGCAGGGCAACAAATGATACTTATCAAGGTATCGCCCGGTTTGTCGATCAACCCTTCTTCACGGCTACAGTACCGCCGACAGCGAAACCCCTTTATCGATCAGCGCCCAACGCCGCCCAACGCGACGGCTTCTTCCACGAACGCGAATCGAAGCGTACGGCTTAGGTTGCCCAATGTGGCCAAGGAAGGTACTATCCCTAACGCTCACCCGGCACCTCATCGATGAAAGCGATAACCGCCACACGATAACCTGAGGTAATACCATGGGAGCTCTACCGAGAAAATTGCTCGCTTGTTGCCTGGCAGGATTGTTTGCGGTATCCGCCGCCAATGCCCTGGCCCACGAGGCTGAAGTCCAGGAAGAAGGCATTGCCTCCTTCTACAGCGACCGTTTCCAGGGCGCCACCACCGCCAGCGGCGACTCCTTCGATCAGCAAGCCTTGACGGCTGCCCATCCTAGCCTCCCCCTCGGCACCAAGGTGCTCGTTACTCGGGCAGACACGGGGCAGGAAGTGGAAGTGATGATCAATGACCGCGGTCCCTTCGTCGAAGGACGCATCATCGACCTCTCCAAGCGGGCGGCACGCGAACTCGGCATGCTGCGGCGCGGTACGGTACCGGTCATGGTCACCGTCCTGTAAGCCACTCGACTTGCATCGCCTCACTGTGAGGCGGTGCAAGACGCCACGCGTTTCACCTTCATCAGGGCTACAGTTTCTCCCGTCTTGACCGATAAAGCTTAAAAGCGTGCAAGCGAGGGGCATCGCAACGCTTTTTCGGTTCGAAGGACGCAGGGGGGACGTAATGATGAACATGCTGAGTATGCCGGGAGCTTCTTCCGACGAAGTAGTGGGACCAAGCGCCAATGAGGCGCTGTGCAAGCGCCTGGTCATGGCCAAGATACAGCTCGACCGCCTGGAGCGTGACGACTCCTGCAAGGACTTGAGCGCCCTCAGCGCGGCACGCATAGAGTTCGCCCTTGCTTCGCGGGCACTGGCCGACGCCTTGATCTCTCAGGAAGCCGCGGAAGAATACAGCCTCGGTTGACGCTCACAAGGGAAGCAGAGGCCGGGGGGTATCCCTTCCGGCCTTGATCCTCCTTGGTCCGTTTCTCATCGGCAAGATTTCAACGGTGCCCAGCGCCTATTGGCCCCCTCAGCCAATCCGTGCCAGCCAGGGCCGTCAGGCTGGAATTTCCGCCTCGACCAGTGTCGCCAGCAGCGTCAGCGACTCCTGCCAGCCCAGGTAGCATGCCTCGGAACGCCCGCTTCATTGCCTGTCGTTCACGAAGCGTCTCAGATCCAGCGCATTGCGCGGTGCATGAGCCTTCTGGTCGTTATTGAAATAGGCATAGACATCGCAGCCCTCGCGCAGCAGCTCAGCGATACGCTTTGCCTCGGCCACGAGATACTGGCGTGAGTAGCTGCCGGCATACCGCTTGCCATGAAAGCGTAGGTAGGTCCAGCCGGCGGTAAACACCCGAGGATGGCGCTCCAGCATGTCATGCAGGCACAGCGCCGCGTCGTGCCGGCACAACACGTCATACACCTCGTCGTTCAACCAGTCGGGGTCGCGCAGCTCGACGGCCAAGCGATACTGCTTCGGCGCCTCGGCGAGAAAGGCATGCAACCGCTCTGGCCGCGATTTCCAGTTAGGCGGCAGCTGCACCAGGATCGGACCCAGGCATCTGTCGAGCCGCCGAGCCACCTCGAGGAAGGTTCCCAGGCTCTGCTCGGGATCCTTGAGGCGCTTCATGTGACTGCCGTAGCGGCTGAATTTCAACGCGTACTCGAAGCCGGCAGGCGCCGCCTCTTTCCACTTGTCGAAGGTGTCCGCCTGGGGCAGGTTATAGAAGGTGTTGTTGATCTCCACCGTGTCGAACTGTCCGGCGTAATGGCCGAACCACTCGTTCTGGGCCAGCTCGCTCGGATAAAAGCGCCCCTTCCAGTGGCGATATTGGTAGCCGGACGTACCGATGCGCAGCCGCCCCTGGCGCTTTCGCTGCGTAGTCTCGCTCATGGCTCCCTCCGCTGTCGCTCCGTCGCTGAGACATGCCTTCAGTGTGGCCCAGCCCCATAAAAGCGACAGTGCAGCTCGCGCACCTGCTCCGCCAGCTCGGGTGCCGGCCCCTCCACGATAATGCCTGGAGCAACTTGCTGGATTGGCAAAGGATGTACAGGAGCCGGCGGAACCCCCAGCTCGCCAAGCCAAGCGGACAGCTGCTCCGAGGAGCTGGCATAGACGATACGCCCAAGCCCAACCCAGGCATGCGCAGCGGCACACATGGGACAATGTTCGCCCGAGGTGTAGACGGTAGCCGCGCGGCGCGCTTCCGGGCTCATGTGAGCAGCCGCCCAGCGTGCCAACGCAAATTCGGGATGGCGGGTACTGTCACCGGAGGCCACACGATTGTGATCCTCGCCCAGCACGCGGCCGCCACCATCGACGAGGACGGAGCCGAAGGGCTCATCGCCTTTCTCGAGCGCTTCAGCGGCCAACTCCACGCAGCGGCGGAGATGACGTAAATCATCAGGACTCAGCATTCCTCACTCTCCTCATCGTGCCTATCACTTGGGGTAGCCGGCCCTCCCTTCTGCCCCCGTCGCCACGTTGCCGGCGGCGTCCCGAAGGTGCGCTTGAACGCCTTGGTGAAGGAGACTTCCGACTCGTATCCGACCTCCTCGGCAATCAGCGCAATGGGGTCACGCGACTCCCGCAGGCGGCGCGCCGCCAATTCCATGCGCAGCCCCGCCAGGTAGCGCATGGGCGGCACGCCCACCAGTTCGGTGAAGCGTTCGGCGAAGGCGGAACGCGAGAGCCCCACTTCCCGCGCCAGCGCTTCGGTCGTCCAGTGGCGGGACGGGCGGTCATGCACCAGTGCCAGGCCGCGGCTGACGAAGGGGTTGCGCAGCCCGCCCAGCCAACCGAGCTGCTCCGGCGGCAGGCCGGCGAAGTAACACTGCACGGCTTCGATGAAGAGCAGCTCCGCCAGCCGCGACAGCAGCGCCGGCGAGCGCACCTCTCCTGTCGCGAACTCGCTGGCGGCCAGGCGGAAGGAACTCTCGATCCAAGGCCCCGCGACACCCTGCGCCACGTCCAGCGTCATCACGCTCGGTAGCATGGCAACGAGAGGATCGGTCGTCGTATCGCTGAGCAGGAAGCCGCACCAGAGCCGTGTCGCCTCGCCCTCGCCGCCGTGAACGATCCGTGTGATGCCGCTCTCGACGGTCTCTTGCATGAGTCCTTCGGCACTCACGGGCGGGCAATCCAGGCTGCTGCCGAGCACGTGCGGATCATTGCGCGGTAGCACCACCAGGTGCCCGGCCGGGACTTCCAGCGGAGCCCCTTCGCCCACGCGCAACAGTAGCCGGCCAGCGCTGACGTAATGGTAGGCAATGATGCCCTTGGGCAGGGGCGTGAACGGGTGACAGTCTTCCGGGGCGACTTGGGCGGCCACGCACCAGGGCGCAGTGAATTCCGCATCGAGGAAGATGCCCCCGGTCAGGCGGATCGTGCGCAGCACATCGAGAGAAGCCTCCATCGAGCATCGCTCCCGTGATGGCGGCGGCTCGGACAAGAAGTCCGGCGTCTCGCTCATTATCGTCCGCCGCGCCTGCCAGTAGTTTAGCAGCATGGCGTCAGGCAAAGACCGGCGCCATTTCCCCCGACGAAACGACGGAATGTGGAGCGACAACGACAATGCTGACCGACCTGCAAGGAAACACCCTGTCCGGCGCCACCGCAGAAGCCCTGGACCTCTATTCCCGCTCGGCAGAGGCCTTCAACCTCTATCGCGGCGACCCCGTGACACCGCTGGACCAGGCCATCGAGTCGGCTCCCGACTTCGCCATGGCGCGAATCCTCCGGGCCTACCTGTTTGCGCTGGCCACCGAGCCCGACGCCGCCGAAGCGGCCAGGGCCGATGTCGCGGCCGTGAAATCGTATCGCCTGAGTGATCGCGAAGCCTCCCACGTCGCCGCCCTCGATCACCTGCTGGCCGGGGAGTGGAGCGCGGGTGCCTGCGCGCTGGACCGGCACAACATGCGCTATCCGCACGACCTGCTGGCCCTGCAGGCCGGGCACCTGACCGACTTCTACCGTGCCAATGCCCGCGACCTGCGAGACCGCATCGCCCGGGTGCTACCCAAGTGGACACCCGATATCCCGGGCTACTCGATCGTCCTTGGCCTTTACGCCTTCGGGCTGGAGGAGACCGGCGCCTACGCCCGGGCCGAGGCGACCGGCCGAGACGCCCTGGACAGGCAGCCGCTCGACTGCTGGGCGCACCATGCCGTGGCCCACGTGATGGAGATGCAGGGCCGCGCCGAGGATGGCATCGGCTGGATGACGGTGCGCAAACCGCACTGGGCGGGCGAGGACAACCTGTTCAAGGTGCACAACTGGTGGCACCTGGCCCTGTGCCATCTCGACCTGGGCCAGACCGAGCGGGCACTGGCGCTGTATGACGGCCCGATCCGCCAGGAGCGCAGCCCCGTGGTACTCGACATGGTCGATGCCTCCGCCCTGCTCTGGCGGCTGCACCTCACCGGCCAGGATGTCGGCAACCGCTGGCAGGAACTGGCACAAGCCTGGGACAGCCATGCCGATGGCAAGCTCTACCCGTTCAACGACTGGCATGCCGTCATGGCCTATCTGGGCGCCGGCCGTGGCGACCGGATCGACCGGCTGCTGTCGGCGCTTCGAGACAACGGCGCAAGCCGGGAGGCGAGCGTCTGGGCCAGGCAGACGGGCCTGCCATTGGTGGAAGGATTCATCGCGTTCTGGCAGGGCGACTATGGCACTGCCGTCGAGCGCCTGCATCCGGCGCGCTTCATCGCCAACGGCTTCGGCGGCAGCCATGCCCAGCGCGACATCATCGACTGGACGCTGACCGAAGCCGCCCTGCGTGGCGGTTACCGCGACGTGGCCGAGGGCTTGGCGCATGAGCGCCTGGCCATCAAGCCGTTCAGCCCCTTGAATCGCGCCTTCCTGAATCGGGCAATCGCTCTTGGCGACCGGCCGCGACAGGTTGCCTGAACGAAGACTGGGTGCCCCGCTGAACCTGCGGGGCACCCGGCCAAACGCCCTGGGTCTCGACGCTTATGCCTTCTTGACGAACTCCGACTTCAGCTTCATCGGCCCGAAGCCATCGATCTTGCAGTCGATGTCGTGGTCGCCCTCCACCAGGCGAATGCTCTTCACCTTGGTACCCACCTTGACCACCGACGAGGTGCCCTTGACCTTGAGGTCCTTGATCACGGTGACGCTGTCGCCGTCCTGCAACTCGTTGCCGTTGGCATCGCGTACCACCTTCCCATCGCCTGGCTCGGCTTCCGCCAGGCCCGACCACTCATGGCCGCATTCGGGGCAGGCATACATGTCGGCAACTTCGTAGGTGTACTCGGAATGGCAGGCGGGACAGTTCGGCAGTGCAGTCATGGGTTTCTCTTGGGCGGATTTCGCGAAGCGCGAAGCATGCCAGAGCGCCCCGAAGGTGTCCAACGAGGCGTCGCCTAGCCCTGCAGGCCCTTGGCATAGAACGCCATGCTCTCGCTGCAGCGAAAGCCCAGGCGCTGGTAGAAGCCGGCAGCGGGAACGTTGCGGCCCGTGGCCAGGTACACCGCGCGAACGTCACGCGAGGCCAGTTCCCTCTCCAGGGCCCGATAGAGCTGCGAGCCAATACCCTGGCCCTGCCGATGCGAGGCGACGCACATCTCTCTCAGGTAGAACAGGTGGCAATCCAGATAGGGCTCGAGGTTACCCAGCACGAAGCCCGTGACGTCGCCCTTGTCGCCCGACGACAGCATCCCCACGAAGCCGGGCGACGCGTGGAAATGCTCGAGCCGCGCCAGAGCCCCATCGGCACCCCAAGGTTCGCTCCAAGGTTCCACAGAGAACACCTGCGCGAACAGTGCCGCGCAGGCTTCCAGGTCACGGTGTTCCAGTCGTCTTGGCGCTATGACCGTCACCTAGCGCTTGTCCTGCGTCTGCGTCTCGAAGTCGCTGGCGTCGTGGCGCTCGTGCAGTTGCTGCTCCAGTGGGCCGAAGGTGCGGTTGACCATACGCCCGCGCTGCACCGCCGGGCGAGCGTCGATCTCCCTGGCCCAGCGCTGCACGTGCTGGTACTCCTGCACCTGCAGGAATTCGCCGGCATCGTAGACGCGGTCGAGCGCCAGTTGACCGTACCAGCACCAGTTGGCGATATCGGCAATGGTGTATTCGTCACCGCCGAGGTAGCGGCTCTCGGCCAGGCGCCGGTCCAGCACGTCGAGCTGGCGCTTGGCCTCCATGGCAAAGCGGTCGATGGCGTACTCGATCTTGGTCGGGGCGTAGGCGTAGAAGTGGCCGAACCCACCGCCCAGGTATGGCCCGCTACCCATCTGCCAGAACAGCCAGTTCAGGGTCTCGGTACGCCCGGCCGGATCGCGGGGCAACAGCTCGCCGAACTTCTCGGCCAGGTAGAGCAGGATCGAGCCCGATTCGAACACCCGGGTAGGCGGCGTGGTGCTGTGGTCCATCAGCGCCGGGATCTTCGAGTTGGGGTTGACCTCGACGAAGCCGCTGCCGAACTGCTCTCCCTCGCCGATACGGATCAGCCAGGCATCGTATTCGGCGCCTTCGTGCCCCCGCGCCAGCAGCTCCTCGAGCATGACGGTGGCCTTCACCCCGTTGGGCGTGGCCAGCGAATAGAGTTGCAGCGGATGCTTGCCGACCGGCAGCGCCTTGTCGTGGGTCGGGCCGGCGATGGGGCGGTTGATGTTGGCGAACTGGCCACCGCTGGCCTTCTCCCATTTCCACACCTTCGGCGGTACGTACTCGTGTTCCTGGCTCATGAAGACTCCTGTCGGGGGTATATGGCATGGCACTCCGCTAGGAGGCGGCAGCCCCCATGCCAGTCCGACAAAAGATAGCCTGTTAAGGTTCGGGGTTCGAGTCGGTCTCGCGCGGGAAAGCATACGAATCGCAGCGGCGGGTATCTGTGGCACGTTGCCGATAACGGTGTAGAAATGGCTTACCTTTACATACGCGTGGACTCACCTATTGGCGCTGGAGACGATCAAGGTGCCTCCAGCTCCCAGGAAAAGCCCGCCGGTAGTGCGATGAAAGGCGCGCATCCTGCCGGGGCTATCGAACCAGCGGCCCAGGCCCGAGCCCAGGGTGGCGTAGAGCGTCATCAGGGTGGTGTCGATGACCAGCCAGGTCAGTGCCAGGATGACGAACTGCAGCAATTGCGGTTCGCCGATGGTGATGAAGTTGGGGAACAGGGCAGCGAAGAACAGCAGATCCTTGGGGTTGCCGATCCCCACCAGGAAACCCTGGCGGAACAGGGCGGGGACGGGTTGCCGCGTTGCCGGCCCCGCCTGGGGCACCTCGTCCATCGGCGAGCGGGGCACCGTCAGCCAAGCCTGCAGCCCCAGGTAGACCAGGTAGGCGCCGCCGATCAGCTTGAGCACGAAGAAGGCCGTTTCCGAGGTGGCCAGAACGGCGCCGAGGCCCAGCGCGGAAAGCGCCATCAGCACGAGAGAAGCCATACCGCCGCCCAGTACGGTCGCGAAGGCCCGATGCCGACCGAAGCGCAGGCCATGGGTCGTGCATAGCAGCGCCACCGGCCCGGGGAAGATGATCAGGGCCGTTATCACACCCACGTAGGTTATCCAGGTCCACCACTCCACGGCCATCTCCTTGTAGATTCAATACGCCGCCTGCTGCATACCGGCCACCGAAGTTCGAGCTTACCTCAAAGGTTATTGCTGCGCCTGAGTCGACAGAGGCTCCCGGGGCGTTCGCAGCAGATAGGCAAGGTGGAGAAAGGGTATCAACAACGGGCTGGCAAACACCCCCAGGGCAATGATGACCACCCACTCCGGCCGCTCCCAGCCAAAGGCGATCAGGCAGAAGAGCATCAGGGAAACGCTCACCAGCCCAGCGCCCATGCAGGCGGCCCGCCACCACCAGATGGACCGCGTCCGCCGGGTCAGGTAAGTGATGGCAGCACACCACAGCCCGACGATACCCAGCGTGCCGACCAACACGAAGATCATGATCGCGAGTTCTTCCAGCCCCCAGGGAAATCCCACCGTCATTAGCAGGGCCAAACCGAAAAACAGGCAGAACACGCTAACCGGCAGTGCCAGCAAGAGCATCTCGGCAACGATCAGGATCCTGTGGCACAACTCCCTGTTCATACTCCTGCCTGCCATACGCTCATTCGCTAAATCCATTCTGCCGTAGCGCCTCGACATCGCCAGCCACGATCAGCGGCAGGTACCGAGTGATCTTCTCCACCGGCCAGTCCCACCAGGCAATGGCCTGCAGGGTTTCGACCGCCTCCGGCGGGAAGCGCTGCTTGATGGGGCGGGCCGGGTTGCCGCCGACCACCGTGTAGGGCGGCACGTCGCTCACCACTACCGAGCGCGACGATACGATGGCGCCGTTGCCGATCTTCACGCCGGGCATGATGAGGGCGTCATAACCGATCCACACGTCGTGCCCAACGACCGTGTCGCCCTTATAGGGCAGCTCGCCCGGCTCCGGCATGACCTTCTCCCACCCGTTGCCGAAGATCTGGAACGGATAGGTGGAGATACCGGAAAGCTTGTGATTCGCCCCGTTCATGATGAACTTCGCCCCCCGGGCAATGGCGCAGAACTTGCCGATGACCAGCTTGTCGCCAATGAACGGGAAATGGTAGAGCACGTTGCGCTCGAAGTTCTCCGAATCCTCCGGATCGTCGTAGTAGGTGTAGTCGCCGACGACGATGTTCGGGCTCTTGATCACGTTCTTGATGAAGCACACCTGGGGAAACCCTTCCATGGGGTGCTTATTGGTCGGGTCTGGTCCGTGCACTGCTGCTCTCCTAATGTCATCTGCTAACGTTTACCGATGCCCTCTTCTATTCTCCTTGGATAGAGAAGAGACGCATAATACCCACTCCGGATGGGCGCCATGGCACAAGACCGCGAAGATCTCGAGCCCGAGCACCGCCCCGAGGCAGTGAAGAAGCGCCTGTCCCAACCGCCGCAAGCGAACTCCATGCCCGATGCAATACTCGGGGGCATCGATGGGTGCGTAACCACATTCGCCGTCGTTTCTGGCGCTTTCGGCGCAGGCTTTTCCCCTACGGTCGCCCTGGTACTCGGTTTCGCCAACCTTCTTGCCGACGGCTTCAGCATGGCCGTCAGCAACTACGAGGCTTCCCAAGCGCAGCAGGAACATATCGACAGTGTCGCTCGTCGCGAATATCACCATATCCAGCTGATCCCCGAAGGAGAGAGAGAAGAAATACGGCAGATTTTCCGTGCAAAAGGCTTCGAGGGGGAATTGCTGGAAAGAGTGGTGGAAACCCTGACCGACGATCACGATATCTGGGTGGACACCATGCTCAAGGAAGAGTATTCCCTGCAGCCTGTCGGATTGAGCCCCCTGCGCGCCGCGCTGACGACCTTCTTCGCTTTTATCATTGTAGGCGCCATGCCGCTACTGCCCTATGCGCTACCGGGCCTGGATGCCACCACCCAATTCCTGGCAAGTCTTCTTATCGCCGGTGCAATGTTCTTCAACATCGGGATGCTCAAGAGCCTGGTCTACCACCGGCCGATGTTACGCTCGGGGCTTCGTACCCTGTTGATAGGAGGCGCCGCCGCCAGCCTCGCCTTCATCAGCGGACACCTGGCGCATGCGCTGTTCGGTTTGAGCTAGCTCGTGAGCAACCCCGGCGCCATATAAACTACGAAGCCATATCACCGCTCCATCTCCCCCAGCAGCTCCAGCTCGGTATCGTGCAGGGAAACGAGCAGGGGTTCGCCGCGGCCGTTGACGCGGAACTGACCATAGCGGGCAGGTTCGTAGCGCTCGGCATGGCCCTCCTGGAAGAAGAAGGCATCGGTGGCGAACCGGACCCGGCCGTTGCGCATCCGGTAGCGCAGGCGCATTTCGTCGGCCTCCAGCGCACTCTCCCCGGAATCTAACCGCTCGAAGTTCGCGATCCGCTGCGCGTCCAGGCGAACGACCACGTGCCCATCGGCGGCATCCATCTCGCCGCTCTGCATGCGCCTTTCGAGCAGCGCGTCCTGGATACGGTTGCCGATATCGAAGTTCAGCGCCATGTAGTCGCCCTGCATCAGCGAGCGCGGGTCCACCGGCGCCAGCTCCAGGTACACCACCTCGCCTGCGGCCAGGTGGCGCTCCTTGGCCCAGATGCTCCAGTTGACCAGCGCCAGAATCAGCACCAGGGTCGCCACCACGATGGTCCTGTTCAGCTTGGCTGCCGCTATCATTGGCCCGCGCCCTCCGCTTCCCTGGCCCACCGGCCGTGCCGCATGGCCCAGCGTATCGCCAGCAACACCACGCCCATGGCGAACAGCGTCAGCGCCTTGGTCAGCAGCGTCGCCTCGAGCCAGTAGTAGTAACTCGTGATAGAAAGCAGCAGTAACAGCCCCCCAAACCCCATGACCAAACGATTGCCGATGGCGAAGCCCAGCGCGACCACCACCGCGCCCTGGCTCAGGCCAGGGGCCTGGAGCGAGAGCAGCATCAGCACGGCCACGGCGCCATAGGCTGCCAAGCGCACGGACGGCACGACTGTACCGGCATGGTGCTGAAAGACGTTTCGGATCAGCAGCAGCAGCGCCAGCAGGCCCAGGGCATCCCCGGCCCAGGGTTCCAGCCAGGCCAAGCCGATGCTGGGGTAATAGCGCCAGAAGAGCAGCGACTGGCCGGAGTATCCCATGGCCTGGATGACCAGCAGCCCCAGCAACAGACCGTAGCCCAGCGCCTGTAGCGCCCGTAGCCGTGCCGGCCAGCGAAACTCGTTGAGCCAGACAACGGTCAGCGCCAGCAGCACCAGGCCGCTGGCAACGGAAGGCAATGCGACACCTACAGTCAACGCCAGATAAAGCGCCACGCTCGCAGCGAAGGCAGAGAAGGCGCGATGCGTGAGGCTCGGCATGACCACGGCAAGAATCACCTGAAACACCAGCAGCGACCACCATAAACCGGCGGTCTCCCCCTCCAGCAGCGAGACCACCGCCCAGGCCACCAGCAACTGCCCCGCCAAGCTGGCAGCCAGTGCCAAATGTTCCAGGAAGTCGCCGGGGGCCGCCTTGAGCAATGCGAAGGCGCCAGCAACCATCACCAGCCCCAGCGTGGCAGCGGCCGCACTGCTGTCGAGCACGAACACTGCACCCATGCCGATGAAGCCCAGCAGGAACAGGGCCGCCAGCCAACCCGAGAACGCCTGCAGCGCCCGCACGAACCAGGGTGTCTCGAGTGTCGGCTCGCCCCTGTCTTCGGTCACGTCGATGCCGGCCTGGGCAAGTTGATCTTTCAGCGGCGTAGTGGCGCGGCCCATCAAGTTGTCTCCGGATAAATGGAGCGATCAATGGCGATATCGCGATCCCAGGGCGCGACATCGCCGCCGAGCCGTTCCGCCAAAAAGTCGATCATCGCCCGCAACAGCAGTGGCTGATGGCGGCGCGACAGGTACACCGCATGAATGCCCAGTGGCTCCGGCTCCCAGGCGGGCATCACGGGCACCAGCCGGCCTTGGCGAAGGTCGTCGGCAACGAAATAGGTCGGCAGCATCGCAATCCCGGCGCTGGCCAGCGTGGCCATGCGCACGACGCCCGTCTCGTTGCTGGAAAGTTTTCCTCTCACCGGCACGCTCACGCTGCGGCCCTCCCGGCGCAGTCGGATCTCACTACGGCTGACATAGGAGTGTGCCACACAATCGTGTTCAGCCAGCATCTCGGGCGTTTGCGGCATGCCGTGCCGCTCGATATAGCCGGGAGACGCGCACAGCACCGAGCGGCAGGTACACAGCCGCCGCGCCACCAGCGACTCATCGAGCTGGTTGGTGATGCGCACCGCCAGGTCCGTTCGCTCCTCCACCAGATTGACGGCCCGCTCCAGCACCAGCATCTCGACCTGCGCCTGTGGATGACCGGCGAGGAATTCCGCCACCGCCTCGGCAAGCCAGGCCTGGGCGAACGATTGGCTGGTGGCGATGCGCAATCGGCCTTTGGGCTCGACACCGCGCGCACCGGCCGCAAGCTGAACTTCATCAGCGAGGTCCAGCATCTGGCGGCAGCGCGAAAGCGCCTCGTGACCGGCGTCGGTCAGCGCAATGCGCCGCGTCGTGCGGTGCAGCAGCCGCGCGCCCAGCCAGCGCTCCAAGCTCTCGAGATAGCGGCTGGCCATGGCCCGCGACATGTCCAACGTCTCGGCGGCCGCGGTCACACTGCCGCGCTCGGTCACCGCAACGAATACCTGCATGGCAGTGAAACGGTCCATCTATTTGCTCGATATAGTTGACAAACTATCCATCATAATAACGTATATCCCACCATTCCGAACCAATACCATGCGCACAACACCGTTCCACCCATCTTTCAGGAATCAAGTGCGATGATGAATTCACTCTCCACGGTCCGCTGGTTCGCTTTCGCCACAGCAGCGCTGGGCTTTGCATCCGCCAATGCCGACGCGCAAACCGACGAGACCACGACGGCACCGCTGTCGCTGCAGGTCTATAACGCCGATGCCGGCAGCTTCCATGTCAATGCCGTACTGGTGTCCGGCGAGCACGACGCCGTGCTGCTGGATACCGGCTTTACTCGCGCCGACGCACTGCGCATCGCGGCCATGGTGCTGGACAGTGGAAAAAATCTGCAAACGATCTACATCAGCCAGGCCGACCCGGATTACTACTTCGGCATCGACGTACTCAAGCAGTTTTTCCCCGACGCGGAGGTAGTCGCTACCGAGCCAACGGTGGAGAAGATCGAGGCCACCCTGCCGACCAAGCTGCAGGTCTGGGGCCCGCGGATGGGTGCCAACGCACCGCAGCAGGTGCCGCTGCCCGAGGTGCTGTCCGGCAACACCCTCATGCTCGAGGATCAGGTACTGGAAATCCGCGGCCTGGACGACAGCCTGCCGCACCGGAGCTATGTGTGGATTCCGTCGATCAAAGCGGTGGCCGGGGGCGTGAACGTATACGCCGGTCTGCATGCATGGACCGCCGATGCCCAGACAGCGGCGGAGCGCACAGCCTGGGTGGAGAAACTGGACGACATCGCCGCGCTGAATCCGGCCATCGTGATACCGGGCCACTCGCTGCCCGGCCTGCCGCAGGATGCTTCGCAGGTGGCTTACACCAAGGACTACTTGCAGCGCTTCGAGACCGAATTGGCCCAAGCGGAGGACAGCGCGGCACTGATCGAGGCGATGCAGGAGGCCTACCCGCAAGCGGGCCTGGACATCGCGCTGGAGATCGGCGCCAAGGTCAACACGGGCGAAATGGAGTGGTAACCCCATGAACGACAAGGCAACCTCTTTCCGCCCCGACAACGCCGGGGCGGTAACCCTGCACTACATCCTCGACCCGCTGTGCGGCTGGTGCTACGCCGTCGCACCGCTGGTCCAGGCAGCCCACCACATCCTGCCGTTAGAGCTACACGCCGGCGGCATGATGGCCGGCGCCAACCGCCGCCCAGTGACGCCACAGCTGCGCCAGATGGTGGAACCGCACGACCGGCGGATTGCCCAGCTCAGCGGCCAAACGTTTGGCGAAGCCTATCGTAACGGCCTGCTCTGCGACCAAAGCGCCCTCTTCGACTCCGAGCCGCCGATCACCGCCATCCTGGCAGCGGAGGAGATCGCCGGCCGTGGGCTGGATCTGCTGGCACGCATGCAGACAGCCCACTACGTCGAGGGGCGGCACATCGCCGACCCACTGGTGCTGCGCGCATTGGCATGTCATATCGGACTCGACGGACCCGCCTTCGACACGGCCTATGCCACGCAGCAGGGCGAACCGACCCAGGCGCATATCCATGCCAGCCGGGAACTGCTGGCCCGCGTGAATGGGGCGGGGTTTCCGACACTGGTACTCGAGCGCGCAGGCCGCTACGAGGTCATGGATATCATGGGGTATCTCGGCCAGCCGTCGGCTTGGCTGGATCGCCTCGCAGAGGTGTCACGCAGCGGCTCATGACGGCATCTCGGCATGTAGCCGCTTGAGCCAGAACACCGCGGCGGCCCCCAGCGCCAGCACCGCCATGGACAAGAACAGGAAGCCGCCCGCCCCGCCCTGCCACAGCAGGTGGCGGGCCAGGAACAACGTGACGATCGTGATGACCGACAGGCAGCCGCCCGCCAGCATGAACAGGTCGGCTCGCCAGTGGCGGTAGACGACGTAGAGCGCCGCCAGCCAGAGCGGATAGACCAGAACGGCAGGCGAGACATCGGCCCGCTCATCGAAGATCAAGACGATTACCAGCAGAGTCAGGGGAATACCGCTGCCCAGCGCCAGCAGGCGCGTGGCCCATCCGGTCGACAGCCAGCGCCAGTGCCGGGCACCCAGCTCCCACAGGGCGAGTGCCACGGTATTGAGTGTGAACAGCCCCCAGAGGGCGGCGGTATCGCTGGCGAACAGGGCACCGAACGCCCCGCCCCAGGTGCGGAAGTAGAGCGCCAGCGCAAGGTTGAGCAGCCCCAGCCACAGTATCCAGAGCGCATCGAAGCGCGCCACTACCGCCCAGGGCAACATCAGCACTGCCCAGAAGAAGAACAACTGCCACGGATCGGCGCCGGTCTGGTAGACCTGGCCGAACAGCGCCAGCAGCACGCCCAGCAGCAGCGAGGCTGCCGTCAGCGCCACCCGGGCCACGATGCTCCCCACGGCGCCGTCATTCGCTGCGCCGCGCCGCTCGGCCCACCAGTACACGCCGATGGCCGCCACCAGCGCCGCCTGAACCAGACCGAAGCGCAGCCAGCGCCCCATCTCGGTCCAGTTGTAGGCGATCAGGAACAGTACCGCGCAGGCCAGCGCCAGCATGCCCAGCCACAGCAGCAAGCGGTCCAGGAACACCCCCCAGGCCCGCCCCGAAGGATGGAGCCCGGAAAGCGCGACCGCCCGCGCCACCTGCTCACGCGGGATCGCACCGCGCTCGATCAAGGCAACCAGCTGATGACGAACCGAAGCCATGGCATTTCCTTGCGCTGTTCTCGCCAACCCTTCTCGACAAACCGGGATGTCGAACACCCTCCCCTGTCATCCAGCCGTCAGGAGAGTAGCACAGTCAAGTAATCGCGGCCGTCCTCGCCGCGCCGGGGAGCAACGCATGCGCATCACCGCCTGGTTAAACGTTGACAGGATGGGAGGGGATGGCGCGTTCCAGAGTGTCAGGCTCCGGTATACTTCCGACTAAAGCAGGGGCTGATGGCACTGGCTCGCAAGTTGACGGCAGTAAAGCAGGATGGAGTGATGGGTGCATGGTGAATCGATGGCTGCTGGGCATCCTAATTCTACTACTCGGAATCTGCGAGCCAGCTGCCGCGAATGATACGGTGAAGGTAACCGCTGACCATCGCTCCCTGCAGCTGCAGGATGGCGCTCTCATCCATCGCCATGCCGGCGAACCGCTAAGCCTGGAGGAAGCACAGGCGCGATTCGCCGAGGGGCGCTTCGAGCGCGTAGCCGAGGATGCCACCAGCGCCTTGAATTTCGGCCTGACCCGAGACGAACTCTGGCTGCAGATCACCCTGGAAACCGCCGAGACGCTGCCCCGGCGCTGGTTACTGGAAGTTGGCCACGCCTCCCTGGACCATATCGACCTCTATCTGGCCCAGGAAGGCGGCGCTTTCAGCCGATACCATGACGGCGACCGGCAACCCTTCACCCAGCGCGCCCTGCCCCATCGCAACCCCCTGTTCGTCCTGGACCTGGCCCCGGCCACCCGCTATATCCTGCTGATGCGAGTCCGCTCCGAGGGCACCCTGACCGTACCCATGACGCTCTGGCAACCGGATGCCCTGTGGCAGAGCGACCAGCATCACTACATGGTCCTGGGCCTCTATTACGGGCTGTTGCTCAGCCTGTTCATCTACAACCTCTTCCTGTTCCTCTCCCTGCGTGATCCCCTCTACCTGACCTACGTGGGCTTCGTCGGCTTCCTGGGTATCGGACAGGCCGGCCTGTCCGGCTTGGCCAGTCAGTTCCTGTGGCCAAGCAATGCCTGGCTGGCGAACCTATCACCGATCGGTGGGGTCACCCTGGCCGGCCTGTTCGGTGGGCTTTTCGTGCAGCGCTTCCTGGCCAGCACAGCTCGCAAGCTGCGCTTGTCGTGGCTGATGCCGAGTCTCAGCCTGGCCTATGGCCTGACCTTTCTCTGTTCACTGCTGGTGTCCTATCACCTGGCCACCCTGGCCGTAAACCTCATCTCGCTGGTGTTCGTGGCGGCCGCCCTGGGCATGGGCAGCGTCAGCCTCTACCGACGCGAGCCGGGGGCCCGCTTCTTCGTACTGGCCTGGTTCTGCCTGCTGCTGGGAGTACTGGTCTACATCCTGCATAACCTCGGCATCCTGCCCAGCAATCTGTGGGTCACCAATGCCATGATGATCGGCTCGTCCCTGGAAATGCTGCTGCTCTCCCTGGCGCTGGCCGACCGCATCCACGACCTGCAGCATCAGAAGGACATCGCCCAGGCGGAAGCCCTGACAACCCGACAACGCATGTTGGAAATGGGACGGCAGAACGAACAAGTGCTCGAGGCAAGGATCGCCGAGCGCACCCAGCGCCTAGAGGAAGCCAACCGCCTGCTCCAGCAAAGCCACGAACTGCTCGAGCGCCAGGCCAACCACGATGTGCTCACCGGCCTGGCCAACCGCAAGCTATTGAACGAGCGGCTCCTGGAAGCCCGTGCCCGGGTGGATCGCCACGGCGGCCATCTGGCCATGGCGGTGGTAGACCTCAACGGCTTCAAACCCATCAACGACACCTTGGGCCATGCCTCCGGCGACCGGGTACTCGTAGAGCTGGCGCAGCGATTGCAGGCCACTGCGCGGCGAACCGACACCGTGGCCCGGGTGGGCGGCGACGAATTCGTGCTGCTGCTGGAGAGCCTGGCGCCGGAGGATCGGGAGAAGATCCAGCGCAAGCTGATGGCTTGCTGCCGCTCCCCCATCGAGATGGAAGACGGCCTCGAGGTCACCGTGAGCCTGAGCATCGGCATCGCCCTCTATCCGGATGACACCCAGGACCTGGACACCCTGTTCACCCTGGCCGATGACGCCATGTACCGAGACAAAGCCGCCTCCCGCGCGGCCGAGACGGGAAGGGCCTAGCTGACGAGGCGGCCAGGTCAGCCGGGGTCTCGAACTCACACCCACGCTTTCAATTTCCAACACTGCAACTTCTGTCGGCGGTCTATGCTTCAAGGACCGTCTCCTCCTGGCCTCACCAAGACCCTTGACCATTTCATGGCCACCGTCGTAATTCGGGCAGGAGAATCCAGGAACGGGACGGCGGCAATCGTGGCCTCGACCATCCAGGCCACGGGCAAAAGGAGCGGAGCGGCCACCACGAGTAGGGGCTGCTCGCATATGGACAAGATGTCCAAGGAGTAATGCCATGTTGTCGCGCGACGTACTCAAGCGAATCGGCGTATTGGGGGTGACGATGGGCCTGGCTGCCAGTCCCTTCGCCTGGTCGGCCGGTAGTGACAAGTATACGGATGCCTCCGGCGAGAAAAGCGGTACCTCCACCATGACGGAAGGCGCTTCCGGCACAGCGGGCTCTTCCGGGTCGGCTGGAGCGGATGCCAAGCAAGGCACCAAATGGGAAGAGGAAAACGGCAACGGAATGGAGCTGGAAGGCAACGGCGATGGCTCGGACGACGTGAGCAGCGACCCGGGCGCACCTGGTGTAGAGGGAGGTGAAGGCACGCAGGGAGGCGAAGAGCCCGACCCGAGCGATACCGATAGTTCCCTAGGCGAAGAAGAGGATGAGACCTAAATAGGAAGGAGGAATCAACGCAGTTCCCATGGGCCCGGCACTGAACTGGCCCCCAATAGTTGGACACCCGATCCAACCTTCGGGGTGCAGTTCACAATGTCGGGCCCTGTCGTATCTGTCATTAATGGCTGCCGACGAGACCCTCACGAGGTGCCGAAGCGTCGGGATGTCGAGAGGAGGCATCAGCCTTCCCCGTCGCCACCCGGCGTTGCCTCATGAGGGGGTGGGCGGGAACCTGGCTGCTCGCCCTTGGCGATATCGTGATGGCTGAGCACCACTACCTCCCGCGGCCACCACTCGGGATGGTTATCGCGGATGAAGGCCAGCAGCTTCTCGCGGATATTCATTTCCGCCACCCAGCCGGCGAAGGGGTCGGAGGCCATGAGGTAGCAGGCGACCGTCTGGGCTCTCTCGGTCTGCCCCGTCACATAGCACGAGAGCTTGTGGTGCTCGACGACGTTATCCTCCTCCTTGGCATACTCCAGGAACTTCTCCCTGATGACCTGGATGTCAGCGCTCAGATGGACGATCAGCTCCAGCGTCCGGTACATCTTGGCGCTCTTCACCGACAGGTTCTCGAAGGGCTTGGAGACGAAATACGTCACCGGCACGATCAGGCGCCGCTCATCCCAGCTTCTCAGCCGAATGAAGGTGTAGAAGATGCCTTC
Source organism: Billgrantia sp. Q4P2 (assembly GCF_052806135.1). NCBI lineage: Bacteria > Pseudomonadati > Pseudomonadota > Gammaproteobacteria > Oceanospirillales > Halomonadaceae > Billgrantia > Billgrantia sp. Q4P2. Next base: position 265,982 of record NZ_JBRBAI010000003.1, read on the forward strand.
CACATAGCACCACTGCCCTTCGAACATCACCAGGTCGCCGATGCGTATGGGCTTGGCCAACGATACCTGGAACGAGGAGAGGATATTGCCCAGCACCGCCTGGCCCGCGATACCCACCAGCACCGCCAGCACGCTGGCCGACGCCAGCAGGGACAACCCCAGCGTCTCGAACAGCTGGATCTGGCTCAGCACATAGACGGAAACGGCAACGACCGTGATCAGGATGATGACCCGGCGCAAGGCGTAGAGCGTGGTCAGCAGCTTGCGCTCGTCCTTGGGCTTGGTGTCGTCGATCTCACCGACGATGCGCCGCGTTACCTTGAGCAAAATGGTATCCACCAGGCGCAGCGCAATCGTGCCCACCCCCCAGGCGATCAGGATCATCAGCAGTACACGGATGAACGTGGTCGCCACGGCGGTGAAGGAGACCAAGTAGTCGAGAACTGCCTGGGCCGTGAACGCCATGACCAGCAGCGCCATGGGCCCGCCGATCCTGCCGGCGAAGATGCTCGGCCAGCCGGAGGGGAACCAGTGCGCCAGCAGCCCGACCAGGCCATGGACGCCCCAGCCCACCAGGCCGATGGCCAGCAGGAACAGCGGAATGGCGATCCACTCCCAGAGTTCGAGCCAGCCTAGCGAGGTTTTGAAGCGATCCGGGATGTACTCCTCCAGCAGCGAGGGGCCGTAAGCTTCGTAGAGCGTAGGGATGGTCGCCACGCTGTCCGGGGTCACCAGCCAGACCGGCTCCTCGTCGTCCATCCGATATCGGCCCAGGCGAATGTCGTAGGCTTCGCCATCGAGCGTGAGCGACGCCAGCTCGATGTCCCGGCGTGGCTGGCCGGTCATGGGATGCTGGCCCGAGGGATCCTCGATGGCAGCATCCTGGCGCCCGGAAAGGTTGGAAACGTTGAGCCACTCACCACGCCTGAGCACCTCGGCCAACTGCATGGCCAACTGGGCTCCCCGCTGCTGCTGCTCTGCCTCGTCAAGCTCGGAAAGGTTGAGTACGTGAGCGGCAGCAGCGAAGTCCTGCTCCTTGGCAAGCGCTAGAAAGCTACGGATTGCATCGCGCGGCGTCAGCCGCTTGACCTCTTCGGGCACCTCGCCCAGCCCAGCGTTGAGCGAATCGACAGAGAACCACTGCTCCCTCTCCTCGCTCTCCTCCTCCTCCTGCGCCACACCCAAGCTGGAAAACGTGAGTGCCACTGCCAACGCTACCCAAAGGAGGCATGAGCCGATTGGTTTCATACATCTCTTCCCGATTTGAGCGTACCTGCTGCCATTTCCCTCTGGCAGCTCCGTTCAGGGCCCAACGGACCTGAGCCTGACACCAGGCTACCCGGATCATGGGCTGGTCGAAGTACAGCTTACCGGCTACCGCTTCGTCCAGTCCGGAACCGGTGCGGGGTTTCCCGGGCGAAGCGATAGATGACGACTCCAATCTTGGGTGGTGCGGCGTGTAGAACGCTGGAATCAGTAACCCACGGTGAAGCGCTGGCGTATGTGGGCAGGGCGCTCGAGCTCGTCGATCAGGGCGATGGCGTAGTCTTCGAACGAGATGCTGGAACCGTTCTCATTGCTCAGCAGCGCATCCTTGCCGAGGCGGAAGTTGCCGGTACGCTCACCAGGCACGAACAGCGCCGGGGGTGACAGGAAGGTCCAGTCGAGGTCCTCGACGGTTCTCAGGCGCTCGAGAAAAACCACGCCTGCGCTCGCTTCGCCCTTGTACTCGGCCGGAAAGTCCGGCTGGTCGATGAAGCGCTGGCCGGGCGCGACTTCCAGGCTGCCGGCGCCGCCCACCACCAGGTAGCGCTTCACACCCGAGTCGCGCACCGCACCGATCAGCGCCTCGGCATCGCTGGCAGCGAAATGCACCGAGCTGATCACCGCATCGTGGCCGCGCAGCAAATCGGCCAACCCCGCCCGGTCGTGGACATCCCCATGGCGGACCATGACCCCAGGCAGCTTGGCAATTCTTTCAGGATGGCGAGCGATGGCAGTCACCATATGACTGCGCTCGGAGAGTTCCGCGAGGATACGAGAGCCGGCGTTGCCGGAAGCACCGATGAGAGCGACGTTTGCCATGACTAAGTTTTCCTTGGCTTGAATTTGAGACCAGGTCTAACAAATAGACCTAGGCGGCAAACTATGGTACTTCTCATCCCTCCGCAAGAAGTCACCGCCGTGCGACCCGGTCACACCGCGATGACCCATGAGCGCCCAGGAGCCCGCCATGCCTCAACAACAACCCGAGATCGTCGAACTCGACTCACCCTGCCCCATTCGCGACGTACTCGACCGCATCGGCGATCAATGGAGCGTCCTCGTACTGCTGACCCTTCAGCCCGGCACCAGGCGCTTCAACGAACTGATGCGCGAGATCGGCGACATCTCCAAGCAGATGCTCTCGCGTACGCTCAAGCACCTGGAGCAGGATGGCTTCATTACCCGCACGGTCTATCCGGAAGTGCCGCCGCGTGTGGAGTACGACCTCACCGAACTCGGCCACTCCTTCCTCGAACCGATGCAAGCCCTGGTGACCTGGGCCGACACCCACCATCGCACCATTGCCGAAGCGCGGAGGCGAAAAAATAAAAAATAAAGCCTTTGACCCGCGATACCAAAGCATGACACCGTGGTCTCAGTTGGTAAGCAAGCGGCATAGTTTCAGTAGCGTTCGATTCTTTCGGCAGCCCTGCATCTTTTCCTTTGTTTTACCCGCTACAACATCTGGGTAACACCAGGAACATTGCAAGGCGCGACAGCGCGAAGGAACATATTATGACGACTGGAACAGTCAAGTGGTTCAACGACTCCAAAGGCTTCGGCTTCATTACTCCGGCCGATGGCAGTGACGATGTCTTTGCCCACTTTTCCGAGATCCAATCGGAAGGCTTCAAATCCCTGCAGGAAGGTCAAGCCGTCTCTTTCGACGTGACCCAGGGTAAGAAAGGCCTCCAGGCTTCGAACATCAAACTCGCCTGACCTAACGGTCACGAGTTTTCGAACCTCCCCGGTTCGATACCAAGGCCCGCCTAGGCGGGCCTTGTTGCGTTTTGGGATCGGCGGAAAAATCCGGGTAATCTGCCAACGCCGCTAACGGCTCCAACGTGCACTTGCCGATATTCACCGATTGACCACCCACTCCGGCGAGGAGATTGCGGTCTTCATATACGCGCGCAAGGCCTGCCAGCCGAAGCCGCCGAGGGCGAACCTGCCTGTCTCGCCGCCGACATCATTGCCACCGCGACCACGGCAACCGCGCCGCTCTTTCACGCGGGATGGGTTCCGCCCGGCACCCATGTCTTGACCATGGGTTCGGATGCCACCGGCAAGCAGGAACTGCCGCCCGACCTGTTCCCACGGGCGCGCCTGTTCTGCGACCTGCCCGAGCAATCGCGCCGCATCGGGGAATTTCAGCACGCGCCGAGCGGGGCCGAACTGATCGCCATCGGCGAGGTGCTCTCCGGCCGGGTTCAGGGACGCAGGGAGTCGGATGAAATCACGGTTTTCGACAGTTCCGGCCTATCCATTCAGGATCTGTACATGGCCGAAGCCGTCATCGACGCCCTGAACTGACTTCGACCTTACGAGCCTACGCCGTTTGAATCACTCCCACTCGATTGTCGCGGGCGGCTTGCTGCTGACGACATAGCGAGCTCCGGAGCACCGCACAGCGTAGGCTCGTAGAGCACCGCCCCGAACCGTCATGAATGACAACCAGGCAGGGTCACCTTAGCTTTGACACAGTCCCGCCCCGATTTTTTGGCTTCATAGAGTGCAATGTCAGCTTCTTTTAAGAGACTTTCCAGACTCTGAAAATCGGCTGAGACTTGGGCGACCCCAAAACTTGCGGAAAAAGTGATATTTTTTTCACCAGCAGGAACGTTAATTTTCTTCAGGTGGGCCCGCAACTTATCGGCCATTTCAAAACTCTCTTGTAAATCGCAGCCAGGTAAAAGCAGGCCAAACTCTTCTCCACCAAGGCGGGCCACAAGGTCGGAGGCTCTTAGCGATTTTTTCAACACACTGGCTAGAGCAAGCAGCACTTGATCACCGACTGCGTGCCCATAAGTATCGTTAATATTTTTGAACAAATCGATATCGAGCATCACTACACTCAAACATTGGCCGTTGCGCTTCGAATTTTCTATTGCATAGTTACCCAACTCGAAAAAGGCACGGCGGTTACCTAGGCCAGTAAGAGGATCAGTACGTGCTAGCTCTTCGGCAGCGCGTCTTGCCAATTCCAGCTCTTGGGTACGGGCTTTAATTTTATCTTCCAATGTCTGCCTATAACCATGGATACGATTAGCCATATGGATGAAGGCTCTGGAGAGTTCTCCCATCTCATCATCACGCTGGAGTTTCAAATTCTTAGCCAGAACTTCTTTTAAACCATGATATTCACCCTGACTGACCAGGCCAGAGGCCGTTTCCAAACGCTGCAATGGTCGTGTAACTTTCTCTCTCAGCACCAGATATAGCATGACAAGCTCAACAACAAGTGAAATCACACCTAGCATCAAGATGAACTCTGCTGCGTGCTTAGCTGGAGTCGAGAGTAGTGCTTTGGGATAAACCGTGACAAAGAACCAACCAGGGCCGGCAATGGGAGCCACAGCGACAAAGGCGTTGGAATAACGGTTTTCATCGATAATTTGTGGTTCCTCACCGTGCGCCCGCATCGATTGCATGATGGCTTGATACTGATGCCGAAGAGACTCGCTACCGATGTCTTGGATATTAACCAAGCCTTCGCTTTCTTCGATCTCATCAACGAAATTAGGATGGGCAATCAAGCGACCATCCTGACGAAAAATGAAATTGTGAGCACCTTCCAGATGGTCGTCGAATACACGTTGAAAGACGTCGTTGAGAAGAATATCGTGACCAACGTTGATCAGATGTTGACCGTCAGGCCCATCGACCGGCGTTTCGCATGAAACCATCCATTCATCGGCGGTTTGGTCATAGTAGAGTCCGGTCCAGACCGACTCCCGTGTCGGGTTGTTTTCCTTGCTGGCGATATAAACCCATTCTTCGCTGGGGATATCCAAATCGGCCGTGGCACCTTGCGCCCAGTTGAGATGAGGCCAGTAAACGATGTTTACTCCTTCTGGAAAAGAGACATAGGTGTTGGCAAAACGGTTTGCCCAGCCTTCGGCAAAGCGATCCACGAGGTCGTAAGCCAGCAATAGACGATTCTGGAATCGGTTGTCCTGAATTGGAGTGTCAAGGCCGACAAAACCACTTATCCATCGGCTTTCTCCCATATAGCTGCTGCCTGTACTGTGCTGACGCGGCATTCCATTAAAAGCGGCTTGTACTAGATGGGCGGTGCCATCGGAATTTGATTCGAACAATTGGGAAAATCTTGGTTCGGCAGGGACATCCCGACGCATGGGCCAGAGCTCAAGGAAGCTTTCACTAAACACGCGGTGATTATCCTGAGCAAGGATAAAAACCGAAGATTCCTTAAGCGCTCTTTCCTTAATATACTTTTGCAGCTTGTTCAGCGTTTGCTGCTCAAGGTTACTGATAATATGTAGATAGCTAAGGTAGGCTGTAACGATAATAACGATGGTAATTCGCACACCCATGTTGAGCAGGGTTGCTGTAGCCAGCCCCCCAGGCCATTTGGCTTTCATCATCTACCCTTCTTATTTTTGGCCTATGGAAGTGTCAAACTGGCGGAGAATTAAATCCCCTTAAGTTGAATAACCGCCCCATCAGCCCAAGGCGCCCTGCCGCTTCGCGGCCAAGTATAATCAATCTAAACGGTTGTAACAGACCAGTCGGAGAATCGTTCGTTTTTCGGCCTTGCGATCCGCCCAAACTGGTGGCCGAGTGCTGCCTTGCCGGCCAGATGAGCGGCCGAGAAGCATGCGAGGAGCGAGCGCTTGATTCGACGCTGTCTCACCCCATGCCTATTACGAGAGAAGGCGGCAGGTAGCTCTGGTCTTCGCTGGTGAACCGAAAGCCGCCGGGAGACGGCGCCGTCCACGACCATGGCCTGGTCGCCCAATGGCGCATGGCTGGCCTTCGGTAGCGACAAGGGTTTCGCGGGATTGCTCCCCGTGGCAGGCTAAACGTTTTGGAGACGCAATGATTGCCAAGCGAGAACGCGGCAAGATGGAGCGACGACTGGTCGCTTCACTGTCCCATGCCTGTGAGCAGGCCAAGCCTCTACTGCCCGGCTTTTGCTGGCTGACCCACGAGGTCGATTACCAGCGCTTTCCCGAGAGCCTGGTAGTGACCTGGGTGTTCGATACCCACTCCAACCTGGCGAATGCACTCAAGGGCGATGCCCGGCGCTGTATCGCCGACCTGACCGCCGAGGCACTGGCCGAGGCCGGCCTCGATATCGGCGACGTCTCGCGACATCTCGATTTCGACAGCGAAGAAGCGTGCCGGCGCGAGCACGGCGGTGACTGGCAACGTCGGCTACGCACCAAGCCAACGAGGCATTGAATGGCGAAAAAGATCGAAAGCCCGTGTGTCTCGGTATGCCAGCTGAAAGGCGATCTATGTATCGGCTGCGGCCGCACGGTGGAAGAGATTCGCCAGTGGAAAGCCATGAAGCGGCCGGAAAAGATGAAAACGGTGAAGCGCGCCGAGGAGCGCTTGAAGAAGCTCCCGCGGGATTGAGGCAGCCTGAACGGAAGAACGCCCCTAACCTTTAAGCGTATCGCCTTCCGGCGATGCGCAACGAAAGGCCGTCAATGGCACCAGTCTTCGTAAACCAAGGCTTTGATACGGCCGAATTCACGAACATTGTTGGTAACCAACGTACAGCCAGAGGCAATGGCGTGTCCTGCTATCGCCGTGTCGTTAGGTCCGATGGGTGTCCCAGCGCTAGCCAGCTCGCTCATCACCACCACCGTCGCATCCACGGCTGGCTGATCCCACGCCAATACGGCATCAAGACGCATCACGAACTCATCGACCAACATCTTGTGCTTGGCTGATGCCTTCTTGCCAATTTGGCCATAACGCATCTCGGCGTAAGTGATGGCAGAAACGACTATCCGGTTGCCCTTCTCAACTTCAGTGGCCAGACGCTGGATCACCGATGCTGGGTGCTCACGCATGATGAATGAGCAAATGCATGTATCGAGCATGTAGGTCGTCACAGATGGAACCTACCTTCATCGCCCACGACTGTTGGCCGTTCTTGCAGGAAGTCGTCATCGGCTTTCGGCAGATCATGCAGAGACGCCCAGGAAGGCCGAACAGGGCGAAGGGTGATGACATCTCCCTCCCGCGTGATTTCCAGCTCTCTAATGCCTTCATAGGCCATGTCGGCGGGCAGTCGGACTGCCTGATTCTTGCCGTTCTTGAATATTGACACGGTACGCATTTTTCTCACCCCGGGCATATGCTTTGCATAGGGCACTATAGTATCCGCGCCACGCATATGCAAGACCTATGCAAACGATGAATCGGACACCTGCCTACCGGCCCAAGCCGAGCTAGCGGCGCGTTACTTGGAGCACGCCAACGCAGCACCTATCAATGTTGCCCCTACGTGAGAGGCCCAAGGCCAAGAGATATCTGGCATCCTGATGGGGAATGTTAAATGCAGGCCGTTACCCAAATGAACGACATGATCGAACGGGCGGCGCTGTTCAGCCGGGCCGCCCATCAAGCCGTGGGGCAGCGGCGCAAGTACACCGGCGAGCCCTACTGGCAGCACCCGGCCACCGTCGCCGAGATGGTGGCGGCCGTGGAGGCGGCGACAGCGGAGATGATCGCCGCCGCCCACCTGCACGACGTGCTCGAGGATACCGCCGTGACGGCGCTGGATATCGAGGCGTGCTTCGGCGAACGAGTGGCCGTCCTGGTCCTGGAGCTGACGGATCAATTCATCGATCCGGAAATCGGCAACCGCGCTCACCGCAAGGCGCTGGAGCGTGACAGGCTGGCCCAGGTTTCCCCGGAGGCGCAGACCATCAAGTATGCCGACCTGATCGACAACACCACCAGCATCGTCGCGCGGGACCGTGGCTTCGCCCGGGTCTACCTGGCCGAGAAGCGCCGGCTGCTGGAAGTGATGACAGCGGGCGACGAGGCGCTGAGGCGCCAGGCATGGAGCGTATTGACGGAAGGCGAGGATAAGATCCGCGGCGCTGCGCGATAACCAGCGACAGTCGACCGATCCCATGGATACGGCCAGGAGTTACCGATCGGTAATTTGTTCCTTCACTCAAGTCTTCATCGCCATGAAAATTACCGAGCGGTAACTACTACGTTGCGAGACACCGGGATCATACCTGGAGCAAGTGCTGTTGGAGAGGTGGCAACCACGACTAGCGCGTCTCCAGCAACGCATCGACCAGCTCGGCCAGGCTCTCCTCGCAGCGTGCCTGCGGCGCCCGCGCCTCATCCCGCGGGCGATACTTGCCTGAGCGAATCAGGCAGGCCTGCAGGCCGAGCTCCATGGCGGCGACCACGTCGCACTCCACGTCATCGCCCACCATCAGCGCCTCACCGGGTGCCACGCCGATCTCGTCGAGTACGGCATGAAAGAAATCGCTCGCGGGTTTTCCCAGCACCTTTGCCTCGATGCCGGCGGCGTATTCCAGGGCGCGCACGAAGGGGCCCGCATCCAGGTGCAGGGTGCCCGAATGGCGAAAGTAGCGGTTGGTGCCCACGGCGAGCAACGGCGCTCCCTCCAGCAGCAGCCGGAAGGCCTCGTCGAGGTGGGCATAGTCCAGGCGCTGCTCGGCATCGCCGAGCACCACCGCATTGGGCTCTTCACGAGGCATGTCGGCAAACTCGGGCTCGAGCCGCTCATGAATCAGCAAGTAGGGACGAAGGCCACTACGCTCAAGATAGCGACGGATGGCCACCGGTGCGGTGAACACCTGCCCGGGCGCCGGGGCGAAGCCCAGTCGCTGCAGCTCTTCACACACAGCGGCCGAGGTCTTGCGCGAGGTATTGGTCAGAAAACGTAGCGCCAGGCCGCTGGACTGCAGCCGCGCCACCGCGTCCACGGCGCCGGGCAAGGCCTCGCCGTCCTCGCTCAGCACACCACTGATGTCGAGCAAGACCGCCTTCAGCATCGGCGTCTCTCCTCGTCATTTCTCAGCAGAATTGACTACATTGAGGCTAGGCTTCTGTCCGTAAACTGCCTACGCTCGTCGCCTTTTCAGACAAAGCCTAGTCCGCGCAGCGCTGTCCATCCACGCTGGCGATGCCGTTCCGGTCAGTCGCGCGAGAGCGGAACGTACTCGACAGCTAGCGGCTCGCTGCTTGACTCGTATCGAACGCAGGCCAGGAGAAAGATACGCAAATAATTCCATTCATCACTCTGTCTGCGAACAAAAATTCCGCTTTATATACAAAAGTTAGAGCAATAATCTTAATTATCAGCAGGTAGCAGATTTTCTGGGAAGTGCTGATAAACTCCGCCCATGACAGGCTCTGCCCACGGCGGAGCTTTCCGTATTCATCGGCAGGGAGACCTTCATGGCCCGCAATATCATCGTTCTTGGTGCCGGCATGGTCGGCGTTTCAGTGGCCTGGCATCTGGTGCGTCGTGGTCATGACGTCACGCTGGTGGACCGCCGCGAGCCGGGGCTCGAGACCTCCTTCGGCAATGCCGGCATCATACAGCGCGAGGCGGTTCGCCCCTACGCCTTCCCCCGCGATATCGGTACCCTGCTGCGAGTGGTGCCCAACCGCCAGGTGGACATCCGCTACCGCCCCACCGGCATGCTGAGCGCGGCGGGCCCGCTGTTGGACTACTGGCTGAACTCGAGCGGTAAGCGCTACGAGCGCATCGTAAACGAGTGGGCGTCGCTGATCATGCGCTGCCAGGATGCCCACGCGCCGATGATCGAGGCCGCCGGCGCCGAGGCGCTGGTGCGCAAGGGCGGCTGGCTGGAGCTTTACCGCACTCAAAAGGAGTTGGAGGAGCGCCAGAAAGAAGCCCAGGAAAACCACGAGCGCTTTGGGGTCGAGTATGAGGTGCTGGACGCCGATGCGCTCTACGCCAAGGAGCCGCATCTGGGCAAGGGGCTGATCGGAGCGATCCACTGGACGCAGCCCTGGATGGTCTCGGACCCGGGCGGCCTGGTGCAGGCCTACGCCCGCAGCTTTGCCGAACAGGGTGGCCGGGTGATGCAGGCCAGCGTCGAGGACGTGACCCAGGGTGAGGACGGCTGGCGAGTTCAGACCAGCGAGGGAGCCCTGGAGGCAGAGGAGGTGGTGGTGGCCCTGGGGCCCTGGGCCGGAGAACTGCTGAGGAGGCTGGGCATGAAAGTGCCGCTGTTCGTGAAGCGCGGCTACCACATGCACTACTCCGCCGAAGGGGAAGCCAAGCTCAACCACTGGGTGATGGATGCCGAAAAGGGCTTCCTGCTCGAACCGATGCGCGCCGGGATTCGCCTGACCACCGGCGCCGAGCTTGCCGACCTGGAATCGCCGCCCCAGTACAAGCAGCTGGCCGCCGCCGAGAAGGTAGCACGCAAGCTCTTCCCGCTGGGCAAGCGTCGCGACAGCCAGCCCTGGAAAGGCGCACGCCCCTGCCTGCCCGACATGAAACCGGTGATCGGCCCGGCCCCCGACAAGGCGGGGCTGTGGCTCGCCTTCGGCCACGGCCATCAGGGCTTTACCCTGGGCCCGGCCACCGGCGAGCTGCTCGCCCAGATGATGGATGGCGAAGAACCCGCGGTGGATATGGCCCCGTTCCGCGTCGATCGCTTCTGAAGGAGAGGTCATGACGAAAGCGGGTGCCCTTAGGGTATCCGCTTTTTTGATGCCTACCTACAACTCCCCTGCCCACCTGGCACCCCCATTTGCCACAGCGAAGAACTCGGCAAGCTGGTACGCCAACGGTGCACCGGGCCAGGCCAGTTGCGCCCGAGATAGACCAGCAATCATCTGGCAAGGCCAGCCACCATGAAAGGTCGGAAAACAACCGATTGGTGAATGTGGGCCAGCGCACCGACACAGGTCGTAGGCCAGTTTAGTGTGGCTCTAACTCTGAGTCCCGATGGCTTCATGGCTAGGCTCAGCGTGGATACCGCTATCCACAGGAGCAATCTCCAAGGGCAATCCCCATGAACAAGCACCAGATCTAAGACCTAAATTTCGAGGAGTACCAGACAAATGTCGAACAACCCGATGAACATGATGTTCGCATGGATGAAGATCGCATCGTCCTACAACCAGATGCTGATTTCTTCCGGTGAGGTGATCGCCCGCCGCAGCATGATGATGGCCAGCGGCACCATGAGCGTGCCCGATGCCATGAGCATGATGATGGAAAAAGCGACGATTTACGCCACGGCGACCGAGCGAGCGGCAGTGGCGATGGCAAGCGGCGCCGATCCCGCAAAGATCACCGCGGCAGCGCTGAAGCCATACAGCACGAAGACCCATTCGAACGTGCGCAAGCTGCGCGGCTGAACGGAGCCAATCCTCCAGCGGCAATCGCTAGCAGAAGGCTAGAAAAGCAACACCGCCACCCGGAATGATCCCGCCCCACTAGCCCGATCGCAGCACCTGCAGCACCAGCCGCCGCTCCAGGTGCTCGTTCCAGCCGGTGGGCTTATCCAGCTCGAGCCGGGCCAGCAACGACCGTTCAGCGTCGTTGGCTTGGCCCGCGCCCAGTGCACCCAGCAGGGCTTTCAGCTTGCCGCGCCGTGTGGCGGTGCGCGCCTTGAGCTGCTTGAGGGCCTTGCCCAGAGCCAGCTCGTCGTCGGTGAAGTCGGTGCCGAACGGAAAACGGGGAAAGAGCTGCTCGCCCCCCATCCGCTCAAACTGCTGCGCCAATCGCTGCGGGGTATTGTCCTGCCAGTGCGCGGGAATCTCGAAGTCGGCGGCCACCTTGCCGGCGTCCTTGGCCTGCGCCAGCAGCTCGGGCTGAAAACGCGCATCGGCAATGGCGATCAACGCCAGGTAGACCTGCTCATCAGTCCGACCGAGCAAATCGGCAATACCGTATTCGGTCACCACGATATCGCGCAGGTGGCGGGGTATGGTGCAGTGGCCATAGCTGAACAGAATGTTGGAGCGGGTTTCGCCGTCGCTCTCGCGGGTACTGCGCAAGGTAATGATCGAGCGCGCCCCGCTCAGCTCGTGGGCCATGGCGACAAAATTGTACTGCCCGCCCACCCCACTGATCACCCGGCCATCTTCCAGGCCGTCGGAGACCACCGCCCCATCGAGCGTGCACAGCATGGCAGAGTTGATAAACCGCGCGTGCTGGCGCTGGGCCACCTTGAGCCGCTGATCTCCGAAGCGGTGATCGTAGAGATCATTGATGTAGCCGACGCTGGTCATGTTGATGCGCGCGCGCTCGGCGTCGGACAGCGCGTGCAGCTTGTCGTAGAAACGCCGTGGCCCCAGATAAAAACCGCCGTGCATCGCTACCCCCTTGGCCGCGCTGGGGTGGTCGCTGCTCTCGGGGTCGATCTCGCCCCGGTTGATCGCTTCCTGAAAGTCGGCGTCCGCAAAGACCTGGCGCTTGAGCACCCCGCCTTCCATCAGGTAGACAAAGCCATCCACCATCATCTCGCTGCAGCCATAAAGCCCCTGGCTGAAGGGCTGGGTGTCGCCCCACTGCTCGGCCACCGGAAACCGCTGGGCCACCTGCAGGTCCCGGTAAATCGCTTGCCAATGGGCATTGTCCTGCTGGCGCAACAGGGTGCTGTGCACCAGCGCCGCCCCCAGGGAGCCGATACCGATTTGTAGCGTGCCGGCATCCTTCAGCAAACAGCTGGCGTAGAAGCCGATCAGGTGATCTGCCAACGAGATGGGCGTCTGGGGCGCGCTGAACAGCGGGTAGTCGGTAGCCGGTTTTTCCAACAGCAGGTCAAACTCGGTACGCGCCACCGCCGCGTCATTGCCCATATACGGTAGGTGCCGATTGGTTTCCGCGACACAAACGGTGGCATAGGGCTGCGCACGCAGCCGGGGCAACAGATCCAGGGTCAGGTCCGGGTTGCAGCTCAGGCTCACCGTCTCGCCCCGCTCATCGGGCGCCACCAACTGACCGATCACATTGATGCCCTGGGCCATTAAATCGCGCAGCGCGTGGGTGTAGTTGGTGCAGATATAGCGGCGCTGCTGGTCGGCATTGTTCTTCAGGTTGCCGGCCTGGAAGAAGAATTCCGACACGGTGACATTGTCCGGCAGGCGGTTGGCCTGGGCATCCCGGGCATAGGCCAGCTCGGGGATATCGCCGTACAGGCGCTCGACAAAAGGCCCCAGGAAACGCCGCTCCAGGGAGGAGCCGCTCGCCGGTGCCAGCAAGGAGAGAGCGGTGACGATATGCAGCTTGATCGTCGGGTCGCGCTGGGCACGGGCATAGAGGGCATTCACAAAACGCAGGGGTTTACCCAACCCCAGCGGCAGCCCCAACACTATGTTCTTGCCCACGCGATCGACGACCTGATCCACGCACGCCACAGCATCCTGATAACTCACCGGCTCGCCCATAGGCTGAACCCCATCCTTGGCTTAGTTACGCTTCAAGCTAGCACATGGCGGCACGACTCCCCTTCCCACCGGGCGCGCGAGGCATCCGAGACCGAGGGTTATCTGGCATCATGATGGAAAAGATGAAGCTGAGGGAGTTACTGGCAACGCCCAGTGGCCGCCGCCGAGAAAGTGGCACGCAAGCTGTTCCCGCTGGGCAAGCGTCGCGACAGCCAGCCCTGGAAAAACGCGCGGCCCTGCCTGCCCGACATTGAAGCCGGTAATCGGCCCGGCTCCCGGCAAGGAGGGGCTGTGGCTCGCCCAGATGATCGATGGCGAAGCGCCCGATGGATATGGCTCCGTTCCGCGTCGATCGCTTCTGAAGGTGAGGCCACTACTCCACTACGAAAACGGGCGCCACAAGGGCGCCCGTTTTATACAACTTCACGTATTGGTTAGACTCGGCGCAGGGATACCCACGTCTCCCTGCCTTTTGGACTGTACACAGTGTCGAGCTAATACCACCACTGCCACTACAATCAATTACCTCAAAATTCTATATAACCTCCTCAATTAACCCGCCACGGGCCGCACTTTCCAAAAGTGAGGAGCGGCCACGATTATTGTTATAGATCATGGAAAGCCCATACTTCGCTCTCGACATCGCCACATAAAGTCTATTATATGATGCATGGCGAAGAAAATGCCTACTATCAGTTTCAAGAGAGTCTGCTGGAGGCAGCCTTCCTTTATCAACACCACAAATTACTACTCCTTCAAACTCCAACCCGCCAACATAATCAATGCCTGCTAACAAGTAGCCTCCTGAACGGGAAGCTTTAGCAACGGTTGCCACATCACCCCTTTTTTCAATAGTTTCATGCGCCTTATTTTCTATCGCGGCTCGCCTTTTAAGATCGCCCAAAACAGAATCTGTTGTAGCTATAATTGCGATTTTACTCTTCGAGCAGTCTATTTTCTCTGCTAATGAATTAGCCTCCTCAAATGCAGCAGAAATCATCTCTTCTTCAGAAGAATACCCTTTTATCTTAGGGTAAACACACCTGTTTTCTTCAGCCAAAGTCAGAGTTGACTGGGCATTATTTAACGGATTCTCCAAACTAGTAAATATACCAGCGCCAGATGCCAAAACCTCGCAAGCCAATGACATTATATCTGGCGAAGACCTAAAGACACTAAGCAATGAAGTTTCTTTCTGATCCCCAGAAATAAGAAGCGATTTTAGATCCGAATAAGAAAGTGAAGAATTAGCAACGCTTTGCGATCTATCTATTGTATAGATTATTGAAGTTCTCGACGTGACTTTTAATAAATGATGCAACACAGAAAGTTCGTTCAAATTAAACAAATGTGTTTCATCCACAAGTGCAACATCAAAACCATCACGTTCTACGCGGCGTCTCCAAATAGGTGTATCTAGTTGACTTAGCGCAGACAAAACAATATCGTCAGTATCAAACATCCCTGATGACTGCAGTGCATCTTGATAATCGTTATATATTTTAAATATAAACTCTTTATCACTATCGGTCACAACAGGTATCGCATGCTGATCGGCTGGTATTTTTTTATAGTTAACGATACTTTGCTGTGACCGCCCTTTTATAACCTCAGCAATCTCATGATGTAACACGTGTATCAAGTATTCAACATTAGATGAGCTTTCCAGCAGAAAGCTGTAGAGTTGCGATGAGAGAAAATTCTTGGCCGTGTCAATCTCAAGGTTGTATTTTTCATATACATCCTGAATAATTATTCTTTGATACTCCTTCGAATCGGATGCATCTTTATCGATAATTTCAGTTTCTTCTATTTTATTCCCCAACTCGTAAATGCACCACTCCTGCAGAGTCGATATAACAAGCTCAACAAGAGTTGACGACAGCTTTTCTTGATTTATACCATTAGCCTCAAAAATTGTTGCTATATTTTCTTTCGTGCTATGACTATGTGTGATAAAAATAATTTTTTTCGATAGGCCAGCTCTAACAGCATCCTCTATAATATTAACAGCCCTAAGGACCAGACTTAATGTTTTTCCTGTTCCAGCCGGGCCTTCAATTCTTTCTGGACCCATTCCAGTTGAAAAAGCAATACTTTTCTGTATTTCTGTAAGTCTCTCTCTCCAAGTATCAAGAGACTGGCGAGAGTCAATGGGAACAAAACCACCTTGAACTGACTGTACTTTTAAGTGCCCTTTGTTTTCGATTGGCTGTGAGCACTGAGGAATATCTATAAGTCCTGATTCTTCCGAGAATCGCTTAAAGACAGTGTATGACTCGGGCTTTTCAACTTCTTTATCACAGAATGAAAAAAGCAGGAAATTCCTAGTATTTCTCTTTTCCTGTCTTTTCCTATCGGGTCGCCTATCGATAACCGCCCTGCTCCCATCTGCATTACTAAAGGACCAAGGAAAAACAATCAACAAATCATCTTTAGTGACTCTCTCAGTTTTAGCTAATGGATTACCATTCCAGCTTTTCAAACTAGCCCTGCATACTTTTTGCAGAACTATAAGAGACTGGGAAACAGGCAGCCTAGAAAAAGCTAGAAAAGACTCAACATCTACAACTAAATAACATCTAGCAAAAGTGTTTGAAGAGAACACATACCTTCCGCTCTCTTTATCAACAACCTGAAGGCCAGGCAAATTTAACTCACTAGAATCTGCCAGAAAAATCTCTACTAAGCCTTTGCCTTCTGCGTACTCAGCACTTTGATACCTTTTTTCTTGCACGATAACTTCTATTGCATTTTTATCTATTGCCACATATCTCATACCTCAACCCCCGAGTTTGTCAATATAACCCCAACATCTATATCATCCACCCCAATCCTTATAAATAAATTACTAAACCTCTGCATCAAAAGCTCTATATAAGGCGATTTCATCTGACAAATCAAATAATAGTAGAAACCTTCTTTGTAATAAACATCGCTCTTCTTTATTTCTTCTTTCTGACTAGCAGTAAATCCTTTTGCTATCAACTCTAAAAACAGCATAGACAAATACCTTACCTCTCTAAGAATCACCACATACGCTCCCTCTGACTCCTCTAGAGGATCGGAAATATTATCGATAATAAAATACCCTTCCACTTTTCCTTTGGCGATATCTTCAATTTGTGTTTTTATCTTTTTCCTTATAGACTCCACAACTTTATCGTTTCCATTTAGCTTACAATACTCAAGCTCTAATGCCGTATCAATATCAGAAAATAACTTTTCAACAGATTCGCGCAACTTGGGTTTCAAATTATCTTTTTCATAACCAAAAACAGCCATTTCACCTATTGCATCAATCCAACTACTTAACTTAGGATTGCTCTGTATAAGATGTTTTTTTATCAGCCCTTTCTTTTCTTTTACAAAACCTTCCACGGCTTTAAAAAAGAGGAATTTTTCAATAAATTCACTCATTTTAACCACAGGCGCGTAGGCTACTGACTCCACCTTCTTCTGGGATAAGTCACACCTTGCAGACAGGACAATACCCAGACAAGGTTTATCCGGATGAAGATTGGTAACTCCCCCTTGAAAGATTACACCTTGATCAAATTTATTTAGTGAAGCAAGCTCAAACATATTCCGCATTTAACGTTTCTCTTATTTGAAATTTTAAAATACCATCTGCAATCCACACAAGCTCACCATATGTAGCAAAAACCATTATTAGGCTTTAAAACTTTCTTTAATTCTTATAAAAGTAATAGCCAGCCGCTATCGTTTTAGAACCATCTACTCTAAGGGCGATCCGGAGCAGCACCCTCAGAAACGCCGAAGCTAAATTCCACTGTTCACACTACCGCCTGGGGATGACATCGTTTCCCTGCGACAGTTCTCTCTGCGTTGTACTACCTGTTCTATCGGCGGCCGTCTCGGCGACCTTAACCCGAGTAAAACAAAACCCTGTAACGAAATGCAAAGAAAAAGGACTTACCAATTGGTAAGTCCTTGATCTCGGTCAGCTAAGCTGTGTCAGGCGTTCTACCTAGGCTAGCCTCACACCCACTTGATCGTCGCGGGTGGCTTACTGCCTACGTCGCACGTCACGCGGAGACGCCGCGGATCTAGTTGATGATGCGGTTGGAGACTTTCTTTACGGGAGATGTGCCCAGCGTGCGGTCATGAAGCGATGCCCCATTCGTAGCGGCGGCCGTCGCCGACGGACTTGACCGGTAGGAACACGGCGAAGGCCTGGTTGGTCTTGTGGTACCAGTCGGCGTTGTGCAGTTCCTCGATGATAATGACGTCGGCTTCACGCAGGATGTCGACTTACTCCTTCTTCACTTCGCCGAGGATGCACACGCCCAAGCTCACTGGCGGCAATGGAACGCAGAGGAGTTGCAGCGCCTTGTTGGGCGTCGTTAGTCTCAGCGGATTGCTTATATAAAGACTCATTGCTTAACAGACCAAATATCGTACTCGACCATCGGATGGGACTTGGTGCGCAGGAAGGAATCCGCCTGGCGCTTGCCTTCCGTGGCAGCCCCGGCCTCCCTGATAGTGGTGATACGCCAGCCGCTGTCACCGAGAGAGCTCTTGATGAGGTCCAGCGGATTGGCCCGTCTGTCCGTGATGCCGCCGAACCGGATGACCATCTTGGCATCTTCCGCGCACACGTTCTCTGCATTGCGCCAGACTTGACGCAGGTTGGCTGCAAAGTCCTCGGGGCTCGAATGAACAACCTGGTTGCGGTTGGTGTAGTCAACAGTATCGGGGCCACCCACGAACCAGTTGCGGAGCCACTGGTCTGGGATGTAGGTCCGCATACCGTAGTACGGGGGCGAGGTGATCACCCAGTCGAACCGAGCTTCCGGCGTATCTGGCTGGAGCGCCTCGGCCTCCCGGCTGTCCGCTAATCGCACGGCTCCCGTGATGTCGGAAGACGTTCCGTAGTAGCGCTTCGCCCGCCGCTCAATCACGGCCAAGATATCGATGGGCTCAGGCTCAAGCCCTCGCCCCTGCCAGAAGCGTGTTGCATAGGCAGGCTTGGGAGCGTAGGTTCGGGGGCATTGGTTGGAGAAGTAGCTCGGGAAGGTCTTCTGCTTCGGACCATGGAGTGCACCCAGAACAATCCCACGGAGTGCGATGCGGGTGTCAGTGGTGCAGTCCTCCAGAAATGTCTCACGGAATCGACACAGCGCGTCAAGCACGTTCGGGTGAAACGCCCATTTCCAAAACTCGCTAGTCGGGATATGGCACGCCTCACGTTCGGCCAGAATTCTGCGTGCTTCGGTAAGGATGTCATCAACGGTGGCTGTCGTTAGCTTTGATGCCGTAATGGCTGCAGCAACCGGACTGGAGTCCACCCCAAGGGAACGGAGACCGACAAGTCGTGCAGCGAAATTGGTGGTGCCCCGACCGCAGAAAGGATCAAGCACTACATCGCCTGCCCGTGCTCTTCGCTTCAGAATACTGAGCGGAAAGTCGAGCGGGAACATCGTGAAGTAGGGGCATATTCCGTTCAGGGCCGTTTGTACGTTGGTCACTACCTAACTCCTCTTCCTGACGTAGGCAGTGTTGCGCGTCGGATGGCGGTATTGCTCCCACCCCTGGTCTTGTGGGCCATAGAAATGGACAAGCGCCTTTTTCACAAGCCGGAAGGCTAGGGTATCCCTGTCATCCAGATGCTCCGGCAGTTGATTGAGGAAGAACGCCTTGATCGAGCCCCATGCAGCTCCATCGATAGATTCGATTCTTGCGATCAGATTGGCATCGGCTTGCAGGGCGTCGATGGCCCGCTGCTCGATGTTTGCCATGACATCCACCGGCTCGGCTTCTTCGGTATCTGCTTCTTCGGGAAACAAAGAGCCTGCACCTGAGTCTTCGGAAACGCTGGTAGTCGTCGCGATCTGCCTCATCCCGGCGAAGGTGTTCCGCAGTGTTTGGGCGTAGGTGTGACCGGCTAGCTGATTGTAGTCATGGTCCCGCATCGAGTACATCTTCTCGAACGACAGGGCGCGAAGGCTGACGGGGTAGGGCTTTCCGCCCACCGAGCTCCAGAACACACCCTGACCTGGGATTGGCTCGTTAAGCAGTGAGCTCAACAAGTCGTCACTGAAGTGGGCGTTGGCTCGCTTAAGGGACGTGAGATCCGCCGCCGATAACAGGTGGAAGATAAACCAGTTATCGCCCTGGCTGAGGATCTCGACAGGAATGCTGCCAGGCTGCTGGGTAATCAGCAGCGCGCCGAGATCGTACTTACGACCTTCCTTGACCCAGGCGACGTAGGGCTCGGCAGCCGGCGCGTTCTCGTTCAGCACGGACTGTGCCTCTTCGACGACCGCGATGGTCGGAATGGTCTTTGGGTCCGCCGCAGTGAATTCCTGCTGGTTACGATCGAAAATACGCCGAAGGATCAGGCCCGAGAGTACTAACGACTGACCGCCGCGCATCTGGGAAACGTCAATGACGCATAGTTTCCCCTCGGAGAGGGCGTGAACCAACATATCCATGAGCTGGCTGCTTTTGTCATGCAGCATCTTTACGATCGCTGTCATGTTGCCTCTAGCAGCCAACGCCTCGGCTTCCTGTCGTTGTGGGTCGAGGTCGAGCAGTCGGCAAACGTCATCAAGTGGCGTGGTGTTGCCGTTTGTGTCGATCAGATTGACCAACGACTCCCACCGATCTTGGGGGAGCCCGCGCAGCTTCCTAACGTTCTGCTGCTCCTGGCGTTCTGCTCCAAGCGCGATGGAGATCACATCCCCTGGGCGTAGACGGCGAATATCAAGCTTGATACCACCGGCAACGAACGATTGATAGAAGGGGCTTGGGTTCTTCCTGTCGGTAAATACAACGACCTTGTCCTCCAGGGCCGGGACGTCGCAGAGGCCGGGACGGCCTTTGTCGTCAGGCCAGAAATACTCGCCATCCGGGTCGAAAATCACTGTACCCACTGGCACCTGCTTGCCGGCCCGCTTCGTGATAAAGGGCGTCGTCTCGTAGAGCTTTGAAAACAGCAGCTTGTTAAGATTCGATTTACCAAAGCCTGCTCGGGCAAAGATGAAGCTGCGTCGAGAGACCAGTGACTCGATAGGAAAACGAACCAAGACCTCCGGGTCGACTACCTGCATCCATTCCTGCGATTCGAATGATTTGTCACCTGCGGCATAGATGTACTCACCGAAGGCTAGGTGGCCGATGGGCGCCCCATCAATGTTATGCCCCGCGATCTCGCGTAAAACCTCGTTGCTTGGAAAAGCCACTTTGCTGCCAACGTGGGGAAGACGGCGGTGGGAGGGGACGAAGGTCAGACCTTTGCCGTTTTGCCGCAGCACGCCTAGAACCCGAATGTTCACTCGGTACTTGAGATACTGCTCGCGCAGATCTTCGGGGATCGGCCGCTCCTCGCGAACTGCGCGGATATTGAACTCCTCACCGGAGCCGAATGAAAGCTTGCCTTCTGAGGAGAAGGAAGCAATGCGGCCTAACACGGCCTCATCAGGGGTCTCCAGCTGCACGAGAAGGAATTGCCCATGCATCGGGATGTTCTGGAACTCGTTCCGGTACGGCAAGACCAGATCGGCATGGAACTCCATGCCCCCTTGCTGGAAGCCCCGGAAGATGCCGACAACCTGATCCCTAGGGAAGAGTAGGATTTCTGCCATATTGTTCTCCCTTATCCGTACCGGCGTTGCGCTGGGTCGGCATCTTGAAGCTGAAACGCATCCAAAGTCCCCGCGTCACTACCGAGACTTGAGCGCACACCTTCATAAATGAAGTCCTGTAGGATGTCGAAATCAAAATCGACCAAGGCCGCGTTTTCATGTGCCTTTTGCAGGCAACGCGGATAGTGAGGTACCGGGAAGCCATTGATCGCGTCGGCGAGCATTGATCCGAGGATGGGCTGAGCTTCCACGACCTGCGGTACGAATATATCGATCGGCCATACAGCATCCCGGCGATGTGAGCCGAACTTCACCAGGAACATCTTGCCGCCCACGAACTTATTAATCTCTCCCCCCTCATCAGCGCGGTCATCTCCTCGCGCGAACTCCGACCAAACGTAGGCCTTCTCCTCCACCTCGCGCGGTACCTCCACGTAGGCGGGGTAGTCAGTCTGAAGTACGCCTTCCAAGGCCATGGCGAGGCGATACCGTGAAAGCACCTTGCTGTGTTTGGCTACACCGGCCAGATACACACGACGGCGGCTCTTGCTCCACTGTGCGTCGATGCGTTCATTCATGCCTTGTAGCAGGCGTTGGAACAAGTCCTTGGCAAAAACCTTGCTGCGCAACAGACCGTCGCATACGATCAAGGTGTCGGTGCCAAAGTCTTTCTTGAGGATGGCGAACAGGGTCGCCCATTCGACTAGCTCCCGGTACACCTGCACCCAGCTGGGGGAAACTGGCCTGCCCTTGTCATTAGGTCGAATCATATGGGACAGGGATGGCAGGGTATCCACACCCAAGAAGGACATCATTTCGCCGAGCGCGGTACAGGCCACCCCGTCTGCTGCGAACTGGCGCTGGTTGAGCTGCTGGACTGGGGTAGTGGGCGAAACCGCCTCCAAGCAGTACTCGTTGTTGCTGCTGTCCACCACCCGGACCAGTTGGATCAGGAAGGGGTCGAACTGGAGCTGATTATTACCACCATCGGTGCCAACCAGCGAAATCGATGTCGTGGCGCGCGGCTGTATGCGGCGCGTGACGCTCTTTAAAGGCCGGATCTCTTCACGTAATGCATCAAGCACCCCCTGATCAAAGCCAATGCAATCTGCTATGGCTTCTCTCAGTTGTGCTTGGCTTTCTGGATCAATCATATAATTACCATTTTTATCACCAGTGCCAGGGAACTCTCTTTACGCCCAGAGCCAGCATTTTGGCTGCTTTTCAGGCAATTCCCAAAGCCATGTCTTAGCGGCATGGTTATCGCCATCGTCCATCCATACTTAGAAGAGATCAAAAAGGCCACAACAGCCCGCCTGCAGATATCCATAAAACCAGAGCACTAACAAATGAAACAGCCACTACTGCATCTACTATTCTGATCAAGCGTCTCTGGTGCTTAAGCCGTTGATTAATTTTTCTATAGATGTCATCAAATCGGTTAGCGATAGCTTTATGTTCATGTGTGATCTTATCCCACTGATGTTTCACTTCATCCCCTATAGCATCCAAACTGTTTTTCTGATTTCTGATTAGCAGATCCATAAAGACAGTAAAAGCCAACATTCCTGCCATAATGAAGATGTTCTTGGTAGAGAAAGGGTTAGCCAATTCCATCTGGCTCCCTACCAGCACCAACGCCAAAGGTACAGCCAATAGTTGATTCTGGATATCCGAAAAAACCTTATTTAGCTTGAAAATAAATTCCAGCTTCTCTTTTTCAACTTCTTGGCGGACCTTCTTGAACGAGAACTCCGATACGTAGAGCTCATAGCCTTGAAACACTCTCTGTACGAAAAAATCAAACTGGTCCAACAAGTCAGACAGTCGATATTCTGTGCCACTTTGCCTTGCTTCCAAAACCTCGATTAAAGAAGTTTTAATTATCGTATTTTTTTGATCTTGATGCTGCCTTGAATCAATAAAATGCTCTTTGAACCCAGACAACTTCTCCAGCGGCCTCAGGCTTCCATCATCATAATCAAGAACTAACGTAACCTTGCGGTCTCTAAGAAAAACCAAGTGTTGATTACCATCTGAAGCCATGTATACATGCTCAGCCAGCTCCTTAAGCACCGCCACAAGCTGAAGCGTATTAAGGTAGTCATTAACCAAGCCTGGAGTGTCCGCTATGCTCTCTGACTCATGATCGTGGTAATAGTTCAACTCGGCGATATAAAAGCGCCGCGGACACTCTAATTTATAGGCTTGGATAAGCCCGGCAAGGTTTACCGCAAAAAAGCCGCTTGAGCGACCAGGCATTCGCACGTCAAGTTTTCGGCTCTTCGGGTTATGGCTTTCAAGCAGGTCATAGCTATCTAGCTGCCTGCATACAGCATCGAAGTCCTGTCCTTCAGGCAATATACCATAGAAGCATCTGTCCTCTACCGTGAGATCTTGTAGCTCACAATATAACTTCGCGGTCAGCGCCAAGCTCTCATTCGGAATCATCATCATCCGCCTGAGCCTGCTCTATTTGCGCTATAAGCTCTGGGCTCGCGCCCTGAATGATTAGATTCTGCCCATCAAGACTTATTCGCCTCTGAACCAAGTCATCGACATCAAACGCAACCTTAATGTTACCACTGGCTTTTCCGGTAATGCGCTGAAGCTTTCGATACGTATTGGAATGAGGAGCAAACTCATCGTTAAGATGATAACCATTGTCACGCACAAAATTTCGAAATGCTTCTGGATCACGATCATTAATAATGCTGGAGAGTGCTCCTAGGTTGATATCTTCCCTATTGCGCGTCTTCTCTTGACAATATTCAAAAGTCTTTTGCCTGACCTCTCTCGCTTTTTCTCTTGTCCATGCATCCTCCCCTTTGGCAGAATCAGTCTGGGTGTTGGTATATGCCTGAAGGGCCTCTAAAAGAACAACAGTGTTTTGCTTTGAATCTGTGTAGTCAGTACAGCCCAAAGCCTCACGAAAATACTTGGTGACGTCCTCTTTTCCTGCACGCTTTTTAACGAAGGAAAGGTATGACTGTTCATTCTCCTGCCACTTTCTGATATCGACTCGGGCTGCTTCATGCAGGTGATCAACGTCCAAAGATAAAAGTCGAAGCAATTCCTTAGTGTCTTGATCAACCCCTGTGGCTTCTCTCATTTTCAGAATACCCACTAGAAACCAGTCTCGACCCAAATTAGTATAGCGAACCAACAGCACATAACCACCGGTAGCAAAGCGTTGACTTCCCATTTTTGAGGCGATCAGTCTCAACGCAGTCTCGGACAGCTGAATAAAATCAACTTCCTCTTGGTAATAAGCTTGCAGCTGGCCTGAGAACGGGTAGATAATTTGATCCGCATCGAATGCTCCATAACCGTTGGAAACACGGTTGTAGATACTCAACACCTCAGTTACCAATTTGCTGAGTGTGTCTTCTATCGGCAAACGGTCGGGCCGTAGGTCGAGGGAGACTTGATCACTACCGCTTGCCTTATCGATCTGATGAATAATAGCTTCAGAGATTTCCATGATGCGCCCCCTGTGTGTAAATCACGCTACCGCCCGGGGATGACATCCTTTCCCTGCGACAGCCCTGTCTGCGTTGTCCTACCTGTTCTATCGGCGGTCGTCTCGGCGACCTTAACCTGAGTAAACAAAACCCTGTAACGAATTGCAAAGAAAAAGGGCTTACCAAATGGTAAGCCCTTGATCTCGGTCAGCTTAGCCGCGTCAGGCGTTCAGCCTAGGCGTGCCTCACTCCCACTCGATCGTCGCGGGTGGCTTGCTGCTGACGTCGTAGGTCACGCGGGAGACGCCGCGGATCTCGTTGATGATGCGGTTGGAGACTTTCTCCAGCAGCTCGTACGGCAGGTGGGCCCAGCGTGCAGTCATGAAGTCGATGGTTTCCACGGCGCGCAGGGCGATGACCCACTCGTAGCGGCGGCCGTCGCCGACCACGCCGACGGACTTCACCGGCAGGAACACGGCGAAGGCCTGGCTGGTCTTGTGGTACCAGTCGGCGTTGTGCAGTTCCTCGATGAAGATGGCGTCGGCTTCGCGCAGGATGTCGGCGTACTCCTTCTTCACTTCGCCGAGAATGCGCACACCCAGGCCCGGCCCCGGGAAGGGGTGGCGGTACACCATGTCGTAGGGCAGGCCGAGTTCCAGGCCGAGCTTGCGCACTTCGTCCTTGAACAGTTCGCGCAGCGGTTCGACCAGCTGCAGCTTCATGGTTTCTGGCAGGCCGCCGACGTTGTGGTGCGACTTGATCACGTGGGCCTTGCCGGTCTTGCTGGCGGCGGATTCGATCACGTCGGGGTAGATGGTGCCCTGGGCCAGGAAGTCGACGCCTTCGATCTTGCTGGCCTCTTCATCGAACACGTCGATGAAGGTGTTGCCGATGATCTTGCGCTTGGCTTCCGGGTCGTTCTCGCCTTCCAGCTTGCCGAGGAACAGGTCTTCGGCGTCCACGCGGATCACCTTCACGCCCATGTGGCGGGCGAAGGTTTCCATTACCTGGTCGCCTTCGTTCTTGCGCAGCAGGCCGTTATCGACGAACACGCAGGTGAGCTGGTCGCCGATGGCCTTGTGCAGCAGTGCCGCGACTACCGAGGAATCCACGCCGCCGGAGAGGCCGAGCAGCACGTGGCGGTCGCCGACCTGATCTCGCACGCGGGCGATCTGGTCTTCGATGATGCGCGCCGGGGTCCACAGCTTCTCGGCGCCGCAGATGCCGACGACGAAGTGCTCGAGGATGCGCATGCCTTGCAGGGTGTGGGTCACCTCGGGGTGGAACTGCACGGCGTAGAAGCGCTTCTCCGCCCAGCTCATGGCGGCCACGGGGCAGCTCGGGGTGGAGGCGGTCACGGTGAAGGCTTCCGGCGCGCGGGCGACCTTGTCGCCGTGGCTCATCCACACGTCGAGCAGCGCCTTGCCGTCGTGGTCCACATGGTCCTTGATGTCGCGGAACAGGTCGTCGTTGCCGTCGACCTTGACCTGGGCGTAGCCGAACTCCTGCTTGTTGGAGCCTTCCACTTCGCCGCCGAGCTGCACCGCCATGGTCTGCATGCCGTAGCAGATGCCCAGCACCGGCAGGCCCATCTCGAATACGCACTGGGGCGCGCGGGGCGAGCCGGCCGCCACGGTGGATTCCGGGCCGCCGGAGAGAATGATGCCGTTGGGCTGGTACTCGCGGATCTCCTCCTCGGTGATGTCGAAGGCACGCACTTCGGAGTACACGCCGATCTCGCGCACGCGGCGGGCGATCAGTTGGGTGTACTGGGAGCCGAAGTCGAGGATGAGGATCTTGTGGGCGTGAATGTCGGTCATCTGGGCGTCTCTAGGCAACGTATGGCGGCGGGCAACATAAGTAAGAACGAGCGGCGTCGCTGGCTGAGCGTCAGGCTAGGCGAAAACGGCCGAAAGCAGCGGAGTTGACGTGGTTGTCAATGAGCATGCTGAGGCCGTTTTCAACAACGCATGGCGCCAGATCAGCGGCGTCGCTAGCCCGCTCGATAGTTGGGGGCTTCTTTGGTTATCTGCACATCATGCACGTGCGATTCGGCGAAACCGGCGCCGGTGATCTGCACGAACTCCGGCTTGGTGCGCATCTCCTGGATGTTGGTGCAGCCGGTGTAGCCCATGGAGGCGCGCAGGCCGCCCATCAGTTGGTGGACGATGGCGCTCATCACGCCCTTGTAGGGCACGCGGCCTTCGATGCCTTCTGGCACCAGCTTCTCGGCGCCGGCGTCCTTGTCCTGGAAGTAGCGGTCGGCGCTGCCCTGGCTCTGGGCCATGGCGCCCATGGAGCCCATGCCGCGGTAGGCCTTGTAGGTACGGCCCTGGAACAGCTCGACCTCGCCCGGGGCTTCCTCGGTGCCGGCCAACAGGCCACCCACCATTACCGCGCTGGCGCCGGCGGCGATCGCCTTGGCCAGGTCGCCGGAGTAGCGCACGCCGCCGTCGGCGATCAGCGGGATGTCGAATTCCTTGAGCGCCTCGGCGACGTTGGAAACCGCGGTGATCTGCGGCACGCCGACACCTGCCACTACGCGGGTGGTGCAGATGGAGCCGGGGCCGATGCCCACCTTGACGCCATCGGCGCCGGCTTCGGCCAGGGCGCGGGCGGCGGCGGCGGTGGCGATGTTGCCGCCGATTACCTGGATCTGCGGGAAGTGCTCCTTGACCCAGGCCACACGGTCGATCACGCCCTTGGAGTGGCCATGGGCGGTATCGACGATGATCACATCCACCCCGGCCTCGGCCAGCGCGGCCACGCGGTCCGGCGTTTCCGGCCCGGTGCCCACCGCGGCGCCGACCAGCAGGCGGCCGTCGGCATCCTTGGCGGCGCTGGGGAAGGTGCGTGCCTTCTCGATGTCCTTGAAGGTGACCAGGCCGCGCAGGTGGAAGTCGTTATCCACCACCAGCATCTTCTCGACTCGGTGTTCCTGCATCTTGCTCTTGATCAGGTCGAGTTCGGTGCCCTCGGCCACGGTGACCAGGCGTTCGCGCGGGGTCATGATGTCCGCCACGCGGTCGCCGTGGTTGGGCTGGAAGCGCATGTCGCGCTCGGTCACGATCCCCACCAGGGTCTCGCCCTCCACCACCGGGAAGCCGGAGAAGCCGTACTCCTGGGCCATGGAGAGCAGGTCCTCGAGCTTGGCCTTGGGCCCGACGGTCACCGGGTCCTTGACGATCACGCTCTCGTGCTTCTTGACCTTGCGCACCTCGGCCGCCTGGGCGGAGATGGCCATGTTCTTGTGGATGATGCCGATGCCGCCTTCCTGGGCCATGGCGATGGCCAGGCGGGCTTCGGTCACGGTATCCATGGCGGCGGAAACGAGGGGGATGTTGAGGTAGAGGTCGCGGGTCAGGCGGGTCCGCAGGCTGACGTCCTTGGGCAGGACTTCCGAGTAGCCGGGTACGAGTAATACGTCGTCGAACGTAAGAGCTTCTTGGGCCATACGTAGCATAGTCGGCAACACCCAGTGCTGGTGGGGGGAGTGGGGAAAGTAATCGACCATTATAGCGCCCGGGCCGAGGGGCGGGCAATCCGAGCGCCCTCTTCGGGTTCGGCTTCAAGGCCCGGTCTTCTGGCTTGGCTTTCTGCTTGGCTAGCTGCCTGCCCCAGGCCGGGCCGCGCCTGGCTTCCCCAAATCCTAATTACGCTTCGAAACAGTCCGAAACTTACTTTGACTTACAGCGGCTGTTGGGTGATCTAGCTTGAAGAAGTAACACAACGGGTCCAATCACGGAAACGGTCGACTCAAGGAAAGGAGTGGCGAGATGAACTGGGACCAGATTGAAGGCAAATGGAAGGAAATGAAGGGCAAGGCTCGCAGCAGCTGGGGCGAGCTTACCGATGATGAACTGGATCAGGTCGGCGGCAAGAAGGATCAGCTGGTCGGCAAGATCCAACAGCGCTATGGCCTGGAGCGCGAGGAGGCGGAACGCCAGGTCGATGACTGGGCAAGAGGTCTTTGACACAGCGTCTTTGACACCTACCCAGTGCTAGCAAGCCAAATCCAAGGTCTAAGGACAGGTCAAGGAGTTAGCAATGCAAAAGCGTGCACTGACTATCGCAATCGCAACCATCGCCGGTAGCCTCGCCCTCGGTACGCAGGCAGTGGCAGAGAACGACCCCAGGGCGGCTCAGGGCCTCTATTCCGCCAATGACATCATCGGTGCCGATGTCTATCACGCCAACGACCCCGACGAGGAAGTCGGCAGCGTCGAGAACATCCTGCTGGACGATCAGGGGCAGGTAAGTGCCTTGATCGTGAACGCCGGTGGCCTGTGGGGCATGGGCGGTGACGATGTCGTCGTCGGCATCGAGCATTTCAGCATGGAAACCGAGCGTGACGACGACGGTATCTTCGGTCAGGGCGACGTGACCCACCGTATCCTGGTTGATGCCTCTGAGGACGAACTCAAGAACTTCCCCGAGTATGACGAGGAGTGGTTCAACGACGAGCGCGATCGCCGCATCAGCGAGCATGGTGGTCAAAGCGTCTGGCAAACCACCGGCACCGCCGGTACCGGCGCCGTGGGCGACGACGGCAATACCGCCTTCCGCGACGGTGAAGCCGATGGCGATGTCGTGGGCGACACCGACGACGCCGAGTACACCGACGACGACATCGAGGACGATTTCGACTAAGCGTCAAGCTTGAAGTGTCCCTCCCCATGACACTCTTGCGCCGGGCTCCGCCCGGCGCTTTTTTCGTCTCACGCCGCCCCACCTACAGAACGCCGCCCCTTCTTGTGCTTTCAATTCAGCAGTCGCGCCAGTGCCGCGACGATGGCCTCCGGGGCGTCCTCCTGGACCAGGTGGCCCGCCTCGGCGATGGGGGTGAAGGATGCACCCGGAATCCTCGCCTGCAGCTCTCGCCCCTTCGCGATGGGTATCCAGGTGTCCTGCTCACCCCATAGGATATGCACCGGGCAGCGGATGCGATCCAACAGGGGTTCTATCTCGTCGGTATAACACTGATTCATCTGGGCGATCTGTTGGTAGAACCCGGCCTGCCCCTCCTCCCCCTGCCAGGGATCGGCATGGATTCGCAGTGCGTCTTCCGGCAACTCACGCCAGGCCGCTCCCTGCAGGTAGGCTCTTAGGAGCGCTTCGTGAATGTAGGGCGGCAATCCCCGAAAGGCGGCCTCGTGCTGCCGGACATGCTGCACGAAGGGAGACCCCCAGGGCGATAGCGCTACCGGGTCAACCAGCGTCAGGCTGCGGTACTCCAGGCCATTCAGCAGGTGGCCACGCAATGCCGTGGCTCCGCCGAAGTCATGGGCCAGGACGTCGGGCGCCTGTAATTGCCAGTGTTCGAACAGAGCGGCAAGCAAGCGGTTCTGTACCCCCAGGGAGACATCCTGTCCCGGCGCCTTCTCCGAGCGTCCGTAGCCGAGCAGGTCGAACAAGTGAATACGACGCTGCCGACGGAAGTGCGGCACCACCCGGCGCCACACTTGCGACGAAAAGGGGGTGCCGTGAATCGCCACCAGAGGAGGCCCTTCGCCGATCACCTCGGTATGCACGAAACGTCCTTCGAAACGGAATCCGGATCTTGGCTCGCTCATCTATCTAACTCCTGTAATTCGCTTATGGCGTTAGACAGTCAAGACCAGATCAATTAACATGTAAAGTAGTTTTATACCATTAGTCGAATGAGGCAGGCTCACATGCAGCGACACCACTGGAGCGAGCACGACTTCATTGCCGGCGACCCTTGCCTCGATTTCCTCAACACAGTGGGGGATACCGGCAAGACCCGGTCGGTGGAGCGCTTGACGGACCGCCAGGCGCTGATCGATTGGGCGCGTGCCAGTGGTCTGGTCGAGGCCGAGGCAGCGCTGCCGCTCTCCGAGCGGGAATTCGACGAGGCGCTCGCCCTGCGTGAATGCTTGTATACCCTGTTCGCTGGGATCGCTCGGGGCCACGCTCCCGCCGAGGCCTGGGAACCGGTACGCGACCGGCTCGCCGATGCCGTCGCCTCTAGCCGGCTCGAGCTCGGCGAGCCGACGCCTCTGCACGCGGCCGAGCCGTGCTTCCTCGAGCGCATCGCCCTGGCCACCCTGGCACTGCTCTACAGCAGCCGCCTGCCCCGGCTCAAGGAGTGTGGCCGGTGCAGTTGGCTGTTTCTCGACCAGTCCAAGGCCCAGCGGCGTCGCTGGTGCCGCACGGAGGTCTGCGGCAATCGCGCCCGGGTCGAGCGCCATTACCGGAGGCGAGCCGACCCTCCCCAAGATTGACACGGCGTTATCGCACCCAGTGCCCCCGATCAGAGCCCTATGCCGGCGCCGGGTGATAGACTCCGGCCTGACGCTCGATGCCCGACAGGAGTCACCATGCCTGAGCCCACCGATACCGCCCTTTCCGTCAGCGAAGTGAACCGCCGCGCCCGGCTGCTGCTCGAGCAGGGCATCGGCGAGGTTTGGGTCGAGGGTGAGCTTTCCGGCGTGTCGCGGCCGTCCTCGGGGCATGTCTATTTCACCCTCAAGGACAGTTCGGCACAGCTGCGCTGCGCGCTGTTTCGCAATCGCGCCCGCTTCGTGGCCGCCCCCATGCGCGACGGCGACCGGGTGCGTGTGCGCGGTCGGGTGTCGCTGTTCGAACCCCGCGGCGACTACCAGCTGATTGCCGAAGCGGTGCAGCCGGCCGGCGAAGGCGAGCTGCTGATCGCGCTGGAACGGCTCAAGCAACGGCTCTCCGCCGAAGGGGTGTTCGCCAATGCGCGCGCCCTGCCCTGCCCGCCCCGCCATCTGCTGGTGCTGACCTCGCCCACCGGCGCGGCGATACGTGACGTGCTGGCAGTGCTCAAGGTCCGCTGGCCGCTGGCCCGGGTCACGCTGATCGCGGTTCCCGTGCAGGGCCGTGAGGCCGCCCCGGCATTGATCGCCGCCTTGGGGTTGCTCAACCGCCAGCAGGCGCTGGACCCGAGCCGCGACGTGGTGCTGATCACTCGCGGCGGCGGCAGCCTGGAGGACCTCTGGGCCTTCAACGACGAGCACCTCGCGCGGGCCATCTTCCACTCGCGCCTGCCGGTCATGTCGGCGGTTGGCCATGAGGTCGACACCACCCTCTCGGACCTGGCCGCCGACCTGCGTGCCCCCACCCCCTCTGCCGCGGCCGAGATGCTGATGCCGGATGGGCGCGACCTTGCGCGCCGCCTGGCCGGCCTGGAGCGCCAGCTCGCACGTTGTACCCAGGCGCGGCTGGAGCGTGAAGCCCAGCGGCTCGATCACCTGCGCGCCCGGCTGCGCCACCCCGGCGAGGTGCTGGCACAGAAGCGCAGGACCTTGGGCGAGCTGGAAGCCCGGCTGCAACGTGCCATGCGCGCACGGCTCGCCACCGAGCGCCAGCAGTTGGGCCACTTGCAGCGAAGAGTGAGCGCCTGCCACCCACGGCGTGGGGTCGAGCAGGCCGGGGAGCGGCTGGTACGCGCCCGGGCCCGGCTCGAGCAGGCCATGCAGCGCGACATGGCGCGCCAGCGCGAACGCCTGGCCGGCCTGGCACGACAGCTGCAGGCGGTGAGCCCGCTGGGGGTGATGGGGCGTGGCTACGCCATCCTGCAGGACGGCGAGGGCAAGGTGATACGGCGCGCGGCCGATACCCAGCCCGGCCAGGCGCTGACCGCCCGCCTCGGCGAGGGAAGGTTGAGCGTCGAGGTGAAGCGTCGCCTCAAATGAAAAGAGCGCCTGTAACAGGCGCTCACGGGGCAAGCCGGGCTGGCGTCACTCGGGCTTGAAGGTGCTCGGCTCCAGCTCGTGGCGGCTGAGCAGCTTGTAGAAGTCGGTGCGGTTGCGCCCGGCGATGCGTGCCGCCTGGGTCACGTTGCCCTCGGTGATCTTGAGTACCTTGACCAGGTAGCTGCGCTCGAAGCCGGCGCGGGCGTCGTTGAAGGTCGGCAGTGCGCAATCCTCCGCCGCCAGCGCCTGGGCCACCAGGGCCTCGGGGATCATCGGCGAGCGGGTCAGCGCCACGCACTGCTCCACCACGTTGACCAGCTGGCGCACGTTGCCGGGCCAGGCGCTGGTGGCCAGCAGGTTGAGCGCTTCCGGCGAGAACCCCTTGACGAACGGCTTGTGCCGCTCCGCCGCCTGGGCCACCAGGTGGCGCGCCAGCAGCGGCACGTCCTCGGCGCGATCCTTCAGCGCCGGCAGCTTCAGGTTGACCACGTTGAGGCGGTAGAAGAAGTCCTCGCGGAACTCGCCCTGGTGCATCGCCTGGCTGAGGTCGCGGTGGGTGGCGGAGAGGATGCGCACGTTGACCGGGAACGACTGGGTCGAGCCCAGCGGTCGGATCTGGCGCTCCTGCAGCGCGCGCAGCAGCTTGACCTGCAGCGGCAGCGGCATGTCGCCGATCTCGTCGAGGAACAGGGTGCCGCCCTCGGCGGCCTGGAACAGGCCCTTGTGGTCGCTCACCGCCCCGGTGAAGGCGCCCTTGGCGTGGCCGAAGAGTTCGCTCTCCAGGAGCTGTTCGGGTAGCGCACCGCAGTTGATCGCCACGAACGGCTTGCTGGCGCGCGGGCTGGCGTCGTGAATGGCCCGGGCCAGCAGTTCCTTGCCCGAGCCGGAGGGGCCGGTGATCAGCACGCTGACATCCGAAGCAGCCACCATGCGAGCCTGCTCCAGCACCCGCTCCAACTCGGGGCTGCGGGTGATGATGCTGGCGCGCCAGGCTTCGCTGTCGCCACTGTTGCCGGTGGGCATGTGGGCCAGCGCCTCGTCGATGGCGCTGAACAGCTCGTCGCGGTCCACCGGCTTGGTGAGGAAGCTGAACACGCCCTGTTGAGTGGCATTCACGGCATCGGGAATGGAGCCGTGGGCGGTCAGGATGATGACCGGCAGCCCCGGCACCTCGCGCTGTATCGCCTGGAACAGCGCCATGCCATCCATCTCGTCCATGCGCAGGTCGGAGAGCACGATGTCGGGGCGCTCGGCCTCGAGCCTGCGCAGTGCCTCAGGGCCGCTCTCAGCCGTGGTGACCCGGTAACCGCGGCTTTCCAGGCGCATGCCGAGTAGACGCAACAGGCTGACGTCGTCGTCGACCAGCAAAACGTGGGCATTGCCTGCTTTCGCACCCGATGTGCGAGCCGTTGCCGGCCTGCGAGCCTCATTCTTGCGCGTATCGGTCAATCGAGCCGCTTCCATAACATCGTTCTCCCGTGTTGCCCGATCGCCCTCAGGGCGATTGCTGTCGCAGGTTCATGCTCTGCTCGATGGCGGTAAGCGCTTCGAGCTTTTCGGAGAGCTCGGCCTTCTCACGTTGCAGGGTCGCCACCTGAGCGCGTGCATTGGTGCTCTGGCTGGCCAGGGAGCGCCGCCCTTCCAGTTCGTTGCGCCAATAAAGCAGCAACGACTGCAGGTCGGCCGGCGCGGCATGCGTATACTCCTTGTAAAGCTCCGCTGCCTGCTGCCATTCCCGCTCACTGCCCCAGGAGAGCGCCACGGCGCGTGCCAGCTCGCGTTCGGCTTCGCTCCTGTCGTAGGCACTATCCAGCTCATTCAGCGCTTGGCGGCGCCACTCTCCATCGCCCCGCTGCGAAGCCAGGCCGAAAGCCACCCAGTTGGGCAGCAGGCAGGCCTCGTCCTCGAAGGTCGGTTCCGCTCCGCGGCAGGCGACCGCCTGCTGGGCTTCTTCCGGTTCCGTGCCGAGCATGGCGTGCTCGGGCAGGTATTGGCAGCCACCCAGCAGCAGAGCCAGCCCGCCAGCATAGAAGGCCTTTCTTGCACAGCCGATAGTTCTTACCTCCATCGCTCCTCGCTCCTTGCGTTGAGGCCCACTTCCAGGGGCTCCATATTATTATTTTCCTTGGTCAGGGGAACCGCCTGGTACGGCAACGTCAGGCGGAAACACACATCGAATTCGCGATCGTCGATCAGCGCCAGGCTGCCGTTCTGGATGCGCGCGCAGTCGGCTGCCACCGAGAGCCCGATACCCGAGCCCTTGAGCGGCCCCTTGCGGCGCGAACGCCCCTGGTAGAAGGGTTCGAACAGCCGCGTGCGGTCATACTCGGCAATCGGTTCGCCGCTGTTGGCCACGTCGAGGATCAGGTGATCCCGCCCGGCATGTGCGCGGATCATCAATTCGCCGCCGTCCTCGCCGTAGGCGATGGCGTTGGATACCAGGTTGTCGAGGATGCGCTCCATGGCGGTACGGTCCACTACCCACTCCTGCGGGCCATGGAAGGCGGTTACCTGCATGCCCTTGTGCTCCAGCGCCAGCCGATGCTTGGCCAGGGTGGTCTTGACCAGCGTGGCCAGGTCCACCCGCTCGAGGGTAATACGCTGGTTATGCTGCAGCAGGTTGTAGTCGAGCAGCTGTTCGATGAGCCGCTGCAGTTCGCGGCCACTGGCATCGATCAACGTCAGGATCTCGCGCTGGCGAGGCGTCATCTCGCCGGCCACGCCGTCGGCCAACAGTGCCGAACCCTCGCGCACGCTGGCCAGGGGGGTCTTGAGTTCGTGCGACATGTGGCGCAGGAACTGCTGCTTCTGCGCCTCGAGATCGCTGAGCCGGGTCGACAGCCAGTCGAGCCGGTCGCCGAGCTGCACCAGTTCGGCAGGACCCTGGATGTTATCGCGGTCGTTGGTTTCCACGCCGCTGCCAATGCTGAGTATGCGACGCTCGAGCTGACGCACCGGGCGAATGATCAGCCAACTGAACAACAGCATGAGCAGGAGACTGGCGGACACCAGGGCCGTGGTCTGCAACCACAGCCGCGACTGCACGGCTTCCGCTCGCGCGCTGATCATTTCGATACTGGCATCGATCTGGCGGTTGGTGGCCCGGCGCATCGCCTCGGTATGCTCGGCGAACGGGGCGAACAGCGCCAGCCATACCTCCAGTGCTTCGGCCTCCAACTCCGGCAGTTGCGAAAGCAGCAGCAGCTGTTCCTCCAGGGCTAGCACATCCGGATCGTTCGGCAGGAAACGACGCTGCTGCGCCAGCAGCTCCTGGAATTCGCCATGCCGTTCGGCATAGAGTTCGAGCAGGCTCTCCTGCTCCAGCACCGCATACTGGCGCGCACTGCGCTCCATCTCGACGGCCAGGTTGCTGAGCACCCGCGCACGACGGCTCTCTTCCACCGCCTGGCGGGCACTGACATCCGCCAGGCGTGACAGTTCGGACAGGGCCTGACCGGCCTGATACATCAGAATTCCCAACGGTAGCATCACTACCAGGAATGCCAGCAGCACGAGCTGCAGCAATGAGCGTGGACGCCAGCGGCGCGAGACCCGTTTGGTCATGACCAATGTTCTATTCAGGAGAGGATAAGAGACCACCATGGTACGTTCCTGAAGGATAACAGAGTTCCGCGCTCGGCTACTGCCCCCCCCGACCCTGTCGGAAAAAAAAAGGCCGGCAAGTGCCGGCCCTAATACGCAGGGAACTGAAGGGGGTGAAAATATGGGCATCGATCGCCTGGTCGAGCCATGTCCCATACTTTCAGCGGGCCCGAGGGCCCCGAAGCCCCGTTGCCGACCCTCGTGCCACCAGGAGCCGTCGGTACGGGCGAGCGGCGAACCGCCCTGCTTCGTTCCTTGTCACCATCGCCACGTGAAACACGTCAGCGCTGGTGCGAAATTCGATCCCCCGAAGGGGATGAGGCATCCTTGCCGGGGCATCCTTGCCCATCTGGTACCATTCCTTGCCTGACTCGGCGGTACCCGTCTCATCGCAACCTAAGTTACACATCGCGGAGCGAACGTTTATCGTCGTGATGCCCGGGTCGCACAGGGCATGGGGGGGTGGTGTTCCCCGAGCTTCTCGACGATCCGAAGTGATTCGAGCCGTTTGAATCACTTCATCGTTGCTCGCTTTGCATATTGCCAGTTGCGTGCCAGAAATCTTTATAATCCATAAAAATCAGATGGTTAAATCGACACAATAACTGGCACGCCGTCACCGAACGGCAAAACGGCGAAAAAAAGCGAGTGGCAGGGCCGCTTTTCGTCACCGTTTGGAGACACCATTCTGAAGAGGTCTCAAGAAGTTTTTTAAAAACAACGCATTAACTTGTTGCCTTTTTGAGACAACGATCCTGCTGGCGTTGCCCCAAAGCGACAGCCGCCGCCTGAACGCAATTTTCAGGCGGCGGCAAGGCTTCGCAAAGGGCCTGCGAACAGGCTTTCAGGAAAGCGCTTTGACGAGGATTTTCGACTTGCGGGCGTGGTTGTAGGTATCGCGCCTGAGCGTGGGCAGCGACTCGATGTCGGAGGCGCGGAAGCCGTGCTCGACGAACCAGTGCGCGGTGTGGGTGGTCAGCACGAACAGCGCGCCGAGCCCGAGCCGCCGTGCGCGGCGCTCGATTCCCGAAAGCAGCAGTGCGCCTCGCGCCCCGCCGCGGTAGTCGACGTGGATCGCCAGGCAGGCCAGCTCGCCCATCTCGGCTTCGGCGAAGCGGTGCAGCGCCGCGCAGCCGATGATCATGCCGTCGCGTTCGATCACCAGGTAGTCGTCGATCTCGTGCTCCAGGCGCTCGCGCGAGCGCGGCACCAGCATGCCGCGCCGTTCCAGCGGCTCGAGCAGTTCCAGCAGCCCGCCGATGTCGCCGAGTTCGGCCGGGCGCAGCTGCTCGTAGCGATGCCGGGTGATCATGGTGCCCACCCCATCGCGGGTGAATAGTTCACCCAACAGGGCATCGTGGTCGTGCCACGAGAGCAGGTGCGTGCGGGCCACGCCGTGGCGTGCGGCAGCACAGGCCGCGGCGATATGGCGCGCCTGCTCGCTGCCCGGCTCGATCTGGTTCAGCAACGGTTCGGCTTCGTCGGGCGTGAGCTGCCGCTGCATGGCGCCATTCTCGTCGTAGAGCCCGGCGGCTTCGCCCAGCAGGATCAGCTTGTCGGCGGCCAGCGCCATGGCCGCATGCTGGGCCACCTCGGCGGCATCGAGGTCGAATACCTCGCCGGTACTGGAGAAGCCCAGCGGTGGCAGCAGCACCAGCGAGCCGCGGTCGAGCAGCCCCTGCACGGCCGAGACCCGCACCCGGCGAACCTCGCCACTGTGGTCGTAGTCGACGCCCTGGCGCACGCCCAGTGGCTTGGCCATCACCAGGTTGCCGGACACCGCGGTCAGCTCGACGCCGTGCAGCGGCGTGTTGGGCAGCCCCAGCGACAGCCGCGCCTCGAGCCACAGGCGCTGTTCGGCTGCCACTCGCTCGACACAGGCCATGATCGCTTCGTCGGCAACCCAGCGCCCTTCGTGGCGCTGCGGCTCGATACCCGCCTCGGCGAGCGCCTGATCCACCTGGGGGCGGATACCGAACACCACCACCAGCCGCACCCCGAGTGTGTGCAGCAACGCCAGGTCCTGGATCAGCTGCTCGCCTCGGCCTCGCGCCATGGCCTCGCCCTCGATCAGGATCACGAAGGTTCGGCCCCGATGCGCATTGATATAGGGTGAGGAATTGCGGAACCAGTCGACGAAGGGGAAACGAGTGTCCAAGGCCGCTCTCCGGGAGCAGATGAGAAGAAGGGTTTACGAATTCGACTATATCAGAGCGACGAAAACGGCGGCACCACTGCTGTGGTACCGCCGATTCGGGCTTCGGGCTTCGGGCTTCGGGCTTCGGGCTTCGGGCTTCGGGCTTCGGGCTTCGGGCAGATTATGCTCCTTCCCTAGCTCGAGGCTCGAGGCTCGTGGCTCGTGGCTCGTGGCTCGTGGCTCGTGGCTCGTGGCTCGTGGCTCGTGTCTTGCCCTTACCCAAAAAAGCCCTTGAACATGAAGAAGAACAATATCGCCAGGCCCGCACCGGCCGGCAGGGTGATCAGCCAGGACATGACGATGGTGCCGATCACGCGCAGGTTGAGCGCCGCCATGCCGCGCGCCAGGCCTACGCCGAGCACCGCCCCGACCAGGGTGTGGGTGGTGGAGATCGGCAATCCGGTGCCCGAGGCCAGCACCACGGTGGTAGCGGCGGCCAGGGTGGCGGCGAAGCCACGGCTGGGCGTCAGCTCGGTAATGCCGGTACCCACGGTGGCGATTACCTTGTGGCCATAGGTGACCAGGCCGGCCACGATGCCGCCACCGCCGAGAATCAGCACCCACCAGGGCACCAGCGCGGCGCTGTCGATCACGCCTTCACTGCGCACCACACTGATCACCGCCGCCAAGGGGCCGACGGCGTTGGCCACGTCGTTGGAGCCATGGGCGAAGGCCATGGCGCAGGCGGTGAAGATCATCAGCACGCCGAATACCCGCTCGACGCTGCCATAGCCGAACTGGTCGCCGATGCGCCGCTCGCCCTTGACCCGGTTCTCCATGACGATGCCGATGCCCATGACGCCGATGCCCAGCAGCACCGAGAGCAGGAAGCTTTGGCCGAAGGTGAAGTCCAGCCCCACGTGGGACAGGCCCTTGGTCAACGTCACCATGGCGACGATGAAGCCGACCAGGAAGATATAGAACGGAACGGTGCGCTTGGCCGCAGAGAAGGGATCCTTGGCCTCGAAGATCAGGTACTGCACCGACTTGAACAGCAGGAAGGAGATGGTACCGGCCAGCAGCGGCGAGACTACCCAGCTCGACGCAATGGTACCGACCCGGTCCCAGGCCACCGCCTCCATGCCCAGCCCCACCGCGCCAAAACCGACGATGGCGCCGACGATGGAGTGGGTGGTGGAGACCGGCCAGCCCTTGGCCGAGGCGATCAGCAGCCACAGGGCGGCGGCCAGCAGTGCCGAGAGCATGCCGTAGACGAGCAGCTCCGGATTGGCCTGCAGCAATACCGGGTCGACGATGCCACCACGGATGGTGGCGGTGACCTCGCCGCCGGCAAGCCAGGCGCCGAGGAATTCGAAGATCACGGCGATGATGATCGCCTGCTTGATGGTGATGGCCTTGGAGCCCACCGAAGTGCCCATGGCGTTGGCAACGTCGTTGGCGCCTACGCCCCAGGCCATGAAGAAGCCGAAGAGACAGGCCAGGATGATGAAGATTTCACCATGCTGCGCAATGATCGACATAGGGTTGGTTCCTATGTGGCTGTCGGGTTATGGGCACATCGCCCCGGGATTGCCGGTCGCGGTGTCCTACCGGGCAGTGAGAATCTGCAGGCGGCTACCGACACGTTCGGCACGGTCGGAGAGTTCCCCGACCCAGTCGATGATCTTGTAGAGGAAGACCACATCCACCGGCTTGAGTCGATCCTCGAGATCGAAGAGCAGGCGCCGGATGGCGATCTGCTGCTGGTCTGCCTGCTGCTCGAGGATGTGCAGCTCGCGAATCAGATTGAGCATCACGTCGGAAGCATGTCGCCCGAAGCCCGACTCGAGCAGGTCCTGGAGTTCCTCCAGGGCCTGGCGTGCCTGGGCCACGCAGGCCACGGCGGTCTGCATGTAGTCGCGCATGGGCTGAGCCAGCTCGGTGGGTACCTGCATGCGACGGCCGAGCATGATGCCGGTGATGTCGCGCACCTTGTTGGCGATCTTGTCCTGCACGGTGATCAGGTCGAGCAGGTCGCTGCGCGAAACGGGCAGGAACATCGTGTTGGGCAGGTTGAGGCGAAGCTCGGCCTTGAGACTGTCGGCCTCGTGCTCCAACTGGGTGATGGCTCCGCGGATCTTGGCGGCCTCGTCCCAGTCGCCGGTAAGCGATGCCTCGAAGAACGGCAGCAACTGGTCGGCACACTCGTTGGCCTTGGCGATATGGGCCAGCAGGGGCTGGAACGGCGAACGGCCGAACATCGCCGAAAAGGGGTTGGGTTTGACCATGGCAAAGGATGCGCTTGTGAAATGGCGGCGCCAGTATAAAGAATGGCACCCTGTCACGTCATGAAAATATTAGGCGAAAGAACGGGAACGGAATGAGCCACGAGATCGAGATGAAGCTGGCGCTGGGCGAGACAGGGCCGGAAAGATTGCTGCAGCACCCCTTCCTGCGCGGTGGGGTGGATGCTGCCCAGCGCCTGGCCAACACCTACTACGACACGCCCGATGGCGAGCTGGAGGCCGCGCGCATGGCGCTGCGCCTGCGCCGCCGCGACGACAGCTGGGTGCAGACCCTCAAGACCAGCGGCGAAGGCGGTGGTGGCTACAGCCGCCGCCGCGAATGGGAGTGGCCGGTGGCGGCTGGCAGCCTCGACCGCGACGGGCTCGCCGAACTGCCCCCCATGGCCGCGCTGGGCACGGAGGTACTGGCACGGCTCGAGCCGCGCTTCACCACCGACTTCGAGCGTCGCCTGTGGCGCCTGGAGCTGGCCGAAGCCACCATCGAGGTAGCGCTGGACCAGGGTGAGATTCGCGCCGCCGGCCGGCGCGTGCCGATTTGCGAGCTGGAATTGGAACTCAAGGACGGTGACCCGCAGGCGCTGTGGAGCCTGGCGCTGGCCTTCGCCGAAACGGTACCCCTGCGCCCCGCCGATGCCAGCAAGGCCGCCCGCGGTAGCGCCCTACTCAGCGGCCGCTGGGCAGCAGCGGAAGGCGATGGCGCTGGCGAGCGGCTGCACCGCGCCATCCTGGCCCTGGATGCCCTGGCCGATAGCGGCGACGATACCTGGCGTGCCGTGGCCAGGGAGGCCCTGAACGCGCTGGCGGCCAGCGGCGATGACGAAGCGGGCCGGCTTGCCACCATGCTGGAGAGCCACGACTGGCTCGACGTCGACTTCGGCCGTACGGCGCTACGGCTGGCGCATCGCCTGGCGTCGTGAGCGACGGCACGGCAACCAAGGGATGTTCACGCAATGAGCGAAGCAAGACAGGGAGCAATCGCATGACCGATCCATTCCGGCCAGCCGCCGAGGGGCTGCGCACGCGCCTGTTCCAGATCATCTTCGAATCGGACACGCCCTTGGCCAAGGGCTTCGATATCGCTCTGATCCTGGTGATCCTGGCCAGCGTACTGGTGGTGATGCTCGATAGCGTTGTCGCCTGGCACGCCGCCTATGGAGAGTTCTTCTATTGGCTGGAGTGGGGTTTCACCATCCTCTTCACCATCGAGCTGGGGCTACGCATCTACTGCCTGGAAAAACCGTGGCGCTATCTGTGCAGCTTCTACGGTGTCGTCGATGTCCTGGCCGTACTGCCCACTTGGCTGATGCTGCTCCTGCCCGGCACCCAGACACTGGTAATCGTGCGTCTGCTGCGTGTGCTGCGTATCTTCCGCGTGTTGCGCCTGATGCAGTTCGTCGGCGAAAGCCGCCTGCTGCTGGATGCATTGAGGCGCAGTGTACGTCAAATCTTCCTGTTCTTCTTCGGCATCTTCATGCTGGTCATCATCTTCGCCACCGTAATGCACATGATCGAGTCGCCGGAGGCCGGCTTCACCAGCATTCCCATATCGATCTACTGGGCCATCGTCAGCCTGACCACGGTGGGTTATGGCGACATCGTGCCATTAACCCCGATCGGCAAGGCGATCACGGTCATGCTGATGTTGATCGGCTACTCGATCATTGCCGTTCCCACCGGGGTATTCTCGGCCGAGGTCATTCGTGCCATACGCGAGGAACGTTACTCGGACGAAGCCTGCCCCGGCTGCGGGCACGATCGGCATGAGCGGCGGGCTCGTTACTGCCTGCGCTGCGGAACCTGGCTGGACGAGAAAAACCGTGACCCCAATGCCGCCGAGCCGTCGCCCAGCGACACCCCATGAAGCGGGCCGGCCTATGAGCCGGGCATCGGCGGGGCAGGGCTATCGGGATCAGCTGCGGAACGGCGCCAGGTCGCCGCGGCCTTCGCGCACGATGGTCGGCGGCAGCTCGCGCAGGTCGACGACGCTGGTGGGCTCCAGGTGGCAGGCGCCGCCGTCGATGATCACATCCAGGTGGGCGTCATAGCGATCGCGGATCTCCTCCGGATCGGTCATCGGCAGCTCCTCGCCCACCGGGATCAGCGTCACGCTCATCAGCGGCTCGCCCAGGGCCTCGAGCAGGGCGTGGGTGATGCGATGGTCGGGCACGCGCACGCCGATGGAGCGCCGTTTGGGGTGCAGCAGCAGGCGCGGTACCTCGGAGGTGGCATTGAGGATGAAGGTATAGGCGCCCGGCGTATTGGCCTTGAGCAGGCGGAACACGCTGTTGTCGACCTTGGCGTAGGTGCCGATGTCGGAGAGGTCAGAGCACACCAGGGTGAAGTTGTGCTTGTCGTCCAGTGAGCGCAGCCACTTGATCTTCTCGATTGCCTTCTTGTCGCCCAGGTGGCAGCCCAGGGCGTAGCCGGAGTCGGTGGGGTAGGCGATCACCCCGCCCTGGCGGACGATCTGTACCGCCTGGTCGATCAGGCGCTTCTGCGGGTTTTCCGGATGGATCTGGAGGTACTGGCTCATGGTCATGTTCCCTGACATTGACGATTCTCGCTGCCCACTATAACGCGCCGGAGGCGGGCTCGTCGCAGCCCGCCACGACGAAGCCGGCCAGCCGCGGATGGGTCCACACCGGGGGAACGGCGGTGCGCGGTGGCGGGCTCATGCTGCCCGGGGCCAGGTGGCCACCGGGAAAATGGAAGTCACTGCCGAGCGAAGCGTACAGCTCCCGCTCGGCGAGCTGGCGGGCCAGGTCGCGGGTGACATCGGCGTTCTGGAAACCGCTGACCAGTTCGGCGGCCTGGCCGCCGGCCGCGGCGAAGTCGTCCAGCAGTTGCCCCCGCTTGCGCCGGGTCAGCCCATAGCGCAACGGATGCGCCAGCACCGCCACGCCGCCCGCCTCCACCACCCAGCCCACCACCTCGGCCAGGGCCGGCCAGTGCGCCTTGATGTCGCCCGCCTTGCCGCTGCCCAGGTGTTTGCGAAACGCCGTGGCCACGTCGGGTACCAGCCCCGCCGCCACCAGGGCACGGGCGAAGTCGGGCCGCCCCAGGGGGCGATAGGGCCCGGCCTGCTCGCGGGCCTTGGCCAGGGCGTCGTCGAGCCCGATCTTCTCCATGCGCTTGGCGATGACCTCGGCACGCGCCTCGCGTGCCCGGGCCTGGGCCTCGAGGCCTTCGCCAAGCGCCCCGTGGGCGCCCTGCGGCAGCAGCCCCACCACATGGATGCCGATTCCCTGCCAGCGAGTCGAGAGTTCCGACGCCGGCAGCAATCTCACGCCCAGGCGCTTCGCCGCCTCGCTGGCCTCGGCCACGCCGGCCACGGTGTCGTGGTCGGTCAGCGCCATCAGCGTCACGCCGCGCTCGGCACACAGGGCAACGACCTCGGCAGGCGCCAGTGCGCCGTCCGAAGCGGTGGAGTGCATGTGCAGGTCGACCCCCAGGGGGCCGGGGTCGCCGGCAAAAAGCTCGGGCAGGGAGGGCTGTGGCATGACGCAGGCAGGCAACTTTGTCAAAATGATGGCCCATGGTGCGCGCCCGACGGCGGGCGGTCAACGCACGCTTGGAGTCTGCGGTGATACCGCGCTTGCCCGAGGAACGCTGCGATGCTGTACGCAATCATCAGTGAAGACGTGAAGAACAGCCTGGAGCGCCGAC
Source organism: Billgrantia sp. Q4P2 (assembly GCF_052806135.1). Taxonomy (NCBI): domain Bacteria; kingdom Pseudomonadati; phylum Pseudomonadota; class Gammaproteobacteria; order Oceanospirillales; family Halomonadaceae; genus Billgrantia; species Billgrantia sp. Q4P2. The sequence continues at coordinate 309,902 of NZ_JBRBAI010000003.1, forward strand.
TGGCCGCCCGCCCCGACCATCTGGCGCGCCTGGAGAAGCTGCGCGACGAGGGCCGCCTGGTGCTGGTCGGCCCGCACCCCGCGGTGGATGCCGAAGACCCCGGCGATGCCGGCTTCAGCGGCAGCCTGGTGGTCGCCGAGTTCGACAGCCTCGAGACCGCCCAGGCCTGGGCCGACGCCGATCCCTACATGATCGCCGGGGTCTACGCCAAGGTGACCGTCAAACCGTTCAAGAAAGTGCTGCCCTGAAGCCACATCGAAACGCCCCGACGGCCGCCGTGGCGAACCCGATTATCCACAGGAATTTTGCTCACAGCTTCTGTGGATAACGTTGTTGAAACGCCGCGGATGGCTTGCTCGATACGCCAGCCCATGCCGCCGTGGAGCTTTCGATCATTTTTTGAGCAGTCGCGCCAGGTTCTGGAGAAGTCCGTGTCCGTTACCCCCCTTCCACCGCTGGCCGGCCTGGAGCCCGCCCGTCTCGACTGGCGCTGCGACGATACCGGCGAGAGCGCCCCGCTCTCGACGCAGTTCGATGACGTCTACTTCTCGCGTCACGACGGCCGGGCGGAAACCGAGCATGTCTTCGTGCAGGGCAACGACCTGCCCCGGCGCCTTGCCGCCTGGACCGCCGAGCGCCCCTTCGTGATCGGCGAGACCGGTTTCGGCACCGGGCTCAACATGCTCTGCGCCTGGGCCTGTTTCGACGCGCACGCCCCGGCAGGGGCACGGCTGCACCTGGTTTCCACCGAGCGCTATCCGCTGCGCCGGGATGACCTGGCCCGGGCGTTGGCCGCCTGGCCAGACCTGGCCTCGCGCGCCGAGCGGCTGATACGCCAGTGGCCACACCCAGTGGCCGGTGTACACCGGTTGCCGCTCGATGAACGGGTGACGCTGGACCTGCACTTCGGCGATGCCGCCGAGCGCCTCACACTGCTCGAAGGCCAGGTGGATGCCTGGTTCCTGGATGGCTTCGCCCCGTCCAAGAACCCGGGTATGTGGCACCCCGAACTGTTCACCGCCATGGCCGCTGCCTCGCGGCCCGGGGCAACCTTCGCCACCTTCACCTGCGCCGGGGTGGTCAAGCGCGGGCTGGCCGGGGTCGGCTTCGCCTGGCGCAAGGTGCCGGGCTACGGGCGCAAGCGCGAAATGCTGGCTGGCGAGATCGCCGCTCCGCCGGCCGGCGTGGCCCAGGTGCGGCGCCAGCACACCCCCTGGTTCAGCCCCCCGCCGCCGCGCCCGGCCGGCCACGTGGCGGTGATTGGCGCCGGCATCGCCGGCACCAGCATGGCCCGGGCGCTGGCGCGCCGCGGCGTTCGCGTCACGCTGCTGGACCGCGAGGCCCCCGGCGCGGGAGGCTCGGGCAATCGTCAAGGCGTGCTCTACGTCAAGCTCGCCGCCGAGGCCAACGACCACAGCCGCTTCTACCTGGCCGGCCTGCAGTACACGCTGCGCTGGCTCGAACAGCTCGACCCGGGCCATTCGCTATGGTCGCCCAGCGGCGTGCTGCAGTTGGCCATGAACGAACGCGAGGCGAGCCGCCAGGCGCGCTTCCTTGCTGCCCACCCCCTACCGGAATCGCTGCTGGACGGCGTCGATGCCGAGCAGGCCAGCGCGGCAGCCGGCATCGACCTGGCGCACGGCGGGCTGGCCTATCCTGCCGCCGGCTGGGTACGCCCCGGCGCGCTGTGTCAGTTCCTGGCCGCGGGGCCGGGTATCGAGTATCGCCAGGCCGAGGTCGCCGGCCTGGCCCAGAACGATGGCGGCTGGCAGCTGGCACTGGACGACGGCGAGACGCTGGCAGCCGACCAGGTGGTAATCGCCAATGCCGGCGCCGCCAACCGCTTCGCCGCAACCGCCGCGCTGCCGCTGCAGTTGGTTCGCGGCCAGGTCAGCCAGTTGGAACTCCCCCAGGGCGCCCCACGGCTGGCCCGGGTGGTGTGCGGTGGCGGCTACGTGGCGCCGGCGCTGGATGGAATGCTCACCTTCGGCGCGACCTTCCTGCCCAACGACACCGACACCACGCTGCGCGAGGCCGACCACGCCGCCAACCTGGCGGAGCTGGAGAGGGAGCTGCCGGCCCTCGCCCAGGCGCTGCGTGAGGCCGGCGTGGCGCTCGAGCCTGCCGCCTGCCAGGGTCGCGCTGCCCTGCGCGCGGCGAGCCCGGACAAGTCGCCCTACGCCGGGCCAGTGCCCGACGTCGAGGCCTGGCGCGCGGCTTACGCCGTGCTGGCCAAGGATGCCTCCCGGGTGCCCGCCGTGCCCGGGCGTCACCACCCCGGGCTGTGGATCAGCGCCGCCCACGGCTCCCGCGGCATGGCCAGCGCGCCGCTGTGTGCCGAGCTGATCGCCTCGCGCATCTGCGACGAGCCGCTGCCGCTGGAGTGGCCGCTGGTGGATCACCTGCACCCCGGGCGGCGGGTCATACGCGACCTGATCAGAAACCGCTAGCCACCGCCTACTTGCGATCAGCAACAACTTGGCTGGCGTGCGAAACCTGCTGCCGATGGTCGGCGAAGCTCGGTCCCGGCCGTCCCAGGTGATAGCCCTGGCCGAAGTCGATGCCGAGTGCCTTCACGGCTTCCAGCACGTCCGCGTCCTCGATGTACTCGGCTACCGTGCTCACGCCGAGGCTCTGGGCCAAGGTGACGATGCTCTTGACGAAGGCCATGTACGTCTCGTCGGCGAGCATGTTGCGGATGAACTCGCCCTCGATCTTGATCACATCGATGGGGAACTGCTTGAGGTAGCGGAACGAGGAGTAGCCCGAGCCGAAGTCGTCGATGGCGAAGTTGAAGCCCTCGAGCTTGAGGTCGAGCACGAACTTCTCCAGCAGCTTGAGATTGCTTACCGTCTCTCGCTCGGTCAGTTCGAAAACGATGCGCTCCGGCAGAACGTCATAATCGATCGCCAACTGGTGGATACGGCCGATGAACTCGCCGACGATCAGCGACTTGGGCGAGAGGTTAATGAACAGCATGCCCTCGTAGCCCTGCTCGCGAACCTGGGTGAAGGCCTTCTCGATCAACTGGTAGTCCATGCGGTGGATCACGCCGATGCTCTCGGCAATGTCGATGAACTCGCCGGCCGGTACCAGGCGGTCGTCGAGCTGGATGCGCATCAGCAGCTCGTGGATATTGACCTTACCGGTACGCACGTCGGCGATGGGCTGGAAATAGGGCACGATGCGCTGCTCCTCCAGCGCGCTGAGCACCATCTGGTTCTTCTCGCCCACCTCGCGGAACACTTCGGCCACTTCTTCCCGCTCCGGCAGGGCCACGCAGTTCTTACCCTTGCGCTTGGCCTTGTACATCATGTTGTCGGCCATGAGGAAGAGGTCGTGGGGATTGCCGGCATGGTTGGGATAGCTGGCGATGCCGATCGAGGTGGTGGCCCGCACGGTAGTGCCGTCGGGTGCGGTGAGTGCCTGGCGGGTGAGGTTATCGGCGATGCGCAGCGCCACCGAATAGGCCTGCTCCTCCCCGGTCTGGGGCAGGATCACGGTGAATTCGTCGCCGCCGTAGCGCGCCAGGAAGTCACCGGGGCGTATCGATTGGCTCAGGGTATCGGCCACGGCATGCAGGAACTGGTCGCCGAAGGCGTGGCCATGGCGGTCGTTGACGGTCTTGAAGTTGTCCAGGTCGAGCATCAGCAGGCTGAAGTGGTCCTGGTGACGCGTCGCCCGGCCCACCTCGTAGGTCAGCATGTCCTTGAAGATGCGCTGGTTGTGCAGGCTGGTCAGGGGGTCGCGGGTGGCGTAGTACTCGAGGTCCTGGGTGTACTTGTAGATCGCCTTGACCGAGCCCACCAGGTTGAGCAGCGTCGACAGGATGCCGTCGATGACGATGTGACGGATCGGGTCCTGGGCCAGGTCCGACTGCACGCCGATGCCGACGATGCCGCCGATCTTCGGCGCCTCGAGCAGCAGCGACTTGGTCTGTAGTCGGATGTCCTCGGGCGAGAGACTTGCCGTCGACTCACTGCCGGTCATCACGGTATGGTGATGGACCTTGAGGATACTGACCCCGGGCGGATCCTCGTGCCTACGCTCCAGCAGCTGGGTCAGCAGCTGCTCGAAGGCCACCCGGGTTTCAGGCGCCACTTCGCGGTACCAGAATACCTCCAGCTCATAGCCTTCGTCCTCCACCTGGAAGATCGTCACCAGGGCATGCGCCTGGATGATGGTGTTGATGTCGGCCAGCAGCTCCTTGATGAACTCACGCCAGTCGCGCACCACATCGGAGGTGATGATGAACTTGCTCAGCAAGCGGATCTCGAACTCGAGGATGTCCTTGTCTACCGCCACGTTCCTGAGCCGGCCGACCAGGGCATTGACCTGTTGCAGGGCCGCATCGAGCTCATGGAAACGCACCCGAGTATCGCTGACGTCGAGCTTGCGGAAATCCTCGACGGAGTTGACCGCATCCAGACGCTCACGGAACTGCCTGAGGGTGGCCTGGATGCGCTCGGCGAACACCTTCGACATACCCAGTGCCAACAGCAGGATGAGCAAGCCGGCAACGATGAACATGGCCAGGTAGTTGAGCCGCATTTCACGGCTGATCGGTGCTATGTCGTGCTGGATGTCGATGACGCCCAGCACGTCGCCGGTAGCTGCATTCTGGTGGCAGGCTAGGCACTCCGGGCGGGCCACCAGCGGCATGATCCGGCGTACCGTGCCATCCTCGCGCCACACTCGCTCGTTGCCCGAGGCCAGGGCGGACCGGATGACGATGTCCAGGGGCGGCTGGTCGACCACCCCGTAGCGCTCCGTGACCCGCTCGCCGCGATAGAATGAGAAGCGGTAGCCGGAGGCTTCATGGGCCCGCTTGGTCTCCGCGATGAAGGATTCCATCTGCTCCCGGCTCCAGCCCTGGCGCATCACCTGCAGCATGGCATTGAAGCTCTGCCGGGCCAGGGTCTCGGAGGTCTGCTCCGCCTGGCGTACCAGAATATTCTCGTAGAGCAGCGATGAAACAAGGGTGACGCCGACGAAGACGGTGAGCGAGGCGGAAAGGATAGCCACCAGCACGAACCCCTGCAGGGATTTCAGGCAAGCGAGAAAAGCGCGGGCGTAGGTGAACATCAAGATACTCGGCAGACGCGACGTGAGGCGCCAACCCATCCCTAGAGGAGCCGCCGTCAGCGAAAGAATCAGAAGCGTCATTCTTGCCGCATGAGGAATCTCAGCTTCTGACCTGGATCAATTTCCGGCTACATTTCCGCTCCAGCACAGTTGGACCTTGGTAGTGCAATGCAGCATTGCCAGGCTTTCGCTATCACGGCGGACTAGCCTTCCTCCTCATCATCGGCAAGATCCCGCCCGAAGGCCCGCCACTGGGCCAGCGTCATCACCTCGGTGGTTTCGGTCTGCAGGTCGTGGGCGATGAGCAACTCGCCGCGCTCGAGCTGGCGCTTGAGCTGGCCGACCCAGCCGCGCATGCCCTCGCCGGTGTCGGTGGTGTCGTAGCCCTGGCGGGTGACGAAGGCTTCGAGCAGGGCGTCCAGGGTCTCGCCCGGCAGCATGCGGTAGGGAACCTCGATGAAGCGCCCGCTCATGTCTCACTCTCCTCGTCGCCCTGCACGCCTTCGCCGCGCTCCCAGGCGGCCAGCCGCTCGAGGAAGGCGGCTTCGTCGAGCACCTCGACGCCCAGTTCCTGGGCCTTGGCCAGCTTGCTGCCGGCCGCCTCGCCGGCCACCACCGCGGCGGTCTTCTTCGACACGCTGCCGGCCACCTTGGCGCCCAGCGCCTGCAGGCGCTCCTTGCCCTCGTCACGGGTCATGCTTTCGAGCGTACCGGTCAGCACCCAGGTCTGGCCGACCAGCGGCTGGGGGCGCTCGCCTACCGTCTCCTCGGCCCAGGTCACGCCCTGCTCGCGCAGCGCCTCGATGGTCTCGCGGTTGTGCGCCTGGCGGAAGAAGGTATGCACGTGGGCGGCCACTACCGGGCCGACGTCCTCCACCGCTTCGAGTTCGGCCAGCTCGGCATCCATCAGCGCATCCAGGGTGCCGAAGTGGCGCGCCAGGTTGGCCGCCGTGGCCTCGCCCACCTCGCGGATGCCCAGCGCGAAGATGAAACGCGGCAGCGTCGTCTGCTTGGCCTTCTCCAGCGCTGCCACCAGTTTCTCGGAGGATTTCCGGGCCATGCGCGGAAGCGTGGCGAGGCACTCGGCCTCGAGCCGGAACAGGTCGGCGGGGGTCTTGACCCAGTCGAGCTCGACTAGTTGGTCGATCAGCTTCTCGCCCAGTCCGTCGATATCCATCGCCCGCCGCGAGGCGAAGTACCTAAGTGCCTCCTTGCGCTGGGCAGCGCAGTACAAGCCGCCGGAACAGCGTGCCACCACCTCGCCCTCGAGGCGCTCGATCTCGGAGTCGCACACCGGGCAACGGCTGGGGAAGACGATCTCGCGGGCATCGGCGGGGCGCTGTTCTTCCAGCACCCGCACCACCTGGGGAATGACGTCGCCGGCCCGGCGAATCGCCACGGTGTCGCCAATCATCACGCCGAGGCGCGCGATCTCGTCGGCGTTGTGCAGGCTGGCGTTGGAGACGGTGACCCCGGCCACCGAGACCGGCTCGAGCCGCGCCACCGGCGTGATCGCCCCGGTGCGGCCGACCTGGAACTCGACATCGTTGAGCCGCGTGGTCTCCTCCTGGGCGGGAAACTTGAAGGCCGTGGCCCAGCGCGGCGCCCGGGCGACGAAGCCCAGCTCGCGCTGCAGGCGCAGGTCGTCGACCTTGATCACCACCCCGTCGATGTCGTAGCCGAGGCTGTCGCGCCGCTCGCCCAGCCCGCGGCAGTAGTCGATGATTCCCTGGCTGCCCGTGACCACCTTGAGCTGGGCGCTGCTACGGAAGCCGAAGGCCTTGAGGTGCGCCATCAGTTCGCTGTGGCTGGCATCGCCCGGGTCCGGCTCGATGCGTGCCACCTGGTAGGCACTGAACTCCAGCGGCCGCGTGGCGGTAATGCTGGGGTCGAGCTGGCGCAGGCTGCCCGCCGCGGCATTGCGCGGGTTGGCAAAGACCTTGCCGCCCTCCTCGCGGGCGCGCTCGTTCAGCCGCTCGAAGCCGTCGTGACTCATGATCACCTCGCCGCGCACCTCGAGCAGCTCGGGCGCGTCGCCGCGCAGCTTGAGCGGGATCGAGCGCAGCGTGCGCAGGTTGGAGGTAATGCCCTCGCCGGTGCGGCCATCGCCACGGGTTGCACCACTGATCAACACGCCCCGCTCGTAGACCAGCGACACGGCGGCACCGTCGAGCTTGGGCTCGCAGCAGAAACGGATCGTCTCGCCGTCGGTTTCCAATCGGTCGGCCACGCGCCTGACGAAGGCGACGACCTCGTCCTCGTTCAGGGCATTGTCCAGCGACAGCATGGGCACCGCGTGCTCGACCTCGGGGAAACCGGCATCGGGCGGCGCCCCAACCCGCTGGGTCGGCGAATCAGGCGTTACCAGCTCGGGGTGGGCCTGCTCCAGTTCCTGCAGGCGACGCAGCTTGCGGTCGTACTCGGCATCGGTAAGCTGTGGCTCGTCGAGCACGTAGTAGCGGTAGTTGGCGTCGTCGAGTTCGGCGCGTAACTTGGCGACTTCATCAATGGTGTTCTGTTCGGGCTGGCTCATTGCGTCAGGGTTCTCGTCCATGGCGAAGGGCTCGAAGCTCGAAGCTCGAAGCTCGAAGCTCGAAGCTCGAAGCTCGAAGCTCGAAGCTCGAAGCTCGAAGCTCGAAGCTCGAAGCTCGAAGCTCGAAGCTCGAAGCTCGAAGCCGGCATGATCGCCTAGCTTACCAAAGCAACAACCCCCGTGGGGCTACCTCACGGGGGTTGTCTTCCAGCTTCAAACTTCAAGCTTACAGCTTTAGTTCACCTGGTAGCGGTTGAGGCGGTTGCGGCGCTCGAACTCCTGCACGCGCTGGCGGGCGAACTCCACGGTCTGCGCGGTCATCACGCTGTGATTCTCGTCCTTCAGCTCGCCGCCCAGGTTGCGCACGATGACCATGGCGGTCTCGACCATCGCTTCGAAGGCGGCGGCGGTGTCCCGCGCACCGGGCAGCGGCATCAGCAGGGTGATACCCGGCGTGCGGAAATCGTCCATCGCCTCGATCGGGAAGGTACCCGGCTTGAGTACGTTGACCATCGAGAACTGCAGCTCGCTGTCAGGGTCCTCGGTCTCGAAGCGGTGAAAAATGCCCATGTCGCTGCTGTAGCGCAGGCCGCAAGCCAGCATCAGGTTGAGCAGCGCTTCGCCGGAGAAGCCCTCTACCTCGCGCGACAGCACGCTGATGACGATGATCTCGTCGGCCTGGCTCAGGGTGTCGCGGGCGCGCTCGGCATTGACGTTGTGGCGCAGCGCCCGCGCCAGCGTCGGGTGGGCGCGTACCACGTCGTCATCGTCGTTGATGGCCTCGGCCGCCGCAGTGGCCGGCTCGGAAGTGGCCGGCTCGGAAGTGGCCGGCTCGGCATACGCCGAGTAATCGGCTTCTGCCGCCCTTGAGCGTGGCGGTGCAAACAGAGGATCGTCGTCGTCAGCCAGATCGATGGCTTCGGCTTCCAGGCGACGCCTTTCGGCTTCCTGGGCGGCCTGGGCCTCGGCAGCCTCGCGACGCTGCTGGGCTTCCAGCGCAGCCTTCTCGGCACGCGCCTGCTCTCGGCGTGCCTTCTCCTCGCGCTTCTGCTCCCGACGCTTGGCCATCCGCTGCTGGATGGAAAGCCCGAAACGCTGGACCGACTCACCCATGCGGCGCGAGCCGCTCTTGATCGAGTCGCCCATGCCTTCCAGGTCGACCAGCCGATAGCGTTCGTCCTCGTCGTGATGGGGATCGTGATCGTCGGGATCGGCGGCCAGCCGCGCGGCCTCGGCAACCGGTTCCGCCTCATCGTCCAAGGCAGAAAGAGTCGGCTCGTGGCGCTCCTCACGCGAATCCCGCTCCAGCGAGGCTGGGGCGGGCTGCTCGACGGTGGCTCCGGTAGCCTCTACCTCGCCCCGGGGAGAGCTGGAGGCCTTGGCAGGCGGCGCATCCTGACGCGCGGTCGTGGGCGGTTCGGTATTGCCAAGGGCGGCTTCGGGTTCGGCGCGCACGGCATGAACCGGCTCGGCAGGGCGGACTGTCACGCTCGGCGTATCGTCACGCACCTGGGCGGCCTGTGCATCCGCCGCCTGCGCTTCCACCTCTTTATTCCTTCCGCTATTCCTTCCGCTATTCCTTCCGCTCGCTTCCGCCATGGCGGGCTCGGTCGAGGCCGTTGCTTCCGGCATGGCTGAAGCCACTGGACGTGTTGCCACGGTGGCGCCGGAGTCGGGACTCGACATGGGTTTGGTATCGGCACTGCCGCCCTTCAGGCCAGCCAGTACCCGCGAAGGCCCGGGGTGCTCCTGACGTTCGAGCTTGGGCTTCGCTTGCATCTGGGAATAGCTGGCGGGCTTGACGACACGGGCGCCGCCATTGGGCAACTCCCAGTTGTCTTCATCGTCGGCCGCTGCCTGGCCATTGCCTGGGTTGTTGTTATCCCCTACCTGGTCCAGGCGGGGCACTCGGCGCTGACGCTTGAGGCGACGCACACCATCGATCACGATGAGCGTTACCAGGGCCAGCCCCAGAATGATCAGCCATTCTCTAAGTTCCATGGGTCGTCTTGCCTATCACTAGGGCGCCATGCCGGATGGATGTTCGTCAACAGCATAGCGCGATTGCCAGAAAAAGGGCCACTTTTTTTGTTTGTCAAGCCCCGGCATTATCGCCCGAGAGTCAAATCGACCCTGCGCCTTTCCCTGTCAATTCGCTTTTCTAATCTGCGGTATGACCGTGATGTGCTTTCTGATATCGCGTTTGTCGCTCGCTTGCAAGCCCTTTTCAAGCCTCGGCCAGCGCCGCCGCCTCTTCTACCCCGACGGCTACCAGTCGCGAGACACCGGGTTCCTGCATGGTCACGCCCATGAGTCTTTCGGCAGCTTCCATGGCGATCTTGTTATGGGTGATATAAATGAACTGCACCGACTCGGACATGTCCTTCACCAGTTTGGCATAGCGCCCGACATTGGCATCATCGAGTGGTGCATCGACTTCGTCGAGCATGCAGAAAGGCGCCGGATTGAGCTGGAAGATGGCAAAGACGAGCGACAGGGCCGTCAATGCCTTTTCCCCACCGGAGAGAAGATGAATGGTGCTGTTCTTCTTTCCGGGAGGGCGCGCCATGATGGCTACCCCGGTGTCGAGCAAATCCTCGCCGGTCAGCGTCAACCATGCGGTTCCACCGCCGAAGACTCGCGGAAAAAGTGACTGCAGGCCTTGATTGACTCGCTCGAAGGTGTCGCGGAAACGGGTGCGTGTCTCCTGATCGATGCGTCGTATCGCCCGCTCCAGCGTATCCAGCGCCTCGTTGAGTTCCGACTGCTGGGCCTCGAGATAGTTGCGTCGCTCGGCCTGCTGGTCGTACTCCTCGATCGCCGCCAGGTTGATCGCCCCCAGGCGGCGGATGCGCTCGCCGGTCTCCTCCAGGCGGGTCTGCCAGGCCGACTCGGTGGCATTGGGGTCGAGGTTCTCTTCCAGCGCGGCAGCCTGGTGGCCCAGTTCGGCGAGCTGTTCGTCCTGGGTCTCGGCCTTGAGCGCCAGCGCCTGCACCTGCATGCGCGCCTCCTGCAGCCGCTCGCGGATGCCCTCCAGGTTGCGCTCGTGATTCTGCCGCGCCAGCTCATCCTCGCGCAGCCGTTCCACCAGCTCGGCGGCGCGCGCCTTGGCCTCATTGAGTGAGCGCTCGTCACCTTCGCGGCGATGCAGCAGCTCGTCGAGCTTCTCGCGCTGTTCCTCGTCGGGCTCACGCAGCTGTTCGAGGGTCTCGGTCAACTCCTCGCAGCGCGCCAGCAGGCGCTCGCGGGCTTCAAAGCTGCGCCCCTGCTGCTCGGCCAGGCCGGCGCGCTCAGTGGCGAGCCGCTGGCGTTCCAGCGCCAACTGCTGCACCCGCTCGTTCAACGGGCGCTGCCGTGCACGCAGGGAAGCCAGGCGTTCGCGGGCTTCGCTGCGCGCCCGCTCCAAGCGCTCGCGCTGTTCGGCACCCTCCTCCAGCCGCGCCATGGCCTGCTGCCACTGCTCGCGGGCCTCCTCGATGGCCAGCCGCGCCTCCTCGCGGGCCTCGTCCAGGCCCGCCAGCTCCTCGGCCAGCTCCCCGGCACGCCCCTGCAGGTGCTCCAGCCGGCTGGCCAGGCCGCTGTCCTGCACCGCCAACTGCTGCTGCTCGCCAGCCAGGCGCCGCTCCTCCTGGCGGATCTCTTCGAGATCGCGCTCGGCCTGCTCGGCGCGTTCGCGCTCGGCCTCGATCGATTGATCACGCGCCGCCAGCCGGGTCTCGATCTCGTCGAGCTCGGCTGCCGCCTCCTCGAAGCGACGCCGGCTGACCAGCAGCGCATCGGGACCGGCGCCCTGGCCGCGATGACGTACCCAGTCGCGCCCCAGCCACAGGCCCTGCGGAGTGATCAGGCTCTCGCCCGCAGCCAGGCCGTCACGCTCGGCCCAGGCCTGCTCGTCGCTCTCCACGCAGCGGATCGGTGCCAGCCAGGCCGCGGCAGCACCGGCACCGCGTACCCGGGCGGCCAGGCTAGCCGGTGTGAATTCGACAGTGGTTTCAGGCGACAGCGCGCCAAGCTCGGCGGGCGCTTCGGCGCTCGCCGCGCGGAAGGCTTCCGGAGCGGCCAGCCGTGCCTTGAGCCAGGGCGCCAGCACCCAGGAGACGCTGGCTTCCCAGCCGGGCTCGACTTCGAGCGATTCGCCCAGCCGCGGAAGCTCGCCCAGCTCATGGCTCGCCAGGTGCTCGGTCAGGGTGTCGTCGGGGTCGGTCAGGGCCGCCTGGATCAGTGCCTCCAGGGAAGCCAGTTCGCCCTGCAGGCTACTGCGCCGGCTACGCTCGGCCTCACGCTCGCCTTCCAGTGCGGCGGCGGCCTCGCGGGCCTCTTCACGGGTGACCTGGAGCTGCTCGCGGCGCGCTTCGGTCTCTTCCTGGGCCAGGCCGAACTCCGCCAGCCGCTCCTTGAGTTCGTTGCGCCTGGCGGTCAGTTCGGCCAGGTCCGGCAGCTCCTGCTGCTGCTGTTGGCGACGCTGGGTATCGGCCTCGAGCCGCGCCAGGCGGCTCTCGAGTTCGCGCAGGCGATCCTGGCTGCGCTCCGCATCGCGGCTGGCCGCGCGCCAGCCCTCGCTGAAGGTTTCGAAGGCCAGTTCGGCCTCCTCGGCGCCGGGCTCGGCCTCTTCCAGCATCGCCTCCAGTTCGGCGAGCTGCTCGGCGAGCTCCTCTTGTTCGGGCACCAGGGTCTCGAGCCGTTCGTCGAGCCGTACCAACCGCTCGCGGTCGTGCTCGCCCAGGCGGTCGAGTTCGACCAGCTCACGCTGGGCGCTCTCCAGGTCGCGGGCCAGTTGGCCCTCGCGGCTGCGCGCGTGCTCCAGGCTCTGCTCGAGCCGGGCGATGGCGCCGCTGGTTTCGAAGAAGCGTGCCTGGCGCGCCTCCAGGGTCTCGGCCAGCTTGTCGTGATCGGCGCGGGCTTCCTCGAGGCGGGTCTCGCACTGACGCAGGCCGAGTATCTCGCGCTCGACGGCGGTCTCCAGCTCGCGCACGCGGTGCTCCTCCTCGCGCTGGCGGGCCCGCAGGGCGCGGCCACGCAGCAGCGCCAGCTCGCCCTTGAGCCGATGCTCCTCTTCCTTGAGGGTCTGGTAGCGTCGCGCGGCCTCGGCCTGTCGCCGGAGGCGTTCGAGCTGCTTGTCGAGTTCGTCGCGAATGTCCTCGAGGCGCTCGAGATTCTCGCGGGTGCGGCGCATGCGGTTCTCGGTCTCGCGACGGCGCTCCTTGTACTTGGAAATGCCGGCGGCCTCCTCGAGGGTGGCGCGCAGCTCCTCCGGGCGCGCCTCGATCAGCCGCGAGATCATGCCCTGGCCGATGATGGCATAGGAACGCGGGCCGAGGCCGGTGCCGAGGAAGAGGTCGGCGATGTCGCGGCGGCGACACTTCTGACCGTTGAAGAAGTAGCTGGACTGGCCGTCGCGAGTGACCAGACGCTTGACCGCGATCTCGGCGTACTGGGCGTAGATTCCGCCCATGGTGCCGTCGCTGTTGTCGAAGCGCAGCTCGATGGCGGCCTGCCCCACCGGCTTGCGCGCAGTGGAGCCGTTGAAGATGACGTCGGTCATCGACTCACCGCGCAAGGTCTTGGCCGAGGATTCACCCATGACCCAGCGCACGGCGTCGATGATGTTCGACTTGCCGCAGCCGTTGGGACCGACGATGGCGGTCATGTTGCCGTCGAAGGGCACCGTGACCGGGTCGACGAAGGATTTGAAACCGCTCAGGCGGATGGAGGTGAGTCGCATCCCGCTATTCTATGACACGGTCGATCACGACCTCCACGGGTTCTCCTTCAACGTCGCCCACCGGCACGCCCTCCAGGTCGCCATACATGTCGCCGGTCTCGGGGGTGGCACCACCGCTCTTGGTCACACGGACCAGCAGGCGCACCTCGCTGGCCTGGGACAGGCTGGCGGCATCGGACATGGCGTGGCGGTCGTCGAGCACCAGGGTCGCCGGCAGGTCGCCGAGGGTCACCCGGGCCACCGCCAGCGGCGGCAGCTCGCCCTCCATGTCGCGAGCCACGATGAACACGCGGGTGTCGTCATCGAGCAGGCCCTGGAGTTCCTCGGCCAGGCTGACGCTGACCAGTACCCCGGGCCCCTGGGCGATCGCCCCCTGCTCATCGGGGGCCACACCGAGGCGCTGCTGGGCGATCTGAATGCCCTCGCGCAGGGCCCGGGAGGAGCTGGAGTCGGACATGCCGGCGATGGCCCGCCGCCAGTGGTCGATGGCCTGCTCGTAGTCGCCCCGGTCGAAGGCGTGAACGCCCAGCATGCCGAAGATGGTGGGTTCACGGGAGTCGCGTTCGAGGGTCTCGTCGATCAGCGCCTGCACTTCGTCGGTGAGGGTGCGATCGGCCATGAAGAACTTGAGCTGGGCCTTCTGTGCCAACAGCGAGGGCACCCGCCCCTCGATGGCGATCAGGTTCTCCAGCGCATTCAGTGCCGCCTCACCCTGGCCCGAATCGCGGTAGAGCGGGTAGAGCGAGGCCCATACGTTGGGGTTGCCCGGCTGGCGCTGAGCCTGCTGCTCGAGGCGCTCCACCAGGGCCGGCAGCGACTCGCTCTGGCGGAAGTCGTTGAACAGGGCCAGGTCGCCCTCGGCGCCCTGCTGCTGGTACCAGAGCACGGCGCCGACCACCACCGCCAAGGCCACGATGGGCACCACGATGCGGCCGGCGGCCGGCGACTGCAGCGGCCGGCGGGTCTGCCCCTCGGTATCCTCGAGCAGGCTGCGGTCGAGATCGAGGCGATCGGTGGCAAAGCGCTCCTGATCGATGTCGCCACGCTCCAGCGCCGCCTCCAGCGACGCCAGGCGGCGCTGGTAGATCGCCACGTTCTGCTCGGCGGACTTGTCGTTGACCTCGAAGTCGCGCTGGGCGTCGTGCACCAGGCGCGCCCGACGCAGTGGGGCCACCAGCAGCCACAGGGCGGGAAGCAGCAGGATGGCAAAGGCAAGCCATAACAGGGTCATTCGGACCTCCCGCGGTTGATCAGGGCCTCGAGGCGGGCACGCTCTTCGGCACTCAGTTCACGGGCGGAGGCGTTGCGCCGCGCGCGCACCACCAGCGCAACCAGCACGCCGCCGGCCAGCACCAGCCCCGCCGGCAGCCCCCAGAGCATGAAGGTGCGGCCTTCCAGGCGCGGGTTGTAGAGCACGTAGTCGCCGAAGCGCTGCGCCATGAAGTCGCGGATCTCCATGTCGGAACGGCCGTCCTGAAGCAGCATGTAGACACGGTCGCGCATGTCGCCGGATACCGGCGCATTGGAGTCGTTGATGGCCTGGTTCTCGCAGGTCGGGCAGCGCAGCGAGGCCGTCAGGCTGCGATAGCGCTGCTCGAGCACCGGGTCGTCGAATTCACGCACTTCGATGGCGCCTGCCTGCACGGTACCCGCCACCAGCATCATCAGGATGCCAACGAGGGCCAATCGAATCACTGCCATTTCTGCACCTCCGGCAGGATGTGTTCACGTACGTCACTGGCCGAGATATAGCCGGTGTGGTGGTAGCGGATAATGCCCTCGGAGTCGACCAGGAAGGTTTCCGGCGCACCGTAGACACCCAGCTCGAAGGCCAGCTCGCCGTCGGGATCGAAGATGTTGACCTCGAAGGGGTTGCCGAAGTCGCTCAGGAAGCCGAGTCCCTTCTCGCGGGTATCCTTGTAGCTGATACCCACCAAGCGGATGCCGCGCTCGGCCAGGTCGAGCAGCTGCGGCATCTCGCGCTTGCATTCCGGGCACCACTCGCCCCAGACGTTGACCAGGGTGATCTCGCCGTTGGCCAGCAGCGAACGGTCGACGCGACGCTCGGGGTCTTCCAGCGTGGCCATGTCGAACTCCGGGAAGTCGCGCGCCATCAGCGCCGAATCGCGATGGAAGGGATTCAGCGAGAGCCCCTGGTACAGGAATACCGCCAGCGCCAGGAAGCCGATCAGCGGCAGCAGCAACAACAGGCGACGGGTCATGCGGTCGCCTCCCGCGGCTTGCTTTCCGCTGCGGCGGCTTCTTCCGGGTCCGGCGCGGTGGCCAGGCGCCGATAGCGCTTGTCGACCACGGCCAGCACGCCGCCGGCGGCCATCAACAGGGCGCCGAGCCACAGCCAGCGCACGAAGGGCTTGTACTGCACGCGCATGGCCCAGCTGTTGTCGCCGAGGTCCTCACCCATGGCGACATAGAGGTCGCGGAACAGGCCGGGGCGCAATGCCACCTGGGTCATGGGCATGCCGCGGGCGATGTACAGGCGCTTCTCCGGAGTCATGGTGAAACTGCGACGGCTGCCGTCGCGCTGCACCTCGATCACCGCGCGATCGGCCAGGAAGTTGGCGCCACGACGGCTGGTCAGCTCGGTCATGGTGAAGCTGTAGCCCGCCACGCTGACGCTGTCGCCGACGCTCATGCGCACGTTGCGCTCGATGTTGTAGTTCGAGACCACGGCCACGCCGACGATGGTTACCGCCACGCCCAGGTGGCCGAGCTGCATGCCCCAGTAGGCCAGCGACAGCTTCTTGAGCCCCGCGCCCAGCGAGCTGGCGTTGCGGGTCTTGTCGAAGAGATCGCGAAACATCGGCAACACGATCCACAGCGCGGCGATCAGGCCGATGGCCACCGGCGCACTCCAGCGCTCGGCGAAGATCAGCGGCAGCGCCATGCCCAGCACCAGCGCGACGGCGGCGGCAATCCACAGGCGCCGGACCAGCAGCTTGCTGCTGGTGTCCTTCCAGCGCGCCACCGGCCCCAGGCCCATGAAGATGCACATGATCAGCGTCAGCGGCACGAACAGGGCGTTGAAGTAGGGCGGGCCCACGCTGATCTTGCCCAGGTCGAGGGCATCCAGCAGCAGCGGATAGACGGTGCCCATCAAGACGGTGACGGTCAGGATCACCAGCATGATGTTGTTGACCAGCAGCAGGGCGTCGCGGGACAGCCAGCCGAAGCTCACCTTGTGGCTGACGCGCGGCGCACGCAGGGCGAAGACCAGCAGCGACAGGCCCACGGTGATACCCAGCAGCATCAGGATGAAGAAGCCGCGGGACGGGTCGTTGGCGAAGGCGTGCACCGAGGTCAGCACGCCGGAACGCACCAGGAAGGTGCCCAGCAGCGACAGCGAGAAGGTGGTGATCGCCAGCAGCAGGGTCCAGCTCTTGAACGAGCCGCGCTTCTCGGTCACCGCCAGCGAGTGCATCAGTGCGGTGCCGGTCAGCCAGGGCAGCAGCGAGGCGTTCTCGACCGGGTCCCAGAACCACCAGCCGCCCCAGCCCAGCTCGTAGTAGGCCCACCAGCTGCCCAGCGCGATGCCGATGGTCAGGAAAGCCCAGGCCAGGTTGGTCCAGGGCCGTGCCCAGCGCGCCCAGGCGGCATCGAGACGACCGCCGATCAACGCAGCGATGGCGAAGGCGAAGACCACCGAGAAGCCCACGTAGCCCATGTAGAGCATGGGCGGGTGCAGGATCAGACCGATGTCCTGCAGCAGCGGGTTGAGGTCGGCGCCGTCCTGCGGCACGTTGGGCAGGATTCGCTCGAAGGGATTGGAGGTGACCAGGATGAACAGCAGGAAGCCGACGCTCACCATACCCAGCACGCTCATGACCCGGGATACCATGTCGCGCGGCAGTTCGCGCGAGTAGCGCACGGCGAAGTAGCCCCAGCCCGCCAGCATCAGGCTCCACAACAGCACCGAGCCTTCGTGATTGCCCCATACGGCGCTGAACTTGTAGTACCAGGGCAGCATGGAGTTGGAGTTGTTGGCCACGTTGACGACGCTGAAATCATCCAGCATGTAGCTGGCCGTGAGCACCGCATAGGCGATGGCGACGAACAGGAACTGGCCGGCCGCCATGGGCCGGGCATAGGCCATCCACAGCGGCCGGCGCAGGGTGGCACCGGCCAGCGGAACCACCGCCTGCACTACCGCGAACAGCAGGGCAATGACGAGGGCGAAGTGGCCGATTTCGGGAATCATCTGAATCTGCATGGAAGCTCCGGCTCAGTACTGGCTCTCGCCTTCTTTTTCCTCGCGTGCTTCGACACGCTCGGCCACTCTGGCGGCCTTGACCTGGAAGTCGGCGGGTGAGTAGCCGGCCGCTTCCAGCGCGTCGGCAACTTCGGGCGGCATGTAGTTCTCGTCGTGACGTGCCAGCACCTGGTCGGCCTTGATCCAGCCATCGCGCTGCAACTGGCCGACCACCACCACGCCCTGCCCTTCGCGGAACAGGTCGGGCAGGATGCCGCTGTAGTGGACGCGTACGTCCTCCACGTAATCGGTCACGGTGAATTCGACGTCGAGACTGTCAGGATTACGGGACACACTGCCCTCCTTGACCATGCCGCCGGCCCGCAGCTGGCGCTCGAAGGGCGCGTCGCCGGCAACGATCTGGATCGGGCTGAAGAACAGATTGATGTTGGCCCGCAGCGCATAGAGCGTCAGCCCCACGGCGATTGCCGCGAGTGACACCAGGCCCAGGACCATGAACAGCTTCTGTTTGCGTTTAGGCGTCATTGGTGCTTCCACCCCTGCTAGTTTGAATCGATTGCGCTCCGGCCTGGCGGGCTTCGCGGCGCACGCGACGCTGTAGCTGGCGCAGTAGCTGGCGGCGCTCGGCGCGGGCATGCAAGACGATGCCCAGCAGCAGTGCCAGGGTCAGGCCCCAGGCCGACCAGACATAGGGGGCATGCCCGCCCATGGCGACAAAATCCTGGAAGGTATCGAAAGCCATCAATCCACCTCCTCGGCCAGCTCACGCACCCAGCGCTTGTTGGCTTCGCGGCGCAGGATCTCGCTGCGTGTGCGCATCAGGGTCAGGGCGATGAAGAAGCTGTAGAAACCCAGCACCATGATCAGCAGCGGCAGCCACATCTCCGCCGGCATGGCGGCACGGCCGGTGACGGTGAAGGTGGCGGGCTGATGCAGCGTGTACCACCAGTCCACCGAGTACTTGATGATCGGGATGTTGATCACGCCGACCATGGCCAGCACCGAGGCGGCGCGGGAGGCGCTGTCGCGGCTGGCGAAGGCGCCGCGCAAGGCGATGACGCCGAGGTAGAGGAACAGCAGGATCAGCATCGAGGTGAGGCGCGCGTCCCACATCCACCAGGTGCCCCAGGTGGGCACGCCCCACACCGCGCCGGAGAACAGCGCAATGAAGGTCATGGCGGCACCCAGCGGCGCCATGACGGCCGCCGCCATGTCGGCGATCTTGATCTTCCACACCATGAAGACCAGGCCCGTCACCGCCAGGGAAACGAAGATCGACTGGGCCAGGAAGGCCGCCGGCACATGGACGTAAATGATGCGGAAGCTATTGCCCTGCTGGTAGTCGGCCGGGGCGAAGGCCAACCCCCAGATGGTGCCGGTCACGATAAGAATCAGCGCTACCGCCCAGAACCAGGGCTGGAGCCTGGCGCTGATGGCGTAGAACCACTTGGGGGAACGCAACTTGTTAATGAAGGCCCACATGCCTCGTCAACCTCTCAACCGTTGATGCTGATGCGCAGCGATGCCGCGATCGCCAGGGGCGCAAAGATCAGCGCCAGCGCCAGCAGCGCACCGAGAATCGCCAGATGCGCCAGTACGCCATCGCCGAAGATGGCTGCCTGGACGGCCCCGGCACCGAAGATCAGCACCGGGATGTAAAGGGGAAGCACCAGCAGCGACAGCAGTACGCCGCCTCGCGAGAGCCCCACCGTCAGCGCCGCTCCGATGGCACCAATCAGGCTGAGACTGGCACTGCCCAGTGCCAGTGAAATGGCCAACACCAGATAACTGCCCGCCGGCAGCGCCAGCATGATCCCGAGCACGGGCGCCATCAGCGCCAGCGGCAGGCCGGTCAGCAGCCAGTGCACGGCCACCTTGGCCAGGGCCAGCAACGCCAGCGGCTGGGGTGTCAGCAACAGTTGTTCCAGCGAGCCGTCGTCGTAATCGGCCCGGAACAGGCTATCCAGCGACAGCAGGGCCGCCAGCAGCGCCGCCACCCACAACAGGCCGGGAGCGATGGCTGCCAGCAGCGCCGGATCGGGAGAAATGCCGATCGGGAACAGGGTAATGACGATGGCGAAGAACACCAGGGGGTTCAGCACTTCGCTGCGACGCCGCAGCAGCAATACCAGGTCCCGCTTCAGCGTTGCCCACACTGCGACAGCAAGGCCGCCGCGAGGTTCCTCGCGAACCACCGCAACCTCCTCGATCAGTGCGCCATCAGATACCGGCATCGTCCCCTCCCCCGCCAAGGCGGACGCGGCGCAGCTCGGCGCAGGGCGTCAGTTCGTGGTGGGTAGTGACCAGCACGCAGCCGCCACGGCGAGCGTGCTCGACCAGGCGCCGTTCCAGCGCCGCGACGCCATCGCGGTCGATGGCGGTGAAAGGTTCGTCCAGTACCCATAATGGACGCGGCGTGAGCGTGAGCCTTGCCAGCGCCACGCGACGCTGCTGCCCGGCGGAGAGCTGCCCGGCCGGCACGTCCTCGAAACCGACCAGGCCGACCTCCTCCAGCGCCTTGAAGCGTGCCGCCTCGCCGCCCGGCTGACCGGCCAGCGCCTGGTACCAGGCGAGATTCTCCAGCGGCGTGAGTGCAGCTTTCACGCCTGGCGCATGGCCCATGTAGAGCAGGTTCGCGAGGAACGACTCACGGGCCTCGCGCATCGGCTGCTCATTCCAGAACAATTCGCCCTCGTAGTCGGCCAGTTGGCCCGAGAGGATCTTCAGCAGAGTGGTCTTGCCACTGCCGTTGGGGCCCTCCACACGGACGATCTCGCCCGCTTGAATATCCAGGTCCAAACCCCGGAACAGCCAGCGGTCATCACGTTCGCAGGCCAGGCTTTGCGCTTGCAGACGCAGGCTCAACGGCACTCTCCAGGAAAGGGTCAATTCGACGGAAATGCTACACTGAATGGCCTTGAGCCGCTAGCGATCCGGGTGCGTCACGGCGCCACCCTTGCCTCAGGTCAAGGCAAAGATATATCAGCAAAACTTGCCACTCGTCGACCGCTTGGTATGATGCAAGATACCTGTACATTTCAACAGGGTCGCAAAGAGGGGGAACGCCAATGCCAACGCCTTCCATGCAGTACCTGTACCGACGCCCGAACCTGCCCATCGCCACCTCCTGGGCCAGTGTCGAGGCCACCGACCTCACCGAGGTGCCTCTCCTAGGGGATGTCTCGGCGGGCCTGCCCATCGAAGCCTGCCCCAGCGGCGGCAGCGTCCGCGCCCCCGCCTGCATGGTTCGCCGCAACACCTACGCCCTGCGCGTGCGCGGCGACTCGATGATCGACTGCAACATCTTCGACGGCGACGTGATCATCATCGAGCGCCAGGAGAGCGCGGAGAACGGCGAAACCGCCGTGGTGCTGATCAACCAGCAGGAAGTCACGCTGAAGAAACTCTACATCGAGAAGAGCGGCGTTCGCCTGCAGCCGGCCAACGAGAACATGGCGCCCATCTACCTCAAGAACAGCGACATCCAGGTGCTCGGCATGGTGATGGGCGTGGTGCGCCAGCAGGAGCAGCACGAGATGACCCACTGATGCGCTACCCGGTGCCCGACCTGCCGCTCGGCAGTTGGCGGGAGAGCGTCACCGAAGTGGAAAAGAGCCGCTTCATCACCTGGCTCTGCCATGCGCCCGACGTGGCGGCCTTCGAGTCCCTGCTGGCCGAAGCCCGCCGCGTTCACCCCACTGCCAGCCACCACTGCAGTGCCTTCATCGCCGGCCCGCCCGGCGAGCAGAACGCCATCGGCTTCTCCGACGACGGTGAACCCGGCGGTACCGCGGGACGTCCCATGTTCCAGGTGCTGGAAGGCGCCGGCCTGGGCCAGGTAGGCTGCGTGGTGACACGCTATTTCGGCGGCACCAAGCTCGGCACCGGCGGCCTGGCCCGCGCCTACGCCCAGGCCGTGGCCAAAGCGCTCGACGGCCTGCCCCGGCGGGAAGTGATCGAACGCAGCACGCTCAGGCTCAAGGTCGGCTTCGCCGGAGAAGCCGAAGCGCGCGCCTGGCTGGAAAGCCGCGATGTACCGGTCGAGGCGGCCGACTATGCCAGCGATGGCGTCCTGCTCAGCGTCGGCTGGCCCAGTGATGTCGAAGTGGACCTGACACCGCTGGAGGCCCGGCTACGTGGCAACCTGACTCTGCTCGGCACCCCCTGACAGGTTCAGAACAGAGGTTCAGAAGAGACTCCCGATGACTTTCGACCCCCATTACTATCCCAGCCCCTCGCGACGCATGGCAACATTCGGCAGCCGCGGCATGGTCGCTACCTCGCAGGCCCTCGGGGCGCAGGTCGGCATACAGATCCTGCAACAGGGCGGTAACGCCGTGGATGCGGCGATCGCCACCGCCGCCGCGCTCACGGTGGTGGAACCCACGTCCAATGGCCTGGGCGGCGACGCCTTCGCCATCGTCTGGGTCAACGGCGAGCTGCATGGCTTGAACGCCAGCGGCCCGGCACCCCGGGCGGCGACCATCGAGGCGGTCAAGGCGCTGGGCCACGAGCGCATTCCCGAGCATGGCCTGCTGCCGGTCACCGTGCCGGGCGCGCCCGCCGCCTGGGCGGCACTCTCCGAGCGCTTCGGCAAGCTACCCTTCGCCGAGCTGTTGGCACCGGCCATCGCATTGGCGGAAGAGGGCTTTCCGGTCTCGCCTATCGTCAACCAGATGTGGGAAGAGGCTTACCAGAGCTATCGCCGGCATGACGATGCCGCGTTCAAGCCCTGGTTCGACACCTTCGCCCCCGATGGCCGTGCGCCGCGGCCCGGCGAGTGCTGGGCGGCACCCGACCACGCCCGCACGCTGCGCGCCATCGCCGACACCCACGGCTGGGCGTTCTACGAAGGCGAGCTGGCCGAGCGCATCGATGCTTTCTTCCGCGAGCATGGCGGCCTGCTGCGCCGCGAGGATCTCGCGGCCTACCAGCCCGAGTGGGTCGATCCGATCAGCACTCGCTATCGCGGCCACGACATCTGGGAGATCCCACCCAACGGCAGCGGGCTGATCGCCCTGCAGGCGCTGGGCATCCTGGAGCGCCTGGGCGAGGAGGGACGCGATCCGGTGGAGACCCTGCATCGACGCATCGAAGCCACCAAGCTGGGCTATGTCGATGGCCAGCGCTATATCACCGAGCGTGACTGCATGGGCCCCAGCGTGGAGCAGCTGCTGGCCGACGACTATCTCGAGGCCCGTGCCGGATTGATCGGCGAACGGGCACTCGATCCCCAACATGGCAACCCGATCCGCGGCGGCACCGTCTACCTGGCGACTGCCGATGGCGAAGGCAACATGGTGTCGTTCATCCAGAGCAACTACAAAGGCTTCGGCTCGGGCATCGTGGTGCCGGGCACCGGCATCAGCCTGCAGAACCGCGGCTGGTCGTTCTCGCTCGACCCCGGCCACGCCAACGCCCTGGCCCCGGGCAAGCGCCCCTATCACACCATCATTCCCGGCTTCATCACCCGCGATGGCGAAGCGCTGGGCCCCTTCGGCGTGATGGGCGGCTACATGCAGCCGCAGGGACACGTTCAGGTGGTCGCCGCCATGCTCGACGACCACCTCAACCCCCAGGCCGCACTCGACATGCCGCGCTGGAAGTGGACCCAGGGGCGAACCGTCGAAGTGGAACCGCACTTCCCCGATCACCTGGCCCAGGCGCTGGCGCGGCGCGGGCATCATATCGTCAAGGCGGCCGACCCGATCAGCTTCGGCCGCGGCCAGATCATCCTGCGCGACAGCGCCACCGGCGTACTGTGCGGCGGTACCGAGCCGCGTACCGACGGCGCGGTACTGCCCTGGTAGCAAACCCAAGGGGCGCCATGCCAAGCATGGCGCCTTCGCTCGTTTCGCCCGCCTCTCATCACTCGCCTCTCCCGAGTCATTCGCGCTGAAGCCTGGCCACTGGTATACCGGAACCTTGGGCTTGAAGCTCTCTCTCCTCTCGCCCCCTCCAGCCCTACATTTCCATGACAAAGTTCCGAAACCCTTGCCATTCCGGGCTTCCATCGCTTTTCCAATCGCCTGACCACAGCACCTCCGACAAAATTTGACCCAGGTCAGAAAAAGCCTTGACAGGCCAAGCGAAGGGAATTTACGCTGCCTATATGGCTTTTGGTATACCATGAGCCATCCAGAAGACACCGGCCTACCCAGGCCCATGACGCAAACAACCATGCTCGAACAACAAGGGCGCTGACTACCGACAGGCAGCGCACGGCACAACCAGGAGTCCTCCCCCATGGCACAGTTGATGAACCGCGACGAATTCCGTACCGCCCTGGAAGAAGCCATCAAGGGCAAGAGCGCCAACAAGGCCCCGTTCAGCGTGGCCTGGGCCAGCGGCAAGCTTTCCCGCGACCACCTCGCCCGCTGGGCCGAGAACCACTACCACTATGTGGGGCCGTTCGCCGACTACCTGGCCTACATCTACGCCAACACCCCGGAGACCTACACCGAGGCCAAGGACTTCCTGCTGCAGAACATGTACGAGGAAGAGCTGGGTGGCGATCGTCACACCGACCTGCTGATCCGCTTCGCCGAGGCCTGTGGCACCACCCGCGAGCGCGTCGAGAACCCCGACAACATGTCGCCCACCACTCGCGGCCTGCAGAGCTGGTGCTATGCCGTGGCCATGCGTGAGCACCCGGTGGTCGCCGTGGCGGCGCTGGTGGTTGGCCTGGAGTCCCAGGTGCCGTCGATCTACCGCAAGCAGACCCCGACCCTGCGCGAGAAGTACGGCTTCACCGACGAGGAAGTCGAGTTCTTCGATCTGCACATCGTCTCCGACGAAATCCACGGCGAGCGTGGCTACCAGATCGTGCTGGAGCATGCCGACACCGTCGAGCTGCAGCAGCGCTGCCTGAAGATCTGCGAGATCGGCGCCCAGATGCGCCTGCTCTATACCACCGCGCTGTACTACGACTACGTCGCCGGCGACCTGCCCCTCACCGAGCTCGACATGGCCGCCTGATCCAGGCCCGGCCCCGTCAGGTCATCTGCCGGGTGATACCGGCAGATGACCCGGCACGAGCACGCGCGGAGCCGGTCCAGCATTGACAGACAGCAACGACAGCCAGCGACGACAAAGAGGTAAGCGTCTTGGATAACGCAACCCAGTTTCTCAACTACATCGACGGCCAGTGGGTCGCGGGCACTTCGGGGGAGACCTTCGAAAACCGCAATCCCGCCGACCAGGACGACCTGCTAGGGCGGTTCCAAGCCTCGACGGTGGAAGACGCCCGCCAGGCCATCAGCGCGGCCGACCGCGCCTTCGCCGCCTGGCGCGAGACCCCCATCTCGCAGCGTGCCAAGATCCTCAATCGCGCCGCCGACTACCTGATGGAGAACGTCGAGCGGTTCGCCGAGGAGCTGACCCGCGAGGAAGGCAAGCTGCTCGCCAACAGCCGCGACGAAGTGGCCCGCTCGGCCCAGACCTTGCGCTTCTACGCAGTGGAAGGCCAGACCATCACCGGCGAGACCTTCCCCCAGGACGACGCCAGGATGATGGTCTATACCCAGCGCGAACCGCTGGGCGTGGCCACCGTCATCACGCCGTGGAACTTTCCGATCTCGATTCCGGCACGCAAGATCGCTCCGGCACTGATCACCGGCAACACCGTGGTATTCAAGCCCTCGTCGGATGCCCCGCTGATCGGCTACCGCCTGGCCGAAGCCCTGCATCACGCCGGCGTTCCGGCCGGCGTCTTCAACTTCATTACCGGCGCCGCCTCGGCCATCGGCGAGGAGCTCACCGCCAATCCGGGCGTCAAGGCGATCTCCTTCACCGGCTCCACTGCCGCCGGCGAGCGCATTCACCGCGCCGCGGCCATGGCCACCCGCACCCAGATGGAGCTCGGCGGCAAGAACCCGCTGATCGTACTGGAAGACGCCGATATCGACACCGCAGTGGACCTGACCGTCAAAGGCGGCTTTTCTCTGACCGGCCAGGCCTGCACCGGCACCAGCCGAGTGCTGATTGCCCGCTGCCGCAAGGAGGAATACCTCACACGGCTGGTGGAGAAGGTCAAGACGCTGAAGATCGGCAACGGCATGAGCGAAGGCACCCAGATCGGCCCGCTGGCCACCCGCCAGCAGCTCGATACCGTGCTCGGCTATATCCAGGCCGGCAAACAGGAAGCGACCCATGTGTACGGCGGCGAGCACCTCACCGAGGGCGACTACGCCAAGGGCTTCTATGTGACACCGGCGATCTTCAGCGACGTGACCCAGCAGATGCGCATCGCCCGCGAGGAAATCTTCGGCCCGGTGGTCGCGGTGATCGAGGTGGACGGCTACGAGGATGCCATCGCCAAGGCCAACGATACGCCCTACGGCCTCGCTGCGGCCTTGGTGACCAACGACATCGGCTACATCCAGCGCTTCCCGCTCGATATCCAGGCCGGCACGGTGAAGGTCAACCGCACCACCACGGGCAACCTGGTCAACGCCCCCTTCGGCGGGCTGAAACAGTCGAGTACCTCCACGTTCCGCGAGTCGGGACGCGCCGGACTGGACTTCTTCACCCAGACCAAGACCGTCTACCTCGGCCGCTGAGCGCGGCATCTACAACGACAACCCTGACGAGAAGGTGACCCTCATGAAACAGGTTTTTCGACTGGAACTGGAAGAAGCCAAGCTGATGGTGGAAGCCGCCAAGCAGCGCTCCGAGGAGATCGGCGTGCTGGAGACCATCTGCGTGGTCGATGACGGCGGCTACCCCCTGGCACTCGAGCGCATGAACGGCGCCCGCGTCACCGGCCCGCAGATTGCCTGGAACAAGGCCTTCACCGCCGCCGGCCACAAGCGTTCGACCCACCTGTTCAACACCGCCCCCAACGGCCCCGCCCTGCCCGGCAACGAGGCCTTCGGCATTCAGTGGAGCTTCGAGGGCAAGTTCGCCGTGTTCGTCGGCGGCTTCCCGATCGTGGTCGACGGCGAGGTGATCGGCGGGGTTGGCCTGAGCGGCGGCAACGGCGAGCAGGACACCCAGGCCGGGCTGGCGGCCCTGCAAGCGCTGCAGGATCACCTGCGCGAGTCCGGCCACGAGGTGGTGGTCGAGGCCGACATCAAGAAGTAAGCCAGGCCGAAACTGCGGATCGGCATGTGGCCTGCGCCCATGCCGATACCCTGACGACCGGCCAAGCACCGACACCCGGCGACAACGACAAGACCCTGCCTTGGCACGGGTGAGCTCCAGGAGGCTGCCATGAGCTATCGTATTACTCTCTCCGACACGTCAGAAAGCTTCGAAGCCCAAGCGGGAGAACCGCTGCTCGAGGCCGCTGAACGCGCGGGCTTCCCCCTCGCCCACGACTGCCGCTTCGGTGGCTGCGGCGCCTGCCGCGTCAAGTTGCTGGAAGGCACGGTCGACTACGAGGAGTTCCCCTTCGGCCTGACAGAGGAGGAGGCCGAGGAGGGCTACGCGCTGGCCTGCCAGGCATGCGCCCAGAGCGACCTGACCATCAGCGCCAAGCTGCTGCCGGCGGGCTACATACCGGCCGACTTCCATGTCGCCACCATCGAACGGCTGGAGAAGCTCAGCCACGACGTGACCCACCTGGTGCTGCGCATCCCCACCGCAAGCGAAGTGGTCTTTCACCCGGGCCAGTACCTCAACGTGATGCTGGACGATGGCAGTCCACGCAGCTTCTCGATGGCTTCGCCGCCCAACGGCGAGCTGTTCGACTTCCATATCCGCCGCGTACCCGGCGGCCATTTCACCGGCCGACTCGAGACCCACTACCAGCCTGGCGACACCCTCGACGTGGAGCTTCCCCACGGCACCTTCCGGCACGATGCCGAAAGCCCCCGTGAGCTGCTGATGGTAGCCGGCGGCACCGGACTGGCGCCGATCAAGAGCATCGTCGAGTCGCTCAAGGACGACCCCAGCCGTCCGGGCATCGCGCTCTACTGGGGCGTGCGTCGCGCGGAAGATCTCTATCTCGACGAACAGCTGCGCCAATGGGCACGCACGCTGCCCAACTTCCGCTACGTACCCGTGCTGTCGGAAGCCGACCCCGAGTGGGGCGGCCGGCGCGGCTTCGTCCACGAGGCCGTGTGCCAGGACTTCGACGACCTGAGCGCCTTCGATGCCTATCTGTGCGGCCCGCCGCCGATGATCGCCGCTGCCAAGACGAGCTTTTCCCAGCGCGGCCTCGACGTCGAGCGCATCTTTGCCGACAGCTTCAATTTCACCCATGAGCTCGAAGGCAGCGTGGCCTGACGCATCATCGGATTCAGCGA
Source organism: Billgrantia sp. Q4P2 (assembly GCF_052806135.1). Taxonomy (NCBI): domain Bacteria; kingdom Pseudomonadati; phylum Pseudomonadota; class Gammaproteobacteria; order Oceanospirillales; family Halomonadaceae; genus Billgrantia; species Billgrantia sp. Q4P2. The sequence goes on from NZ_JBRBAI010000003.1 coordinate 337,720, forward strand.
GGTAATCGACATGCCGGACATCACTTTCATCACCAACGACGGCAAGGTGGTCAGCGCGCCCGAGGACTCCAACCTGCTGCGCGTGTCGCTGCGCGAGAAGGGTGGCATCCCGTTCAAGTGCGGCGGCGGCCTGTGCGGCACCTGCAAGTGCCTGGTCGAAGAGGGCCGCGAGAACACCGATGCCGTGAAGAAGAAGGAAGAGAAGCTGCTCTCTGCCGAGGAACTCGCGCAGGGCTACCGGCTGGCCTGCCAGACCTTCCTCAAGGGCGACGTCAAGGTCTCCTGGGAGGAGGCGCCCAAGGGCGGTGCAGGCGCACGCCAGGTCAGACCCAAGGCGGAGGCGTGAGGCAAGCGATGACAGACAGGCATATGACCCGAGTTGGACTCATCGGCTACGGTACGGCGGGCAGGGATGTCGCCGAGGCCATCCTCGGCGGCCAGGCGGGAGACGCCCGCCTGGCCGGCGTATTGGTACGCGATGCCGGCAAGTACGACGACGTTTCGCTGGAAGGCTGCACGATCACCGATGACGAAGAGGCCTTCTTCGCCTGCCACCCCGATGTGATAGTCGAAACGGCAGGTCACGAGGCGGTGATACGCTACGCCGAGAGGTCACTGGCCAACGGCAGCGACTTGATGGTGGTATCGGTCGGCGCCTTCTGCGACCCGGCACTCTACGACCGGGTCATGGCCAGCGCCAGCCGACACGGCAAACGAGTGCTGGTGCCCTCGGCAGCGATCGCCGGACTCGACCGCATCGCTGCCGCCGCCCAGGGCCCGCTGGAACGGGTCACGCTGACCACTCGCAAGCCGGTGAAAGCCTGGCGCGGCACCTTTGCCGAGGAGGTGGTCGACCTCGACCGGGTAACCCAACCAACGACGATCTTCGAAGGCAACGCCCGCGAGTCGTCCCGCGCGTTTCCCGAGAGCGTCAACGTCTCGGCGGCGCTGAGCCTGGCCGGCGTGGGCTTCGAGGCCACCGAGGTGCGCGTGCTGGTCGACCCCACCATCGACAAGAACGTGCATGAGGTTTCCGCCAAGGGGCTGTTCGGCGAGGTGCGCATCGAGGTACAGAACACGCCTTCACCGAGCAACCCCAAGACCGGCTACATCGTTGCCATGAGCGTGGCCCGGGCGCTGAAGAACCTCACATCGCCGCTGGTCATCGGCTAGCAGCTGTCGGCCAATGACGGTCACAACGAAGCCGGGCGCTCGCAATGCGGCGCCCGGCTCGTTTCGTCCTGCCTTGCGTCTTTTCCGTCAGACCTGCGATCGGCTCATGTAGGCCTTGCGCGACTTCTCGAGGTGGATGCGGGTAAAGCTCTCGGCCAGGTCCTCCTCGCCGCCACGGATAGCGCCGAGGATGTCCTGGTGCTCGCGCAACGCTTCCTTGGTGCGCCCCGGCAGGGCGGCGCTGAGATTGGAGAAGGCGCGCACGTAATCCTTGAGGTCAACCAGCATCTCGTGGAGCTTGGGATTGCCGGAGGCCCGGCCGATCAGGTCGTTGTACTTGACGTTGAGTTCCACCTCATCACCGCCACCGTCCTGCAGGGCTTCATCCATTTCGGCCATGAGCTGGTCGATCTCGGCGGCGATCTCGTCATTGACCTTCTGTGCGGCCAGACGCGCCGCCAGCGACTCCAATGAGGCCAGGATCATGAAGACCTCGAGAATCTCCGCCTGGGTGATCTCGTTGACCACCACGCCCTTGCGCGGCACGGTACGCACGAAGCGCTGGGTCTCCAGGCGGAACAGCGCCTCGCGAATGGGGGTACGGCTGATGTTGAGCTTCTCGGCCAGCACCCGCTCGACCAGGCGGTCGCCGGCCTTGTACTCACCGCGCAGGATGGCGTCCTTGAGGTAGGCGTATACCTTGTCACGGATCGGAGAGAGGTCTTCCTGGGTCCAGGTCTCTGCCATTCGGGCTACCTTCGGCTGTCTCGAGGCTAGGGAGAGGAACCGGCATCTTAGCATATCGAGGCAGCGCAACGGTATCTGGTACACGAAGGGCCAGAAGCAGGCAGACACGGCCCGTGCCGAGGGGCACGGGGGTCACGACGGATTCACTGGCAAGCCTCAGTGCAGCGGCGCCTTCACCAGGCGTGCGTCGATGCTGCCAAAGGTCACCAGTTGCTCGAGTTCGGCTCGCGCCGCTTCGACCGTGTCGAAGCGTTCGAAGAACTTCAGCGGCACGCTGTTGGTCTTGCCGCCCTCGCCGGTCTCGACGATGCTGACCCGGCCCTGGTCGCCGCTGACCTCGGCAATGGTGAAATCGGCCTTCTTCCTGCCGTAGAAGAAGTACTCGTAGGATTCGACGGGGGCGATACCCTGCCCCGGCCTGGCATCGTATTCGCCCAGCTTGCTTGTCAGGATGATGTACATATCAGTGCTCTCTTGTTGCGGTTCGGCCACCTGCTCGTTTCTCGTTAGTGGCCCTTCAGGTAGCAAGCTCTCTCTCACCCGGCTCAGCCTGGGCTTGGGCAGGTTCGGCCAGTAGCGGGCGCAGCGCCGCCGACAGCTCCTCGAGCGCCTCCTCGACGATGGCCTTGCCGATCGCATGGCTCGCCTGGGTGGCATCGCCGATGCAGCCGTTGCGGGTCATCTCCTCGTAGTAGTAGAAGCCCTGGAGGGGGTTGCCCGGGCGCATCCCCTCCCAGCGCCCACCATGGGCGATATCGCCTTTTTCGAGCCGTTCCGGGCGCACCAGGTGGGGGGCCAGGTAGTACGCCTCGGAGACTTCGCGCTCGCAGCTGTGACCGAACAGGGTCGAGGAAATGTGTTCCTTCATGGCCTTCTTGGCGGAGGCCGTGGTCTTGGCGTAGTAGCACTCCACGCCCAGTTCCTGGGCGAAGCTGGCGCAGGCCAGGCCCAACGTGGCCTGATTGCCGCCGTGGCTATTGAGGAACAGCACCTTGCCGATCCCATGGCGCTGCAGCGAGACGACCATGTCACGCAGCACGGCCAGCAGGGTTTCGGGACGCAGGCTGATGGTGCCGGGAAAGTTCAGGTGATGGGGAGAGACCCCCATGTTGACCGTGGGAGTCACCAGGACCTGCGGATGCAGCGCAGCGGCAAGGCGCTTGGCCATCTCGGTGGCCAGTACCGCATCGCAGCTCTCGTTCATGTGCGGCCCATGCTGCTCGTGGGCGCCGACCGGCACGATGGCCATCCTGACGCTCTTCAGCGCGTCTTCGACCTCTGGCCAGGTCATCTCCGTCAGCACGTAGCTTTTCGTCTGACTTTCCATCCGACTTTCCATCTGACTTTCCATCTGACTTTCCATCCCGCTCTCCTCCGGCGCCTGCACGATCGAGTCTCGACGACAGGCAGCGTGTTGTCATCAGGGCAAGGCGCTGTCGTATTTGGTATACCATAAACCAACACTAGCCGAATCCCACCACCCTGTAAAGACCCGCTGGACTCTTCCTGCTGTGCCGACAGCCGGGAGTGCCGACGCTTCCGGGCGACGCCTAGCGGCAGCTGCGCATGGCCACTTCACTGGAAAGGGTAATGTGCTCCTCGATCAGCGCCCGGGCACGACGCGCATCGCGGGCCAGTGCCAGATCCACCAGTTCCTGGTGCTGGGAGTCGAGCTGGTGGCGCAACTCCAGGGCGCGCGGCGCCACTCGCCGGTAGCGGTCGAACTGGTCGTGAAGCTGGGAGATGAAGCGCAGCAGCCAGGCCGAGCCACAGGGGGCCACCAGGGCATTGTGGAAGCGCGAATGCAGCTGCTCCCACTCCACCACCGGCGTGTGGTCACCGGCGCGCGCCAGCCGGTGGTTAGCCGCGAGCAGTTGGGACTCCCACTCTTCGTCGCCGTGGCGGATGGCCAGCTCGAGCGCCATCCCCTCGAGCTGTCGGCGCATCTCGGTGATGTCGCCAAGCTCCTCGAGCGATAGCTCCAACACCCGGAAGCCACGCTGATTCTCCTGGTGCAGCAGGCCATAGGCTGCCAGGCGGTTGAGTGCCTCGCGCAGCGGGCTCAGGCCCACCTCATAGGTGTCGCGCAACAAGGTAATCGATAACCGCTCGCCTGCACGGTAGCGGCCATTGAGCAGATCCTGGCGCAGCGTTTCGTAGATCCTGCTCGCGGCAGTCGCGCTGCCCTGCTTGAGGATTTCGTTCATGGCGTGACTCCATTCGCTTTTTGGAATTTGGTATACCGGTCTTGACGAATCGCTCCCGCGCAACCTAATCTAGGCCAAATAATCGATTATTTCTATAAAAAATACAAACAAGACCTTTACATGATGTTGTTTTTGAAGAAATAACCATTGGTTTTCAGACAAGGACACCCATTGACATGACGCCATCGCCACAGGGAAAGCTGTTCTTCTCCTTCCTCCGAATCGGGTTGCTCGGGTTCGGCGGAGGCCCGTCGATGATCCCTTTGGTACACCAGGAAGTGGTCAAGCGTCACGCCTGGATGAGCGATGAGGAGTTCGCCGACGTGCTGGCCATCGCCAATACGCTGCCGGGCCCCATTGCCACCAAGATGCCTGGCTACATCGGCTTTCGCGTCGGCGGCACGCTCGGCTGCATCAACGCCGTGCTCGCGGTGATCCTGCCAATGATCATTGCCATGATCCTGCTGCTCGGCCTGTTCAGCCGCTATCGCGAGGTGAGCTGGATCCATGGCATGGGGCAGGGCGTAGTGCCGGTGGTCATGGTGATGATGGCCCAGCTCACCTGGGACTTCATGAACAAGTCGCGCCTGGCACTGGGCTGGGCGGTGAGCCTGCTCATGGCCGGTGTCGCGGGCGGGTTGATCTACGGGCTCGGCATTCACCCCGGCCTGGTAATAGGTGCGCTGCTGGTCGCGGCCATGCTGCCGCCGCTGGCAAAAGGCAAGACGACCGAGGAGGCCGCCCGATGATCTACGCTCAGCTCTTCCTCGCCTTCTTCATTCCCAACATCGTCGGCTACGGTGGTGGCCCGGCCATCATCCCGCTGATCGAGGCGGAGGTGGTAGGCCGCTACGGCTGGATGAGTGCCCAGGAATTCGCCGAGGTGCTGGGCTTGGGCAATGCATTGCCAAGCCCGATCGCCACCAAGATGGCCGGCTACGTCGGTTATGAAGTGGCTGGCGTCGGCGGTGCCATCGTGGCCGTTCTCGCCACCGTCGTGCCCACCCTGCTGCTGATGCTGGGCGCCCTGGGACTGCTCTACCGCCATCGCGACTCGCCCCGGGTCAAGCGCATGAGCCAATGGGTGCGCCCCGTCATCGCCATCATGATGGCCGGCCTGGTAGTGAGCTTCTTCTCCGAAGCCCTGGCCGGAGCCGGGCTCGTTCACTCCCTGCTGATCGCGGCAGCGGCGGCGATCGCCCTGCTTCACTTCAAGGCGCACCCTGCCCTCGTGGTTGCCGGCGCGCTGGTCTATGGAGGCTTGCTGCTGGGCTAGCAGCCGGCCACCGGTTCTTCACGGATAGCCACCTTTTCAATGGGAGAATGCCATGCAACGACCCCCGCCCTGACGCAGCTCATGCGCGAAAGACGCCAGCACCGCTTTCGTGACATGCAAGGCAAACGCAACCGTGGCAATGCAGCAACCGACAACGACAAGTACTCGATGAGCCGCCCGATGACCTCGGCGCCGCCATCGCCAAGCCTGACGACACGACAAGGTGCAACATGGAACAACTCGAACAGGTACAACTCACCGCGTCGCACTGGGTCTTCCTTCTGGTGATCCTGGCGATCTTCGTTTCCATCGGCTTCCGCAAGGGAGTCATCATCCCTTCCATTGCCGGTATCTTCATGCTGGGCCTATTGGCCGAAGCGCCTCACGATGGCGGCCTCAACCAGCTGATCTTCGCCGTGCAGGTGGTCTTCCGCGCCCTGCTCAATGCCGGCACCGAACTCTTCGACATCATGCTGGTCATCGCGCTGATGGTCGCCATGCTGAAGTCGTTGCAGCACCAAGGAGCCGACCGCATGATGGTGGCACCGATGAAGAAGCTGATGATCGGCCCCTGGACCGCCTTCTTCGTCGTCGGCATCACCATGTATATTGCCGCCGCCTTCTTCTGGCCGACACCGGCCGTGGCCCTGGTCGGCACTGTCCTGATCCCCGTCGCCATGCAGGTAGGCCTGCCGGCCATCGGTGCCGCCATGGCGGTCAACCTGTTCGGTCATGGCATGGCGCTGTCCGCCGACCCGGTGATCCAGGGAGCCAGCCGCCTCACCGCCGGTGCCGCAGGTATCGAGACCACCACACTGGTACCCTACACCCTGCTGTTCTCCTTCGTCGTGGGCGTCGTAGCGATCACCATCGCCTGCCTGCACCTGCGCCGCGACATGCGCTCCGGCGTACTGGAGGCACCCAAGAACGACGAGGTCTTCGCGCCGCGCTCGGCGGGAGCCGCCGCCGTCCAGGCCGATACCGTAAAGGAGTCGAGCGAACCGCAAGCCGGACCCTACGCACGCCTCTTTGCCATCGCCGTGCCGGCGATCCTGCTCGGCATCGCGGGGCTGATGATCTATCGCGCCCTGTTCATGCCCGACCAGGCGATTCGCGGCGGCGGTGCCACGGCGCTGCTGGGCGGCACGGCCACCGTACTGCTGGTGCTCTCCTCGTTCGCTTCCCACGGCCATCACGCCCTGGATGGCATCAGCACCTATACCCGTGAAGGCTTCTTCTTCGCCATCAAGATCTTCGCCCCGATCATCCCGATCGCCGGCTTCTTCTTCCTCGGCCACCCCGAGCACTCCTCGCAGGTCATCGGCGCCAGTGCCGCCGGCTACCTGTTCGACATCGGCCACAACATCGGCCACTACATCGATGGCAACGTCTTCCTGCTGACCTTCGGCATGGCCTTCATCGGCCTGCTCTCCGGCATGGACGGCTCCGGCTTCTCCGGCCTGCCGCTGGTGGGCTCGCTATCCGGTGCACTGGGCACCGGTGCCGGTGTCGACGTACATGTGCTGGCCGCCCTGGGTCAGGTAGCGGCCATCTTCGCCGGCGGCGGCACGCTCGCAGCGTGGGCCTTCGGCGTGGCGGCCGATGCCGGTATCGCCGGCGTCAGCCCCTCGGCTTTGGTCCGGCGCAACTTCGTGCCGGTGATCTCCGGTATCGTCGTGGCATCGGTGCTCGCCATCCTGCTGCTCTGACGCCACGCGCGGGCCGCGCCACCCCAGCGCATCGATGCCGGGGTGGCGCATTTCCAGCCGTACGATGCACTCGAAAGGTTGACGACATCGTATTCATGGCACATGGTATACCATACGCCATGAGCGACGCACTCAACGTCGCGTTACCTCCAAGGCCCGTCCCGACGACAACGAACCAGGTGAATGCCATGCCCCTGATCAAGATCCACAAGAATGGCGAGATCTTCGAAGGCGAAGTCCAGCCCAACACCAACCTGGTGGTGCGCGCTGGAATCCGCCAGTTCCCCTATCCACACCTCAGCTACGGTTGCGGCATGGGCAAGTGCGCCAAGTGCATGTGCAAGGTGGTCAAGGGTGGCGAAGCGCTGCCCGAGCCCAACTGGAAGGAAAAGAAGATGCTCGGCACACGTCTCGAGCAGGGCTATCGACTTGCCTGCCAGCTATGGGTCGAGGAGGATCTCGAGCTGGTCCAAGACACGCCTGCCGCCACCAGCAGCCAGCGCCGCGCCGGTAGCGTCACTACTTCCTAGTCCTTCTTTCAGGACATCGGGAACGCGAAGAGCCCGCCAGCTTGGCTGACGGGCTCTTCGTTCGCGCTTTCGATCAGCCCAGGTACTTGATCATCACCCCTGCAGCCACCGCCGAGCCGATCACACCGGCCACGTTGGGCCCCATGGCGTGCATCAACAGGAAGTTGTGCGGATTGGCCTCGAGCCCCACCTTGTTGGAGACCCGCGCGGCCATGGGCACCGCCGAGACGCCGGCCGAGCCGATCAACGGGTTGATCGGCATGCGGCTCACCAGGTTCATCAGCTTGGCCATCAGCACGCCGGCCGCGGTACCGATGGCGAAGGCCACCATGCCCAGCCCCATGATGCCCAGCGTTTCCACTGCCAGGAAGCTTTCGGCCATCAGCTTCGACCCCACGGCGAGGCCGAGCACGATGGTGACGATGTTGATCAGGGCGTTCTGGGCGGTATCGGTCAGCCGCTCCACCACGCCGCACTCACGCATCAGGTTGCCGAAGCAGAACATGCCCAGCAGCGGTGCCGCATCGGGCAGGAACAGCGCGACCAGCATCAACAGCAGCAGCGGAAAGACGATTTTCTCCAGCTTGGAGACCGGCCGCAGTTGGGTCATGGCGATCTCACGCTCGCGACGCGTGGTGAGCAGCTTCATGATCGGCGGCTGGATCATCGGCACCAGCGCCATGTAGGCATAGGCGGCCACGGCGATGGCCCCCAGCAGCTCCGGTGCCAGCACGCTCGAGACATAGATCGAGGTCGGGCCGTCGGCGCCGCCGATGATGCCGATGGCAGCGGCCTGCTGCAGCGAGAAATCCATCCAGCCCAGCGACGACAACCCCACCGCACCGAACAGGGTGGCGAAGATGCCGAACTGCGCCGCCGCCCCCAGGAACAGGGTACGCGGGTTGGCCAGCAGCGGGCCGAAATCGGTCATCGCCCCCACGCCCATGAAGATCAGCAGCGGTGCGATGCCCGAGGCCACGGCAACGGAGTAGAAGACATAGAGCATGCCGTCGCTGTAACCGACGTTGACCGCCACGTCGTGGGCGGCACGCAGCTGATCGGGTGACGCGCCGTTGTCGACTATTGCCTTGAGCGTACCCCGCCACGCCTCTACACCGGCCAACGGATCAAGCGTCGCGCCGAGCGCCATTGCCATTTGCTGCAGCACCGCCGGACGCGCCACCTCGATGGCCTGATCCAGCGCCGAGATAGCAAGCCCCGCCTCGGGAATGTTGGACAGTATCCCGCTGAAGCCGATCGGCACCAGCAGCAGCGGCTCGAATTTCTTGTGGATGGCGAGGTAGAGCAGCACCAGCCCCACGGCAATCATGACCGCTTGGCCCAGCGTCAGGTTGTAGAGGCCGGAACCCTCCCACAGGGTCAATAGCTTTTCCATGGTATTGGCCCTTAGAGCACGATCAGGGTGTCGCCGACGGTGACGCTGTCGCCCTCACCGACCTTGACCTCGGAAACGGTGCCGGCGCTGGCGGAGCGCACTTCGGTTTCCATCTTCATGGCCTCGAGGATGATGACTACGTCACCCTCCTTGACCGCATCGCCCGGGCGCACGTTGACCTTGAAGATGTTGCCGGCCAGCGGTGCGGTGATCGCCTCGCCGGAGGAAGCCGGCGCGCTCTCGACGGGCTGGGCAGCCGGCTGCTCCGATACAGCACCGATCTCGCCGCCCTCGGCGACCTCGACCACGTACTGCTTGCCGTTGACCTTGACGGTATATGTCTCGGGACCGGCAGGCGCACTGGCCTGAGCCGGCACCTTGCCCTCGGCCCCACCCTTCTGGGAAGCGACCGGCAGGTTGGCGCGAGCCGCTTCCTGGCCCGGCGCCTGGGGAGCCGGCTCGAAGGCATCGGGGTTGTCGCGGTTCTTGAGGAACTTGAGCCCAATCTGCGGGAACAGCGCGTAGGTCAGCACATCGTCGATCTCGCGCTCGCCCTCGGCCAGGCGGATGCCGTCAGCCTTGGCCTTTCCCCGAAGCTCGGCGGCGAGACGCTCCATCTCGTCCTCGAGCAGGTCAGCGGGACGGCAGGTAATCGGCTGGCCACCCTCGAGCACACGGCCCTGCAGTTCCTTGTTGAACGGTGCCGGCGCGGCGCCGTACTCGCCTTTGAGCAGCGCCTGGACCTCCTTGGAGATCGACTTGTAGCGTTCGCCCATCATCACGTTCATCACCGCTTGGGTGCCGACGATCTGGGAGGTGGGCGTGACCAGCGGGATGAAGCCCAGGTCCTCGCGTACGCGCGGAATCTCGGCCAGCACGTCGTCGAGCTTGTCGCCGGCGCCCTGCTCCTTGAGCTGGCCTTCCATGTTGGTGAGCATGCCCCCCGGCACCTGGGCCACCAGGATGCGCGAGTCGATGCCCTTCAACGAGCCCTCGAAGGCGGCGTACTTCTTGCGCACCTCACGGAAGTAGCCGGCGATGTCCTCGAGCAGTTCGAGATCGAGGTTGGTGTCACGATCGGTGCCCTTGAGGATGGCCACGACCGATTCGGTGGGGCTGTGACCGTAAGTCATCGACATCGAGGAAATCGCCGTGTCGACGTTGTCGATGCCCGCCTCGACCGCCTTGAGGATGCTCGCGGTGGACATGCCGGTGGTGGCATGACACTGCATGTGGATCGGAATCGATAGCGCCTTCTTCAGCCGCGTGACCAGCTCATAGGCGTCATAAGGCGCGAGCAGGCCGGCCATGTCCTTGATCGCCAGGGAGTCGGCGCCCATGTCGGCGATGGTCTCGGCCAGCTCCACCCAGCTATCCAGGGTATGTACCGGACTCACGGTATAGGAGATGGTGCCCTGGGCGTGGCCACCCACCTTGCGCACGGCCTGGATGGCCCGCTCCAGGTTGCGCGGGTCGTTCATGGCGTCGAATACGCGGAACACGTCGACGCCGTTGGTCTTGGCACGCTCGACGAACCTGTCGACCACGTCGTCGGCATAGTGGCGGTAGCCGAGCAGGTTCTGGCCGCGCAGCAACATCTGCTGCGGCGTGTTGGGCATGGCTTCCTTCAACGCCCGTATCCGCTCCCACGGATCTTCGCCGAGGTAGCGGATACAGGCGTCGAAGGTGGCACCGCCCCAGGATTCCAGCGACCAGAAGCCAACGCGATCGAGCTTCTCGGCGATCGGCAGCATGTCGTCGAGCCGCATGCGGGTGGCGAACAGCGACTGGTGGGCGTCGCGCAGTACGACATCGGTGATGCCCAGCGGGCGCTTGATCTCACTCATGAAGATGAACCCCGTAGGTGGCGTGTTGTGTAGTAGTATTGGCCTTCGCGGCGCACTGATCAGCGGCGGCGGCGATAGCGATGAACGGCGGTGCTGATGACGGCCATCAGTTCGGCGTCATCCGCTCGGTCAGGGGAAGTCGAGGCCGGCGTGGCGGCCGGGGGCACGGGAGCGGGCGCCAGACGGCGAATCACCACTGACATCGCAACGGTAGCCAGCACGAGAATCGTAAGAAAAACAAAAACGAACCCCATGCCGACCCCCATCAGGGCCAGGCCGTCGAGTAGCAACTGCACGTCCTGCATGCGCTCTCTCCCAATTTTTTGTGCACGACTTGTTGAGAAACGGCCGCAAATTTGCCGGCAAGCGTTAAAAGATGGCCATATAAACTGCCACACTCTGGATATATTGCAAGCGCGTCATGGTGGAAGACAAAGTTGTTGTTTTACTACAAGGTCGGATCGGGCTCGCCCCCATGGAGGGCGTGATCGATGCCCATACCCGCGACCTGTTGACCCGCCTGCCCGGCTTCGACTGGACGGTGACGGAATTCGTCCGTGTCGTCGATGCACGCTTGCCTCCACGGGTCTTCCTGCGCCACTGCCCCGAACTCGACGGTGGCGTCACGACACCCTCGGGCGTGCCGGTAACGCTGCAGCTGCTCGGCAGCGACCCGGCGGCACTGGCGGCCAACGCCGTGCAGGCGAGAAAGCTTGGCGCTCGCGCCATCGATCTCAATTTCGGCTGCCCGGCCAAGCTGGTCAACCGCCATGACGGCGGCGCCTCGTTGCTGCGCGACCCGCGCCGCGTGCACGCCGCCGTGTCGGCGGTGCATCAGGCCGTAGGCAGCGAGATACCGGTAACGGCCAAGATCCGCCTCGGTTTCTCCCACCGGCGCCTGGCGCTCGACTGCGCCAGGGCGGCGGAAGACGGCGGTGCGACCCAGCTCGTCGTTCACGCCCGCACCCGCGACGAGGGATACCGCCCCCCGGCCCATTGGGAATGGATCGGCCGCATCCGCCGGCACCTGCGCATCCCGGTCGTCGCCAATGGCGACATCTGGAGTCTCGAGGACTACTGGAAGGCGCGCACGCTATCCGGCTGTCGTGACGTCATGCTTGGGCGTGGCGCCCTTGCCGACCCCTGGCTAGCATCGCGCATTCGCCACTGGCTGGCTACCGGCGAACAACTGCCCGCTACGCCCTGGCGGGTACGCGCCACCATTCTTGCCGATTTTGCTGCGCTGCAGCGTACCACACTTCCCGACCGGATTGTCACTTCCCTGATCAAGCAATGGCTGAACCACATGCGCCAGCGCGATGCCGAAGCGGCCCGGCGCTTCCAGGCGGTAAAGCGCATCAACGACCTGGAGATACTGCTGGCGGGGCTTGCCCCCGAGCGCCAGGAACGGGCCCGTAGCCGCCTCGAGCCCGCCTAAGCGCAAGCGGCGAAGCGTGCAGAATGGGAAAGGCGGCAAGCAGACAAGAGACAGGACAAAAAAAGGGTGCCATCGAGTCACGAGGGCACCCAAACGATCGCGCGACCGGCATCATCCCATGCCGGCTCGGCTAGTCGATACGCATGACCCCGGTGACAAGGCACAGGAGCCAGAAGCAGAAGACCCGCCCTCGAGACGAGGACGGGTCGAAATCTGGCGCGCCCGGGAGGATTCGAACCTCCGACCACCTGATTCGTAGTCAGGTACTCTATCCAGCTGAGCTACGGGCGCTGATGGCAAGAACTACTTGCTATGGATACCCCTGCCTCGAACCGCACGACGAGAGATTAGGTATTCAAACACGAATACTCATGCTCACTTCCACTCATGCTTACTTCGCAATCGTGGCGCGCCCGGGAGGATTCGAACCTCCGACCACCTGATTCGTAGTCAGGTACTCTATCCAGCTGAGCTACGGGCGCATCATCACGCTTCGAACTACATCACGCTTCGAACTACATCACGCTTCGAACTACATCACGCTTCGAACTACATCACGCATCGGACGAGGCAACATGTCGCATGGCGGAGAGGGAGGGATTCGAACCCTCGATGGGGCTATAAACCCCATACTCCCTTAGCAGGGGAGCGCCTTCAGCCACTCGGCCACCTCTCCCTCAACGACACGGCGCATATCCTATCGTTTCCGTTCCCCTTTGTCCAGCGTATTCAGCTATTTGTTTCTCTACACCAAACGGCCGGAAGAGAGCACGGACTCACGAAGAGGGGCTGCTTCCCCCCTCATCGTCGGACTTCTCACGCTGAATGCGCTGGTAGATCTCTTCACGATGTACGGCGACATCCTTGGGCGCATTGACGCCTATGCGGACCTGATTGCCCTTGACGCCAAGGACGGTCACGGTGATGTCATCACCGATCATCAGCGTTTCTCCGACTCGGCGGGTCAGGATGAGCATGACTGATCTCCTTCTCAGACGACTAGCAACGGGATGCGCGTCGATCCCCGACGCTTAGTTGCTTTGCATTAAGTAACACATGGTTGTCGCTTGCATTATGTAACACTGGCCCAGTGTGCACCACCACCAACCCCACCATGACATCATGACAGCGTTGAAGGGAAGCCAAACCGCTCATCGCGGCAGACTTCCCCAGCGTAGAACAGGCACCGGTTGCAAGCCGTCCGTACCTTGTTAATTTTCTTGTTGCTTGCCTTATTCGCTTTCGATATCGGCCTTGTCCAGACCGAAAGCGGTATGCAGGGCACGCACGGCGAGTTCCATCTGCTTTTCGTCGATCACCACGGAAATCTTGATTTCCGAGGTGGAGACCATGCGGATGTTGATGTTCTCGTCAGCCAGGACGCGGAACATCTTGGCGGCCACGCCTGCATGGGAGCGCATGCCTACGCCGACCAGGGAGACCTTGGCAATGTTGTCATCGCCGTTGACCTCGCCGCCGCCCAGGTCGGGAATCACCTGCTCCTCGAGGATCTTCAGGGTCTTCTTGTAGTCGCCCTTGGCCACGGTGAAGGTGAAGTCGGTGTAGTCGCCGGCCGGTGCCACGTTCTGCACGATCATGTCGACTTCGATGTTGGCATCGGCAATCGGGCCCAGGATACGCGAGGCCACGCCCGGCACGTCAGGAGTGTGGAGCAGGGTCAGCTTGGCCTCGTTGGCGGTAAAAGCGATGCCTGAGATCAGCGGTTCTTCCATGGAGTCCTCGTCTTGGTCGGATTCAGCAACGATCAGGGTGCCGGGGCCATCCTGGAAACTGGACAGCACGCGCAGCGGGACATTGTACTTGCCGGCGAACTCCACCGAACGGATCTGCAGCACCTTGGAGCCGAGGCTCGCCAGCTCCAGCATCTCCTCGACGGTGATGCTGTCGAGGCGCTGGGCCTTGGAGCACACCCGCGGGTCGGTGGTATAGACCCCATCGACGTCGGTGTAGATCTGGCACTCGTCGGCACCCAGTGCCGCGGCCAGCGCCACCCCGGTGGTATCGGAGCCGCCGCGACCGAGGGTGGTAATGTTGCCCTCTTCGTCGACGCCCTGGAAGCCGGCCACCACGACCACCTTGCCTTCGTCCAGGTCGTCGCGCATCTCGTCGGTCTCGATGCGCTGGATACGCGCCTTGGTGTGGGCACTGTCGGTGAGAATGCCGACCTGGGAGCCGGTGTAGGAGGTCGCCGGCACGCCGAGCTTGTGCAGGGCGAGCGCCAGCAGCGAGATGGTCACCTGCTCGCCAGTGGAGACCAGCATGTCCATCTCCCGCGGCGTGGGCTCGTCGTTGATCTCGTTGGCCATGCCGATCAGGCGGTTGGTCTCGCCACTCATGGCGGAAACCACGACCACGACCTGATGGCCATCGTCACGGAAGCCCTTGACCTTATCGGCCACGGCCTTGATACGCTCCACGGAGCCTACCGAGGTGCCGCCGAATTTCTGTACGTATAGTGCCATCTACGGTTTTCCCTCGCTTGTCGAGCGAAGCACGCTCGGATGAGTGAAAGTCGTCCAAAGTCAAAGGGCCGGGACATCACGGTCGCCGGCCCTGTACGCCTTACTGAAGCTGCTGCTCGACCCAGGCGGGAACGCTCTCCAGCGCCGCTGGCAGCGCCGCGACGTCGCTGCCGCCGGCCTGGGCCATATCGGCGCGGCCGCCGCCCTTGCCGCCGACCTGGGACGCCACGTGGTTGACCAGCTCGCCGGCCTTGACCCTGCCGGTCAGGTCGTCGGTGACACCCGCGATCAGGCTTACCTTGCCGGCTTCGCTGTCCGCCACGCCGAGCACCACGATGCCCGAGCCCAGCTTGTTCTTGAGCTGGTCGAGCACGCCGCGCAGCTCCTTGGCGGAGACGCCCTCGAGCCGCGTAGCCAGCACCTTGACGCCATTGATCTCGCGCGCCTGGCTGAGCATGTCGCTGCCTGCGGCGCTGGCCAGCTTGGCCTTGAGCCGCTCGAGTTCCTTCTCCAGGCTGCGGTTGCGTTCCACCAGCGACTCGACGCGCTCCTCGACCTGCTCCGGCTTGGCCTTGAGGCGCTCGCCGATGCGCCCCAGGCGCGCTTCCTGCTCGCGGAAGTACGCCAATGCACCCTCGCCGGTAATCGCCTCGATGCGCCGTACGCCCGCGGCAATTCCCTGCTCGGCGACGATATGGAAGCAACCGATGTCGCCACTGCGGGCCACATGGGTACCGCCGCACAGTTCGATGGAGAAGCCGTCGGCGCCGATGGTCAACACCCGCACGCTGTCGGCGTACTTGGCCTCGAACAGCGCCGCCGCTCCCCTGGCCTTGGCCTGGTCGAGGGTCATCTGCTCGATGCGGGTCGGCGCGTTGGCGAGTATCTGCTCGTTGACCAAGCGCTCCACCTCGGCGAGCTGCTCCGGCGTCATCGCCTCGAAGTGGCTGAAGTCGAAGCGCAGCCTCTCGGCGGTAACAAGTGAGCCCTTCTGCTGCACGTGGTCGCCCAGCACCAGGCGCAGCGCCTTGTGCATCAGGTGGGTGGCGGAGTGGTTGCGCACGGTGGCCGCGCGCAGCCCGGCGTCGACCTGGGGACGCACCTCGGCGCCTACGCTGAGATTGCCCTCGAGCAGCACGCCGTGGTGCAGGTGATGGCCACCCTGCTTCTGGGTGTCGGTCACCTGGAAACGCCCCCCCTCGACGTGCAGGTAACCGGTGTCGCCCACCTGGCCGCCGGACTCGCCGTAGAAGGGCGTGCGGTCGAGCACCACGATGCCGCGCTGATCGGGCTGAAGCGCTGCCAGGGCGTTACCCCCGCCATCGACGATGGCGGTGACGGTGGCGCGGTCCTCGAGCTTGTCGTAGCCAGTGAAGGCGGTCTCGCCCTCGAGTTCCAGCGCGGCCGCGTAGTCGGCGCCGAACTGGCTGGCGGCACGGGCACGCTCACGCTGGGCCTCGAGTTCGCGCTCGAAGCCGGCCTCGTCGAGGGTCACGCCGCGCTCGCGACAGACGTCGGCTGTCAGGTCATAGGGGAAGCCGTAGGTGTCGTAGAGCTTGAATACCGTCGCCCCTGGCAGTACCTCGCCTTCGAGGGCCGCGAGCGCCTCTTCCAGCAGGCTCATGCCATGCTCGAGGGTGCGCGCGAACTGCTCCTCCTCCTTGAGCAGGATACGCTCGATCTGGCTGCGCGCCTCGCGCAACTCGGGATAGGCCTCGCCCATCTCGGCGTCTAGCGCCGCCACCAGCTGGTGGAAGAACGGCTCGCTGGCGCCCAGCTTGTGACCGTGGCGAATGGCGCGACGAATGATCCGACGCAGCACATAGCCGCGCCCCTCGTTGGAGGGCAGCACGCCATCGGCGATGAGAAAGGCGCAGGAACGGATGTGATCGGCGATCACCCGCAGCGAGGGCACGCTGGTATCCGCATGACCGGTCGCGTCGGCCGCCGCCTTCAGCAGGTTCTGGAACAGGTCGATCTCGTAGTTGGAGTGCACGCCCTGCAGCACCGCCGCTACGCGCTCGAGGCCCATGCCGGTATCGATCGATGGCTTGGGCAGCGGATTGAGGTTGCCGGCCGCGTCGCGGTCGAACTGCATGAACACCAGGTTCCAGATCTCGATGTAGCGATCACCGTCCTCCTCGGGGCTACCGGGAGGCCCGCCCCAAACCTCGGGGCCGTGATCGAAGAAGATCTCGGAACTCGGCCCGCACGGGCCGGTATCGCCCATCTGCCAGAAGTTGTCCTCGTCGAGCTTGGAGAAACGCGCCGGGTCGACGCCGATCTCCTCCTTCCAGATCTTCTCCGCCTCGTCGTCGCTGACGTGCACCGTGACCCACAGCTTCTCGGCCGGCAGCCCCAGGCGCTCGGTGAGGAAGGTCCAGGCAAAGCGGATGGCGTCGCGCTTGAAGTAGTCGCCAAAGCTGAAATTGCCCAGCATTTCGAAGAAGGTGTGGTGGCGGGCGGTGTAGCCGACGTTATCCAGGTCGTTGTGCTTGCCGCCGGCGCGCACGCAGCGCTGGGCCGAGGTGGCGCGCACGTAGGGACGCGGGTCACGGCCGAGGAAGACGTCCTTGAACGGCACCATGCCGGCGTTGGTGAACAGCAGCGTCGGGTCGTTGCCCGGCACCAGGGAACTCGATGGTACGACGGTGTGGCCGTGCTCTTCGAAGTAACTCAGAAAGGCCTGTCTGATGTCTGCGCTTTTCATGGCATATCCGTGGCGATGAGCGTGGTCACCCGACGGGCAGGCGCGCTCGGCGCCGCTACGCATGGCCGAATTCGCACGCCTTGGCGTGTCAGGAGCGCCACCAAGGGCGTTCGCAAAGGGAGGCATTATAGCGCAGTTGTCAAGCGACTAAAGGGGGGCGCCCAAGCTGAGCGTCATTCGGTAGCGCCCAGGCGCTCCAGGGCATGGCGGATCTGCTCGAAATCGAAGCCGCGAGAGGCCAGGAAGCGCTCGCGGCGGGCACGTTCGCGCGGGGAATCGCCGCGGTGAGTGAAACGTCTCGAGAGCACTTCGGCGGCCAGCTCGAACCAGTCGACCTCGCCCTCCTGCTCGGCCTCGGCCAGGGTCGTGGCGATCAGGGAGCGATCGACGCCGCGCCGCTCCAGCTCGGCACGCACCTTGAGCGGCCCCTGGCCTCGCATCACGCGGGAACGCAGGAAGCTCTCGGCAAAACGGGCATCGGACTGCAGCCCTTCGCCGGCCAATTCATCGAGACAGGCGCCGATCGCTTCCGGGGAGTGGGCTCGGGCTGCCAACCGCTGCGCCAGCTCGGCGCGGGAGTACTCGCGCCGGGCCAGCAGGCGAATGGCGTCGTCCCGCGGGGACGACGCACGCGCTTCGGGCTGGGCAGGCATGGCTTAGAGCAGGTCGTCCTCGCGTTCGGCCTCGGCGGCCACCGGCTCACCGGCCTCCTCTTCCTTGGGTGCGACCGTGGCCAGCAGCTGGCCGCGGATCTGGCTCTCGATCTCTTCCATCACCGCCGGGTTGTCCTCGAGGAACTGAGCGGCGTTGGCCTTGCCCTGGCCGATCTTGTTGCCCTGGTAGCTGTACCAGGCACCGGCCTTGTCGATCAGATTGCACTGCACGCCCAGGTCGACCACTTCGCCGGCATGGTAGATGCCCTTGCCGTAGAGGATCTGGAACTCGGCCTGGCGGAACGGCGGCGCCACCTTGTTCTTCACCACCTTGACGCGGGTCTCGTTGCCGGTCACCTCGTCGCCCTGCTTCACCGAGCCAGTGCGGCGGATGTCCAGACGCACGCTGGCGTAGAACTTGAGCGCGTTGCCGCCGGTGGTGGTCTCGGGGCTGCCGAACATCACGCCGATCTTCATGCGGATCTGGTTGATGAACACCACCATACAGTTGGCGTTCTTGATGTGGCCGGTGATCTTGCGCAGCGCCTGGGACATCAGGCGCGCCTGCAGGCCGACGTGGGAGTCGCCCATCTCACCCTCGATCTCGGCACGCGGGGTGAGCGCCGCCACCGAGTCGATGATGATCACGTCGACACCGCCGGAGCGCACCAGCATGTCGCAGATCTCCAGCGCCTGTTCGCCGGTGTCCGGCTGCGAGACCAGCAGGTCGTCGAGGTTGACGCCGAGCTTCTCGGCGTAGCTCGGGTCGAGCGCGTGCTCGGCGTCGATGAAGGCGCAGGTCTTGCCCTGGCGCTGGGCCTGGGCGATGACCGACAGGGTCAGGGTGGTCTTGCCGGAGGACTCCGGGCCGAAGATCTCCACCACGCGGCCGTAGGGCAGGCCGCCGATGCCGAGCGCAATGTCGAGCCCCAGCGAGCCGGTGGACACCGACGGCATCACCACCCTCGGCGCATCGCCCAGGCGCATCACGGTACCCTTGCCGAACTGGCGCTCGATCTGGGAAAGGGCGGCATTCAATGCCTTGGAACGATTTTCATCCTGTGCCATGAGGCTCTCCTCGCAGAACACGCTGACGCTTGCAGGTGCAAAATGAATGGCGGGCTGCCGACGGGGAGCTCGCCTGGACACTGTATGGTTGGACAGTAGTATGACGAAAAATTCGCCGCGCGACTAGCCACGCGAAGAATACGATCTAGGAGCCTGTCGGATTTGACCGATCGTCGCGAGAGATTTGGATTTCGAGACAAGTTTATCGATCTGATGAGGCGAATAGCCCGCTATTTAACGACTCAGATCGAATCAAATTGGCCGAAAGACCGGATCTCGTAGCAGATCAGCGTTAAGCCCGACAGGTTCCTAGTCGGCTTCGAGGTAGCGAATCAGCCCGACGATGGCCTCGCGCACCGCCCGCTCGCGCACCGCACGGCGATCGCCGGGAAACTGGAAGCGCTCGGCCTGTTGGTGCGTCTCGCTACCCCAGGCCAGCCATACGGTGCCCACCGGTTTTTCCGGCGTACCGCCGTCGGGCCCGGCCACGCCGCTGATCGCTACGCCGAGCTTGGCCCCGCTGTCGCGGCAGGCGCCCGCCACCATGGCCTCTACCACCGCCTGACTGACGGCACCATGCTGGGCGATCAGCGCTTCGGGAACGCCCAGCAGGCGTGACTTGGCCGCATTGGAATAGGTGACGTAGCCGGTCTCGAAGTAGTCCGAACTGCCAGCCACCGAGGTGATCGCACTGGCCACCCCGCCGCCGGTACACGACTCGGCGGCTGTGATACTCACGCCACGCTCGCGACAGCGCCGCCCAAGGCGCTCGGCAAGCGTGGTGAGGTCGAGGTTGGCCAGACTGGAAGCGCTATGAGGCATGGTATCGCTCCTTGTTCGAGAGGGTCGGCGGCAAACGCCGGCCGCTTGTCCTGCAACTGCCTGCTACCATAGCGCATCCTTCCCGTCGGTACAGGCAGGGTGGTAAACGACCCCACGCTTCAATCGCAGCCAACGGAAGAGCGCAGCCGGGGGAGGGGCGTTCCGGCATGTCGACCACCGGCAGTGCATGGTAACCTTGCCCTTTCCCAAGCTTCACGCAACCGACGAACCAGCCGAGAAAGCATGAACGACGCGGTCAAGACAGACGTGCCGAGCCACACCCCGATGATGGCCCAGTACCTCAGGATCAAGCGCGAGCACCCCGATGTGCTGCTGTTCTATCGCATGGGTGATTTCTACGAGCTGTTCTTCGACGACGCCAAGCGTGCCGCCGCCTTGCTCGACATTACCCTGACCCAGCGCGGCCAGTCCGCCGGCAAGCCGATCCCCATGGCCGGCGTGCCCTACCACAGCGCCGAAGGTTACCTCGCACGCCTGGTGAAGGCTGGCGAGTCGGTGGCGATCTGCGAGCAGTTCGGTGACCCGGCGGCCAGCAAGGGGCCGGTGGAGCGCAAGGTGGTGCGCATCGTCACGCCCGGCACGCTCTACGACGAGGCACTGCTCGACGCCCGCCGCGACAACCTGCTGGTGGCCGTGCACCCGGCCGGCGACTGCTGGGGCATCGCCTGGCTGGAACTCTCCAGCGGCCGCTTCAGCGTGCTCGAGGTAGAAGGCGAAGGCGACATGCTCGCCGAGCTCCAGCGCCTCGACCCCGCCGAGCTGCTGGTGCCGGACAGCCTCTCGTTGCCGCCCAGCCTGGAGGGGCGACAGGGGCTGCGGCGCCAGAGCGACTGGCTGTTCGATCTCGAATCCGCCACCCGCCTGCTGTGCGACCAGTTCCAGGTGCAGGACCTGCGCGGCTTCGGCTGCGCCCACCTCGAGGCCGCGCTTACCGCCGCCGGGGTGCTGGTCGAGTACGCCCGCGACACCCAGCGCTCGCGCCTGCCCCACGTCACCGCCCTGGGCGTCGAGAACCGCGACGACGCGGTGGTGATCGACGCCGCCAGCCGACGCAACCTGGAGATCGACACCAACCTCGGCGGCAGCGGCGACAACACCCTGGCCAGCGTGCTCGATACCACCGCCACCGCCATGGGCTCGCGATTGCTCAAGCGCTGGCTCAACCGCCCGCTGCGCGACCGCAGCCAAGTGCAAGGGCGCCAAGCAGCCGTCGCCCTGCTGCTCGAGCAGGAGGGCTTCGTGGCCCTGCGCGAACTGCTCAAGGCGATCGGCGACGTCGAGCGCATCCTTGCCCGGGTGGCGCTCTACAGCGCCCGCCCGCGCGATCTCGCCCGCCTGCGCGATGCCCTGCTGGCGCTGCCGGAGCTGCAGCGCGAACTGCAGGGCTACAGCGAAGGCACCGCGCTCGACGAGCTGGCCCACCATATCCGGCCCTACCCGGCGCTTGCCGACATGCTCGCGCGAGGGCTTAACGACAACCCGCCGGTGGTGATCCGCGACGGCGGCGTGATCCGCGAAGGCTTCGACGCCGAGCTCGACGACTACCGCGGACTGGCCGAACACGCCGGCGACTACCTGGTGCAGCTCGAGGCCCGCGAGCGCGAGCGCACCGGCCTGGCCGGCCTCAAGGTGGGCTACAACCGCGTGCATGGCTACTACATCGAGATTCCCCGTGCCCAGGCCCGCGAGGCGCCGGTCGACTACATCCGGCGCCAGACCCTGAAGAATGCCGAGCGCTTCATCATCCCCGAACTCAAAGAGTTCGAGGACAAGGCGCTGTCGGCCAAGTCGCGCGCCCTGGCCCGTGAGAAGCTGCTCTATGACGGCCTGCTCGATTCGCTCAATGGCGAACTCGGCCCCTTGCAGGGCACCGGCCGCGCCCTGGCCGCGCTGGACGTGCTGACGGCCTTTGCCGAGCGCGCACAGGCGCTCGGCTTCTCGCGCCCACGTCTCGCCGAGTCGCCGGGAATCGAGATCCGCGGCGGCCGCCACCCGGTGGTGGAACATGTCAGCGATACCCCCTTCGTGCCCAACGACCTGGTGCTCGACGACAGCCGCCGCATGCTGGTCATCACCGGCCCCAACATGGGCGGCAAGTCGACCTATATGCGCCAGGCAGCGCTGATCACGCTGCTCGCCCATACCGGCAGCTTCGTGCCCGCCGACGAGGCCTGCATCGGCCCGGTGGACCGCATCTTCACCCGCATCGGCTCGTCCGATGATCTGGCCGGCGGACGCTCCACCTTCATGGTGGAGATGACCGAGACCGCCAGCATCCTGCACAACGCCACCGACCACAGCCTGGTGCTGATGGACGAGATCGGCCGCGGCACCAGCACCTTCGACGGGCTATCGCTGGCCTGGGCCAGCGCCGAGCACCTGACCCGCACACGCGCCTTCACCCTGTTCGCTACCCACTACTTCGAGATGACCGCGCTGGCCGACCAGGCCGAGGGCGTGGCCAACGTGCACCTCACCGCCGCCGAGCACCGCGATGGCATCGTGTTCATGCATCGGGTGGAAGAGGGTCCCGCCAGCCAGAGCTACGGCCTGCAGGTGGCCCAGCTGGCCGGCGTGCCGCAATCCGTCATCGCCCGGGCGCGGGACAAACTGGCGCAGCTCGAGCAGCAGGAAGTCGACCAGAGCAGCCGTGGCGAGGCTCGCCACGCAAGCGCAGCCAAGCCGATGCAGAACGACCTGTTCGCCACCGCACCGCACCCTCTGCTCGATGCCCTGGCCGGCCTCGACCCGGATGGATTGACGCCGCGCCGAGCCCTGGAATTGATCTATGCCTGGCGCGAACAGCTGTAGTCGCCGCGCCGCTTGCTCACATCGGGCGGCATGACTAGAATGAAGCGTTCAACTGTGCCTGGCTTATAAAAAGTTAGTTTTTTATAACTTTTGGGCTTAATACGAATACCGATCATCACCAACCGGGAACTGCAGGACCCGGCTGCGAGGAGGGAGACAGGCATGACCTTTGTCGTCACCGAAAACTGCATCAAGTGCAAGTACACCGATTGCGTCGAGGTCTGCCCGGTGGACTGCTTCTACGAGGGCCCCAACTTCCTGGTGATTCACCCGGACGAGTGCATCGACTGCGCCCTGTGCGAGCCGGAGTGCCCCGCCGAGGCGATCTTCTCGGAGGATGAGCTGCCGGAAGGCCAGGAAGAGTTCATTGCCATCAATGCGGAACTCTCAGAGGTGTGGCCCAACATCGCGGAAAAGAAGGACCCGCCTGCCGACGCCGAGGAGTGGGACGGAAAGCCCGGCAAGTTGCAGTACCTGGAGCGCTGAGCCCCGACTCATCCCGCCTTGCATGCGCCGAGTGCACGAGCATTCGGCGCACTGTACCTGAGCCACGCCAGAACTGAGCCACGCCAGAGATGCACTCCTTGGTGCAAAAAAAAGGCGACCCAAAGGTCGCCCGGCTCCCAGCATTTCCTTGGGCGGCTCCCTCCGCCCTCTCTCCTGTGGCAACGTCCTTGCCCGGAGGCGACTTCCTGTCACACCGGGCGTACCACGTAAATAGCATCCCGTTGCATCCTGCCGGAGAGCCTCCCGCTCTGCCTTGTCCCACGTGCATTCTGGCATTTCCGGCAAAGGACGCAAGCGCACCGCAATCAACCTCACGACCTTTCACAGGTTAACGGGGAAAACCATAAATCCAGAAAAAACAGCAAGATAGAAAAAAGCCGATACCCTGGTATCGGCCTTCTTGCACCTATGTAAGCTTAGATCGTCGCCTCTTTGTAGGCAATTTCCTACAAAATTGTCAGCCATATCGTCGGCCGGACAGCCAAGAACGATGCGTTTACTGTCCCTTGATCGCCGAACGACCAGGATAGGAGACGCGATCGCCGAGCTGCTGTTCGATCACCAGCAGGCGGTTGTACTTGGCCACCCGGTCGGAACGGCACAGCGAGCCGGTCTTGATCTGGCCGGCCGAGGTGCCCACGGCCAAGTCGGCGATGGTGGTGTCCTCGGTCTCGCCGCTGCGATGGGAGATCACCGCGGTGAAGCCGGCATCCTGGGCCATCTTGATGGCGTCGAGGGTTTCCGAGAGCGAGCCGATCTGGTTGAACTTGATCAGGATGGAGTTGCCGATCCGCTCGTCGATACCACGCTTGAGGATGCGCGTGTTGGTGACGAACAAATCGTCGCCGACCAGTTGCACCTTGTCGCCAAGCTTGTCGGTCAGTGCCTTCCAGCCGTCCCAGTCGGACTCGTCCATGCCATCTTCGATGGAGACGATCGGGTACTGCTCGCACAGTTCGGCCAGGTAGTCGACAAAGCCATTGGCATCGAAGGACTTGCCCTCACCGGACAGGCTGTATTGCCCATCCTTGTAGAACTCCGAGGAGGCACAGTCGAGCGCCAGGGTCACGTCGCGCCCGAGTTCGTAGCCGGCATCGGCGACGGCCTGCTTGATCACCGCCAGCGCCTCGGCGTTGGACTCCAGGTTGGGGGCGAAGCCACCCTCGTCGCCCACGGCAGTGGCCAGGCCGCGTGCGGAAAGCACCTTCTTCAGGGCGTGGAAGATCTCGGCGCCGACACGCAGGGCCTCGCGGAAGTTCGGCGCGCCCACCGGCTGTACCATGAACTCCTGAATATCGACGTTGTTGTCGGCATGCTCACCGCCGTTGAGGATGTTCATCATCGGCACCGGCATGCGGTACTGGCCCGGCTGGCCGTAGAGTTCGGCAATGTGCGCGTAAAGCGGCATGCCCTTGGCGTTGGCCGCCGCCTTGGCTGCCGCCAGCGACACGGCGAGGATGGCGTTGGCGCCAAACTTGGCCTTGTTGTCGGTACCGTCGAGTTCGATCATGGCATTGTCGAGGCCACGCTGGTCGCGGGCATCCATGCCGACGAGACGCTCACGGATGGCGCCGTTGACGGCTTCCACCGCCTTCAGCACGCCCTTGCCCAGGTAGCGCGACTTGTCGCCGTCACGCAGCTCCAGTGCCTCGCGTGAGCCGGTTGAGGCACCGCTCGGGGCGCAGGCCACGCCCACGGCACCGCTCTCCAGGCGCACTTCGGCCTGCACGGTGGGGTTGCCGCGGGAATCGAGCACCTCGAGGGCGTGGATTTCGACAATCTTGGTCATCTCTATCGTCCTTTCATTCAGTCAGCGTTGATTGAGTCAATGGGTAACCGCTTTCTCTCTCGACTTATAAGAGGGGCTTACAAACTACTGCGCTCGGCCCGTCGCTCGTGACTTTTGTAAACACCCTCCAAGAGCTGCCTGGGCCAGGCTTATTCTATTTTCAGTGCCGGGAGGCCCTTTACCAGTTCATCGAGGGCTTTCACCTGAGCCAGGAAGGGCTCCAACTGATCCAGCGGCAGCGCGCAGGGGCCGTCGCACAGGGCGTTGTCGGGATCCGGATGGGCTTCGAGGAACAGCCCGGCCAACCCCACGGCCACCCCCGCACGCGCCAGCTCGGCCACCTGCTGGCGGCGCCCGCCGGCGCTGTCGGCACGCCCACCCGGACGCTGCAGGGAGTGGGTGACGTCGAAGAAGACCGGGCAGCCGGTCTGCTTCATGTCGCCGAAGCCGAGCATGTCGACCACGAGGTTATTGTATCCGAAGCTCGACCCACGCTCGCAGAGCAGCAGGCGGTCGTTGCCGGCTTCCTCGCACTTGCGAATGATGTGACGCATCTCGTGGGGCGCCAGGAACTGCGGCTTCTTGATGTTGATCACCGCGCCGGTCCGGGCCATGGCCACCACCAGATCGGTCTGGCGCGCCAGGAAGGCCGGCAGTTGGATGATGTCGGCCACCTCGGCCACGGGCTCGGCCTGCCACGGCTCATGCACGTCGGTGATGACCGGCACGCCGAAGCGCGACTTCACCTCGGCGAGGATCTCGAGTCCCTTCTCCAGGCCGGGGCCGCGGAAGGAGTGGATGGAGCTGCGGTTGGCCTTGTCGAAGCTGGCCTTGAACACGTAGGGCATGCCCAGCCGACCGGTCGCTTCGACGTAGGCCTCGGCCACCTCTAGGGCGAGCTCCCGGGACTCCAGCACGTTCATGCCGCCGAGCAGCATCAGCGGCAAAGAATTGCCGGCGGTAAGGCCGGCAACGGATACATGACGCTCTGGGATGTGACGTTCGGGGCTGGACGGGGTCATGACAGCCATGGGCCTCACTCCTGATGCGGGGTCAGCGCGCGGGTGCGCGCCGCCTTGTGCTCCAGCGCCGCGTTGACGAAACCGGTAAACAGCGGGTGGCCGTCGCGCGGAGTGGAGGTGAATTCGGGATGGAACTGGCAGGCCACGAACCAAGGATGGTCGGGCAGCTCGACCATCTCCACCAGGGAGTTGTCGACGCTCTTGCCGGAAACCACCAGGCCGGCCTTCTCCAGCGCCTCGACGAACTGGTTGTTGACCTCGAAGCGGTGGCGGTGACGCTCGACGATCTCGTCGCTGCCGTAGGCCTCGCGTGCCCTGGTACCGGGCTCGAGGTGGCAGACCTGGCCGCCCAGGCGCATGGTGCCGCCCAGATCCGAAGCCTCGTTGCGCAGCTCGATCTTGCCCTCGGCGTTGAGCCATTCGGTGATCAGGCCTACCACCGGATGCCTGGTGTCGTGGGTGAATTCGGTGGAGTTGGCATCCTCCCAGCCGGCCACATGGCGGGCGAACTCGATCACCGCCACCTGCATGCCGAGACAGATACCGAGATAGGGAATGCCGTTCTCACGGGCATAGCGGGCGGTCTCGATCTTGCCTTCCACGCCGCGCTCGCCGAAGCCGCCGGGCACCAGGATCGCGTCCTTGCCGGACAGGCGTTCGGTGCCGTGACGCTCGATGTCTTCGGAGTCGATATAGTCGACGTTGACCTTGACCCGGGTCTGGATGCCGGCGTGAATCAATGCCTCGTTGAGCGACTTGTAGGCGTCGAGTAGCTCCATGTACTTGCCGACCATGGCGATGTTGATCGACTTGAGCGGGTTGAGCTTGGCGTCGAGCACATGGACCCACTCGGTCAGGTCGGCCGGTTCCGCATCGAGGCGCAGCTTGTCGCAGACGATCTCGTCGAGTCCGTGCTCATGCAGCATCAGCGGGATGCGATAAATGGTGTCGGCGTCCTGCAGCGGGATGACCGCGCGCTCCTCGACGTTGGTGAACAGCGCGATCTTGCGGCGTTCGGTCTCCTCGAGTTCCACTTCGCTGCGACAGATCAGAATATCCGGCTGGATACCGATCGAGCGCAGCTCCTTGACGCTGTGCTGGGTCGGCTTGGTCTTGGTCTCGCCAGCGGTCTTGATGTAGGGCACCAGGGTCAGGTGCATGAAGATCGCCCGGCTGGCGCCAAGCTCGCTTCTGATCTGGCGGATAGACTCGAGGAACGGCAGCGACTCGATGTCGCCCACGGTGCCACCGATTTCCACCAAGGCCACATCGAAGCCCTCGCCGCCGGCATAGACCCGGCGCTTGATCTCGTCGGTGATGTGCGGGATCACCTGCACCGTGCCGCCCAGGTAGTCGCCGCGGCGCTCGCGGCGCAGCACGTGCTCGTAGACGCGGCCGGTGGTGAAGTTGTTGCCCTGGGTCATCTTGGTGCGGATGAAGCGCTCGTAGTGGCCCAGGTCGAGGTCGGTCTCGGCGCCATCTTCGGTAACGAACACCTCGCCGTGCTGGAAGGGGCTCATGGTGCCCGGATCCACGTTGATGTAGGGATCGAGCTTGAGCATGGTGACCTTGAGGCCGCGCGCCTCGAGAATCGCCGCCAGCGAGGCCGACGCGATGCCCTTGCCGAGAGAGGACACAACGCCGCCGGTCACGAAGATATATCGTGTCATGGAGAACCTGTCGAAACGTGATCATGAGGCGCTGCAGAAAGCCGCGCCAGGATGGGACGACAGACTAGCAGATTACGACCAATGGCTCAATTTTGGGCGCTGCGCGCCGCTACGGGCTACGGGCTACGGGCTACGGGCTACGGGCTACGGGCTACGGGCTACGGGCTACGGGCTACGGGCAGGATGGTAGCGCCGCCCTGCTCGAAGCCCGCAGCTCGAGGCTCAGACGCCGAGGTAGTCGAGAATGCCCTCGCCGGCTTCGCGACCCTCGAACACGGCGGTGACCACCAGGTCGGAGCCGCGCACCATGTCGCCGCCAGCGAAGATCTTCTCGTTGGTGGTCTGGAAGGCGTAGGTGCCCTTCTCCGGCGCCAGCACGCGGCCTCGTTCGTCGAGCTCGATGCCGAAGCGGTCGAACCAGGGCGCCGGGCTCGGCTGGAAGCCGAAGGCGATGACCACGGCATCGGCCGGCAGGACCTCCTCGGAGCCCGGCACCACCTCGGGGCGCTGGCGGCCGTTCTCGTCGGGCTCGCCCAGGCGCGTGCGCACGACCTTCACACCCTCGACCTTGCCCTCGCCGACCACCGCCACCGGCTGGCGGTTGAACAGGAACTCGACGCCCTCCTCGCGAGCGTTGGCCACCTCGCGCTTGGAGCCAGGCATGTTCTCCTCGTCGCGGCGGTAGGCACAGGTCACGGTGGCCGCCCCTTGTCGGATTGCCGTGCGGTTGCAGTCCATGGCGGTATCGCCACCGCCCAGCACCACCACCTTCTTGCCTTCCAGCGAGACGAAGTCGGCCGGATCCTTCTCGAAGCCGAGGCAGTGGTTGACGTTGGCAATCAGATAGTCGAGCGCCTTGTGCACGCCGGGCAAGTCCTCGCCGGGGAAGCCGCCGGTCATGTACTTGTAGGTACCCATGCCGAGGAACACCGCGTCGTACTCTCCGAGCAGCGTGTCGAAGTCGATGTCCTTGCCGATCTCGACATTGAGACGGAATTCGATGCCCATCTCCTCGAATACCGCGCGGCGGCGCTCCATCACCGTCTTGTCGAGCTTGAACTCGGGGATGCCGAAGGTGAGCAGACCACCGATCTCGGGGTACTTGTCGTATACCACCGGCTTCACGCCGTTACGCACCAGGATATCGGCGCAGCCGAGCCCCGCCGGGCCGGCACCGATGATGGCGACCTTCTTGTCGGTCCAGGTGACCTGGGACATGTCCGGGCGCCAGCCCATGGCGAAGGCGGTGTCGGTGATGTACTTCTCCACCGAACCGATGGTCACCGCGCCGAAGCCGTCGTTGAGCGTGCAGGCGCCCTCGCACAGGCGGTCCTGGGGGCACACGCGACCGCACACCTCGGGCAGCGAGTTGGTCTTGTGCGACAGCTCGGCGGCTTCGAGGATGTTGCCCTCGGCCACCAGTTGCAGCCAGTTCGGAATGTAGTTGTGCACCGGGCACTTCCACTCGCAGTACGGGTTGCCGCAGTGCAGGCAGCGGTGCGACTGGCTGGCTGCCTCCTGCGGCTTGAACGGCTCGTAGATCTCGCCGAATTCGCGCGAACGGGTGCGGGCATCCTTCTTCTGCGGATCCTGACGCCCCACGTCGATGAACTGAAAGTCGTTTCTGGTCAAACGGTTGGCCATATTCATGTCTCCTGGATGCCGGCTTACTCGGGACGTCTGCGCGATTCGTCGAGCAGGCTGTTCAGGCTCGCCGCCTTGGGCTTGACCAGCCAGAAGTGCCGCACGAAGTCGCTGAAGTCGTCGAGGATCTCGCGTCCGCGCGCCGAGTCGGTCTCGGCCACGAACTCCTCGATGATCTCCCGCAGGTGACGCCGGTAGGCCTCCATGGCCTCGGTATTGACCCGGTGGATCTCCACCAGCTCATGGTTGTAGCGATCGACGAAGGAGCGGTCCTCGTCGAGTACGTAGGCAAAGCCGCCGGTCATGCCGGCGCCGAAGTTGACGCCGGTCTCGCCGAGCACGCAGATCATGCCGCCGGTCATGTACTCGCAGCAGTGGTCGCCGGCTCCCTCGATTACCGCATGGGCGCCGGAATTGCGCACGCCGAAGCGCTCGCCGGCGGTGCCGGCGGCGAACAGCCTGCCACCGGTGGCGCCGTACATGCAGGTGTTGCCGATGATCGCCGTCTTGTGGCTCTCGAAGCGGCTGCCGCGAGGCGGCACGATGACCACCTTGCCACCGTTCATACCCTTGCCGACGTAGTCGTTGGCATCGCCTTCCAGATAGAGGTTGAGGCCGCGGGCGTTCCACACACCGAAGCTCTGCCCGGCCACGCCGGTGAAGCGCAGCGTGATCGGGGCGTCCTCGAGCCCGGCCTCGCCGTAGTGCTTGGCCACCGCCCCCGAGGAGAGCGCCGGCACCGAGCGGTCGCAGTTGGTGATGGTGAAGCTGAACTCGCCGCCGCTCTTGTTGGCGATGGCCTGCTCGATGGCGGCCAGCACCTCCTGGTTCTTGGCGCCCGGGTCGTGGGGCACGTTGCGACTGACCTGGCAGAACTGCGGTGCGTCGGCCGGCACGAAGTCGTTGGCCAGCAGCGGGGTGAGGTCGAGCTTGCGCAGGGAGGCGGTGTCGCCCTCCAGCACCTCGAGCAGGTCGGTGCGGCCAATCAGGTCGGTCAGCTTGCGCATGCCCATCATCGCCAGCAGCTCGCGCACCTCTTCGGCGATGAAGCGGAAGTAGTTCTTGACCATGTCCACGGTGCCGCGGAAATGCTCGTCGCGCAGGTACTGGTGCTGGGTGGCGACGCCGGTGGCGCAGTTGTTGAGGTGGCAGATACGCAGGTACTTGCAGCCCAGCGCCACCATCGGTGCGGTGCCGAAGCCGAAGCTCTCGGCGCCGAGAATGGCCGCCTTGACCACGTCGAGGCCGGTCTTCAACCCACCGTCGGTCTGCAGGCGGATCTTGTCGCGCAGGCCGTTGATGCGCAGCGCCTGGTGCACTTCGGGAAGCCCCAGTTCCCAGGGGCTGCCGGCGTGCTTGATCGAGGTCAGCGGGCTCGCCGCGGTGCCGCCATCGTAGCCGGACACGGTGATCAGATCCGCATAGGCCTTGGCCACGCCGGTGGCGATGGTGCCGATGCCGGGCTCGGAGACCAGCTTCACCGAGACCTGCGCCTCGGGGTTGACCTGCTTGAGGTCGAAGATCAGCTGCGCCAGGTCCTCGATGGAGTAGATGTCGTGGTGCGGCGGCGGTGAAATCAGCGTCACGCCGGGCACCGAGTAGCGCAGCCGTGCAATCAGGTCGTTGACCTTGCCACCGGGCAGCTGGCCGCCCTCGCCGGGCTTGGCACCCTGGGCCACCTTGATCTGCAATACTTCGGCGTTGACCAGGTAGGCCGGGGTGACGCCGAAGCGCCCGGAGGCGATCTGCTTGATCTTGGAGCTGCGAATGGTGCCGTAACGCGACGGATCCTCGCCGCCCTCACCCGAGTTGGAGCGCCCGCCGGCCTCGTTCATGGCCTGGGCCAGCGCTTCGTGGGCCTCCGGCGACAGCGCGCCGAGCGACATGCCGGCGCTATCGAAGCGTGGAATCAGCTCGTCGACCGATTCCACCTCTTCGAGCGGCAGCGCCGTTTCGGCGGCCTTGAGCCCCAGCAGGTCGCGGATGGTCGCGGCGGGGCGCTCGTTCACCAGCTGGGCGAATTTCTTCCACTTGCGGTAGTCACCCTCCTGCACGGCTTCCTGCAACGCCTTGACCACGTCGGGGTTGTAGGCGTGATACTCATGATCATGAACGTACTTGAGCAGGCCGCCCTGAGCGATGCCCTTGCGCGGCGTCCAGGCGTCGCGGGCCAGCAGCTCCTGCTGCAGCTGCAGCTCGCTGAAACCGGTGCCCTCGATGCGCGAGGCCATGCCGGTGAAACACAGCTCGATCACCTCGGAGGAGAGCCCCACCGCCTCGAACAGCTGCGAGCCGCGATAGGAGGCGAGCGTCGAAATACCCATCTTGGAGAGGATCTTGTAGAGCCCCTTCTGCATACCCTTGCGGTAGTTCTCGCGGGCGTCCGCCGGGTTGCCGGTAAGCTCGCCGGTGCGATGCATGTCGGCCATTACCTGGTAAGCCAGCCACGGGAACACCGCGGTAGCACCGACGCCGAACAGCACCGCCATCTGGTGGGCGTCACGGGCATAGCCGGTTTCCACCACGATGTTGGCACGCGGACGCAAGGCCAGCTTGCCCAGGTGGTGATGCACGGCCCCCACCGCCAGTGCGGCATGGATCGGCAGTTGGCCTTTCTCGAGGTTGGCGTCCGACAGCACCAGGATTACCTTGCCCTCGTGAACCGCGGCCTCGGCCTGGCGGCACAGCTCGTGGATCGCCCCCTTGAGCCCCATCTGCTCGGGGTCGTAGCCCAGGCTCAGCCGATGATGGGAAAAGGTCGGGTCGTCCTGCTCGAGCAGCGCGGTGAACTTGCGCGGCGACAGTACCGGGGTGGTCAGGATGATCCGGTGGGCGTGCTCCGGCGTGGCCTTGAACACGTTGAGCTCGGCACCGATGCAGGTCTCCAGTGACATCACGATCGCTTCGCGCAGCGGATCGATGGGCGGGTTGGTGACCTGGGCGAACTTCTGACGGAAGTAGTCGGTCAACAGGCGCTGCTTGCGCGACAGTACCGCCATGGGCGTGTCATCACCCATGGAGCCCACCGCCTCCTGACCGCTCTCGGCCAGCGGACGCAGCACCTGGTCGCGCTCCTCGAAGCTGACCTGGAACATCTTCTGCCAGGTCTTGACCGCATCGGTATCCATGTTCTGGAAGCTGGCGAGCTCCGTCAGCGCCG
The DNA here is from genome assembly GCF_052806135.1 of Billgrantia sp. Q4P2. NCBI lineage: Bacteria > Pseudomonadati > Pseudomonadota > Gammaproteobacteria > Oceanospirillales > Halomonadaceae > Billgrantia > Billgrantia sp. Q4P2. Next base: position 370,403 of record NZ_JBRBAI010000003.1, read on the forward strand.
ATTCGAGGTAGTGCGCCTCCTCCTTCAGCCAGCGCTTGTAGGGGTAGGCGGACTGCAGGCGCTCGTCGATGTCCCGGGTATGCAGCACTTCGCCGGTATGAGTGTCCACGGCGAGTATCTGGCCGGGACCGACGCGGCCCTTGGCCACCACGTCCTCAGGCTTGTAGTCGTAGGTGCCGATTTCCGAGGCCAGGGTAATGTAGCCATTCTTGGTGATCACCCAGCGTGCCGGGCGCAGGCCGTTGCGGTCGAGCATGCAGATCGCCTGGCGGCCATCGGTCATGACCAGGCCGGCAGGGCCGTCCCACGGCTCCATGTGCATGGAATTGTATTCATAGAAGGCGCGCAGCTCCGCGCTCATGGTCTCGACGTTCTGCCATGCCGGCGGCACCATCATGCGCACCGCACGGTGCAGCTCCATGCCCCCCATCAGCAGCACCTCGAGCATATTGTCCATGCTCGATGAGTCGGAGCCCACGGTATTGACGATCTCGTCCAGCTCGGCGATGTCGGGTAGCCGATCGTTGACGAAGTTCTCCTTGCGCGAGTTCGCCCAGCTGCGGTTGGCCTCGATGGTATTGATCTCGCCGTTGTGGGCGAGCAGGCGGAACGGCTGGGCCAGCGGCCAGCGCGGCGCCGTGTTGGTCGAGAAGCGCTGATGGAAGACGCAGATCGCCGTCTGCAGGCGCTCGTCGCCCAGGTCCCGGTAGAAGGTGGGCAGATCCACCGGCATCACCAGGCCTTTGTACGACAGCACCTGCGACGACAGCGAGCAGACGTAGAAGTCCTCTTCGTCGCGCAGCATCTGCTCGGCACGGCGACGCGCCATGAACAGGTCGACATCGAAGCGGGAGGCATCGCCGAGCTTGCCCGGCTCGACGAACAGATGACGGATGCGCGGCAGGCAGGCACGCGCGATGGGGCCGCAATAGGAAGGATCCACCGGCACGTCGCGCCAGCCGCGGATCACCAGGCCGCAGGCACGCAACTCCCCCTCGAGAATACCGCGCGCACGCGCTTCCTTGGCATCGTCGTCGGGCAGGAACACCGCACCCACGGCGAACTGCTCGCCGAGTTCGACATCGAGTGCTTCGCTTGCGATCTCACGCATGAACCCTTCGGGCATCTTGAGCAGCAGGCCGCAGCCGTCACCCGTCTTGCCATCGGCGGCGATGCCGCCACGATGGGTCATGCAGGTGAGCGATTCGATGGCGGTACGCAGCAGGTCGTGGCTGGCCTGCCCTTCCATATGTGCAATCAGACCGAATCCACAGTTGTCACGGAACTCGCCTGGATGATGAAGGCCTCGGTTCATGGGCGTGCCTCAAGAAAGTCTATTGACCAAACGACAGTGCTGGTATATCTTTATCTGTTTTCTTTTTATTATGACTACTAGCAGTAGCCTGCTGCCGTCGCGAGAAAAAAGGACGACCAGCATAGACACTTTCTACCCTGCCGCGCAATCTCCCGCCCCAACCGAATCCCCAAAACTTCCAGAAAATCCGCAACTTGCTGGTCAAGCCAGAGCAAAAAAAACCACCAGCTCAAGGACTTGCGCTGCGCATAAACGAATTTCAAACGATGATGATTCGACATGCTACTTTGGTCTAATTTTTCTCTTTTTACCCATACCGATACGGCATGAGGCATGCGAATTTGATGCCGCATGCACCAGTCGGCGCCCCGGGCAACCGTAGTCGGAACAACGAAAAGGCCGCACGAATCGCTTCGTGCGGCCTACATGGCTGTATCGCTGTACCGTCCTGCCCAACGGGACTGGGCGCTCCGCTCAGCTCCGCGGGAAGGTAGCCAGCAACTCCTCGAGCAGTGGCTGGGGCGTTTCGTCGTGGACCACCGCCCGGCCCAGCGCCTCGAGCAGGACGAGACGCAGGCGCGCGTCGATGTTCTTCTTGTCCAGGCGCATGCGGGAGAGGAAATCCTCCACCCCCATATCGGCGGGAGCCGCCAGCGGCAGGCCGGCCGCGGCAATGATCGCAGCGGTACGCTCGACATCGGCCGACGCGAGCCAGCCGAGGCGCTGCGAGAGCTCGGCGGCCATCAGCATGCCGGCACCCACCGCTTCGCCATGCAGCCAGTTGCCGTAGCCCTGGTGAGCCTCGATGGCATGACCGAAGGTATGCCCCAGGTTGAGCAGGGCACGCACACCCTGCTCAGTCTCGTCCTCGGCGACGATGTCGGCCTTGAGCTGGCAGCTACGCTCGATCGCCCGGGTCAGCGCCTGGGGCTCCAGCGCCCTCAACGCCGGCATCTCGGCCTCGAGCCAGGCCAGGAACTCGACGTCGCGAATCAGCCCGTACTTGATCACCTCGGCCAGGCCCGCCGAAAGCTCCTTGGCCGGCAGGGTATTCAGGGTATCGGTATCGATCAGCACCGCACGCGGCTGCCAGAAGGCACCGATCATGTTCTTGCCCAGCGGGTGATTGACGCCGGTCTTGCCGCCCACCGAGGAGTCCACCTGCGCCAGCAGTGTGGTGGGCACCTGGATGAAGGCTACGCCGCGCTGGTAGCAGGCGGCGGCAAAGCCAACCATGTCGCCGATCACGCCACCACCCAAAGCAATCAGCGTACAGCGGCGATTGAAACCGGCCTCGAGCAGGGCATCCCAGATACGGCTGACGCTCGCCAGGGTCTTGGTCGCTTCGCCGTCGGGCAGTATCAGCTCGCGCACCTCGGCGTCACCTGGCAGGCCATCACGCAGGCGGGCCAGGTAGTGAGGAGCCACCGTCTCGTTGGTGACGATCATGATCTGGCGGCCGGCCAGGTAGGGGGCGAGCCAGGTGGTATCGCCCAGCAGCTGCGGGCCGATATGGATGGGATAGCTGCGTTCACCCAGCGCTACCTGCAGGCTGCACCGGGTTGGGAGAGGTTCGCTCGTCGACATGTTTCAGGCCTTGGCTTGTAGGGGATCGACCAGCCGCTGCACGCGGCGCACGATCTCGTTGACCACGGCGCGGGGGCTACGCCGGTCGGTACGCACCACGATATCGGCCGTGGCACGATAAAGCGGATCGCGCAGGTCGAACATCTCGCGCAGCACCTGCTCGCGATCGGGACGCTGCAGCAGCGGCCGGTTGCGATCCTTGGCCACGCGCTTGAGCTGCTGCTCGACGGTGGTGAACAGGTAGATCACGGTGCCCCGCTCGCGCAGGCGACGGCGGTTCTCCTCACGCAGCACCGCCCCCCCCCCCGTGGCAATGATCATACCGTCGAGCGCGGTCAGCTCCTCGATCATCTGCACTTCGCGCTGGCGAAAACCCTCTTCGCCCTCGACGTCGAAGATCCACGGGATATCGGCACCGCAGCGCGCCTGGATCTCATGGTCACTGTCGAGGAAGTCACGCGAAAGCTCGGCCGCCAGAAGGCGGCCGATGGTACTCTTGCCGGCTCCCATGGGGCCGACCAATATCAGATTGGGCAAGTCCTGCATCAGTGAATCGCCAGGCCGTCCTCGAGTATCCGTGGAGTGATGAACACCAGCAGCTCCACCTTCTGATTGCTCGACTCATTGTACCGGAAAAGCCTGCCCAGCACAGGTAAGTCGCCGAAGAACGGCGTCTTGGCCAGGCGGCTTATCTGTTCGGTGGTGAGAATACCGCCCAGCACCACCGTCTCGCCGTTGTCGACCAGTACCTGGGTCTCGATAAGGTTGGTATCGATGGGCGGCGCCTGGCCTGGCAGGCTCTCTCGAAAGCTGTCGTTGGTGATCACAAGATCCATAATAATGCGATTGTCGGGTGTGATCTGTGGCGTGACCTCAAGCGACAACACCGCTTCCTTGAACTCAGTATTGATACTGTTCGCCGATTCAGCGACATAAGCCCTTTCCTGCCCCTGCTTGATCACCGCCGTACGCTGGTTGGCGGTGATGACCCGTGGCTGGGAAATCGTCTGGCTCTTGTTCTCGCTCTCCAGCGCACGCAGCTCGAGATCGAGCAGAATATCGCCAGCCAGGTAGCCGAAGCCGAAGCTGGTCATGGGGGTGGTGCCCCCCAGATCGACTGTCAGCCCGCCCCGCTGAAATACATTGTCCTCATATTCGACTGTCGCCCCGTCGGCACGATAGTCCGGCGTCGGTAGCCCACTACCGCTAATAGGCCGGTATCGATCCGGTAAAGGTGTCCCAGCCGAATAGCGGCTGCCATCCTGGGTGAAAGAGCGCCCTACGGAAGCCCCGTTGGCGATGACTCCTCTTCCATCCCGATTCGATGACGCGCCCCAGTTCACGCCAAGCTCCTGGGTTACGCCATCGCGGGCGATGACGATGCGCGCCTCGATCTGCACCTGACGCACGGCCACGTCGAGCTGGTCGAGGGTGCGCAGGATCTCCTGGATCTGGTCGGCGGTGTCCTGGATCAGCAGCATGTTGGTGCGCGCATCCACCGCCACGCGGCCGCGATCGGTCAGCAGGCCGAAGCCATCGCCGCCGCGCAGCAGTTGGGCCAGATCCTCGGCCCGGGCATAGCGCACCTGCACATACTCCGAGACCAGCGGGGCCAGTGTCTCGACCTGGGCGCGCGCCTCGATCTCCTGGCGTTCGATGTTGGCCAGCTCACTGGCCGGCGCCACGACGATGACGTTGCCCTCCTGGCGGCTGGCCAGCCCATGGCTCTTGAGCACCAGGTCCAGCGCCTGGTCCCAGGGCACGTCCTGCAGATTGAGGGTCACCTGGCCGGTCACGCTGTCGCTGGCCACCAGGTTGAGGCCGGTGAAATCGGCGATGATCGCCAATACCGAGCGCACCTCGATATCCTGAAAATTGAGCGTGATGCGTTCACCGGTGTAGGGGAACTGCTGGCGCACACGCTGCTCGCGCTCCTGCCGGGTGACGGGCTGGGCTTCGATGGTGAGCTGGCGTCCGCTCTGGGTGGAGAGCATGGCGAACTCGCCGCTGCCTTCGATCTCCAGGGTGACGCCGTCGCGACTGGCGCGCGGCGTGATACGCCTCAGCGGCGTGCCGAAGTCGCTCACGTCGAGCACTTGATTGTGAGCTTCCGGCAGATCGACGCCGACGAGTTCGGCAACGATGCGATTGCGCCCCGACTCCCGCACACGGGCATCGACACCGGCCCTGTCGAAGGTGACGACCAACCGGCCGGCACCGCCTTCGCCGCGGCGGAAGTCGATATCGCTGATGGACGGCATGGCGCTCGACGCAGTGGCGGCGGGCACCGTCGACCTGGATGCCGTCGCGGACGCAGGCTCGGCGCTGGTTAGCGCCGATACGGAGCCTCCACCGCCAATGGCCAGCCTCAGGCGGTTGCCTTCCTGCACCGTGTCGTAGGGCAGCGGTCCTTCCATATTGAAGACCAGGCGTGTGCGCGAGCCGGCCTCGAGGGCCGTGACCTGCTCGACTCCACCGACGCCCAGGTCGAAGCGCCGACTCTCCAGCCCGTTGGCCGTGCCCTCCAGGTCGATGGTCAGCCGCGCCGGCTCGTCCAGCCGATAGCCGCGCACTTCCGGTACGCCGCCGCTGAAGGTCAGGTCGACCAGCAGCTCGCCGCGCTCGCCCTCACGGAAATCCAGGCCGGTCAGCGTGGTTGCCGCTAGGACGGGCATCGCCGCCAATGCCAGGCAGAGTCCCACCAGTGTACGAATCACATACTTCATCGTTGCCCTACTCCCTGCCTGTTACAAGTGCCCCGCCACGGGCGACCGCGATATCCTCAGCGCCTTGTCTCTTCCAACGCCATGCGCGTGGTGCGCTCCATCCAGCCGCCCCCGCCGGTGGGTACCAGCTCCACCAGTTGCACCGTCGAGCCGGTGATACTGACGATGCGACCATGATTCCGGCCCAGATAGCTGCCGATGCGCAGCCGGTGTACCTCGCCACCCGGCGCCCTGATCAGCGCATGGCTCTGGCCGCCCATGGTCAATATGCCCACCAGCCTCAGCGCCTCCAGGTCATATGCCTCGAGCGGCTCGCGCGCGCGCTCGAGGTCGGGCGCCAGGTCACTACTACCCGCCGGCGCCTCTTCCGGCTCCGGCAGCTGCGCGCGGAAAGGGCTGCGGCGATCGCTGGCCTGGTAGGGCACTGCCTCGTAGGCAGGTACCTCAGGCATCTCCAACACTCTGGGCGTACCCGGGTTGTTGCGAATGTCGGTCAGCCGGCGATCCAGCTCGCCCAGCTGGGGATCGGCACAGCCAGCCAACAGCAGGAGTACCAGGACCGTCGACGAGCGTTGCCTCATCGCATCCCCTCCTCACCCTGGGACCGATAACTATAAGTGCGGGCGAGCATCGACAGCCGCAGCCGCTCTCCCCCCTCTGCCGGCGCCAGCACGAAGTCATGCAGCGTGACGATGCGCGGCAGTGCCGCCACGCTGGCCAGGAAACCGGCGATATGGTGATACTCGCCCTCCACTTGAAGGTCGAACGGGCGCTCGATATAGAAATCTCGCTCGACGGTACTGCGCAGGCGGATGAAATCGATCGTCAGATGGTGATTGAGGGCGCTCTCGCTGATACTGTCGATCAGCGAAGGGATCTCCGCACCGGAGGGCAGCATCGCCATGAGTTCACCCATGCGCGACTCGAGTATCGCCATCTGCTCGAGCATGTCAGGCAGTCGCGCAGCCTGGGCGGCGCGATTGCGGTAGTCGAGCAGCAGCCGCTCCTCCTCCGCTTCGGCACGTTGCAGCTCGCCCGCCTTGGGGCCGGCCAGGTACCAGTGCGCCGCGGCAAAGGTCAGGCCCAGCACCAGCAGGCAGCAGATCCACTGTAGCAGCAGCGGCCAGGAACCCGACTCCTTGAGGTCCAGTCCGCGCCAGTCGAGCTCGCGGAGGCGACGAATCTCGGCCCGCAGGTTCATGGCTCGCCCTCCGCATCTCCGCGCCTGTCCTGCGCGCCGTCCGTGAGCTGCGTCACGCCGAGACTGAAGCGGCGCCGTACCCCGCCATCGGACTCGACCTCGGACAGCACCGGCTCGGAGAAGGCCGGCGCGGCAGCCAGGGCCCGCATCTGCTCGGAAACCCGATGATTGCTCTCCGCGCGTCCCGACAGGCGCAGCTGGTCCCCTTGCCGGCTCAGCTGGGTATAGTGCACGCCATCCGCCAGGCTCAAGGTCAGGTCGCGGAACACGCGCACGGTCTGGGAGCGCCCCTGCTGCAGGTCGCTGAAGACCTGGACCTGGCCGATCATGCGCTCACGTATGGCTTCGTACTCACCAATCGAACGGATGTCGCCTTCGAGCTGTTGCATGCGCTCGCGAATGTGCGCATTGCGCTCGCGCTGGGCATCCAGTGCGGCGTCGTAATAGTAAGTCAACCCCAGGCCGCCCGACGCACCGAGCAGCACCATGATCGTCAAGGCCAGATAGAAGTAGCGGCTGCGACGTGCCCGCTGCTGCTCCCGCCAGGACAACAGGTTGATTTCGATGCTCATGACGGCGACCTCATGGCCAGGCCGCAGGCGGTTACCATGGCCGGTGCGTCGCCCGCCAGGGTCTGGACATCGATGCGGGAGTTGATCCTCATGCGCAGAAAGGGGTTGGCGATGACGACCTGCATAGCGCTCTCGCGGGCGAGCCGCTCGGCCAGACCAGGAATGACGCTGGAGCCGCCGGCCAGGACCATGCGCCGCACTTCGTGCTTGCGACCCGCGGTATAATAGAGCTGCAGCGAGCGACCGACCTGCTGGACCAAGGTTTCGATGAAGGGAGCCAGCACGCTGGTCTGATAGTCCTCGGGCAGGCCGCCGCGCTTCTTGGCCAGGCCGGCTTCCTCCAGTGTCAGGCCATAGCGCGCCCGGATCTCCTCGGTGAGCTGGCGCCCGCCGAAGACGGTGTCACGGCTGTAGACGATGCGCCCGCCGCGCAATACGTGGAAGGCATTCATGGTGGCGCCGATGTCGACCAGCGCCACGCAGTCGTCGTCTCCGGCGGCCGGCGGCAGCTGATGGCGCAACTCGCCGAAGGCTCGCTCCATGGCGAAGGCCTCGACGTCCACCGCCGCAGGCACCAGGCCGGCCTGCTGCAAGGCATCGGTGAGCTGGTTGACGTCCTGCTGACGACAGGCGACCAGCAGGACGTCCTGCTGGTCGCCATAGCGTGCATTGAGCCCCAGTCGCTGGAAATCGAAGGCGACCTCGCTGAACGGAAACGGAATGTGCTTGTCTGATTCGAGTTGAATGCGCGCTTCGATCTCATCATCGTTGAGTGAAGCGGGTAATGTCAGGGTTTTGGTAATGGCGGCACTGGCCGGCACGGCGGCCACGGCTAGCCGGGAGGTCGGCCTGGCGCTCTCGACCGCGCGGCCCAGGGCATCGGCCACTTCGCCCATGTCGCGAATGCGTCGCTCGACCACGGCGCCTTCGCGCAACGGTCTGACGGCATAGCTTTCGATCTGGAAGTGGGAGCCCACCCGCTTGAGCTCGATCAGTTTGACCGTTGCCGAGGTGATATCGACACCGATCAACCCCTTTGCGGAGGCTCTGAGTCGCATCAATCGTTGCCCTTGCGTAAGCCGTCGCGATGGCCGCTCGTTATCATCTTGCTCTTGTATGCCTCGTGCGCCTGAGCGCGTAGGCTGAGAAAGATCATACTCGCATTACTAGGAATGAGGTTACATGATATTCCGCCACTGCACACAAAGTTGGACGGGTACTGCCTCAATACTGGTGGCGGACGGCTCGGATTCTTTATAATGGTCACGCCAGTGAAGGCTCTCTTCCATCGCCATCCCCTTCCTGCTCTCACCATGGATAACGCCTTTTCATGAAGTGGATCAAGACTCTGGTTCTCTCGGCCTTCTGGCTACTGGTATCGCTGTCCGTCGCGGCCCTGCTCAGCGTGGCAGGCGCGGCGCTCTATTTCACGCCGGGCCTGCCCGACGTGCGCCAGCTGCAGGATTTCGAACTGCACACGCCACTGCGTATCTTCACCCGCGACGGCAAGCTGATCGGCGAATATGGCGAGGAGCGCCGCATGGCGGTCTCCTTCGACGAGATCCCCGAAGACTTCATCCAGGCCCTGCTGGCGGCCGAGGATGCAGCTTTCTTCGAGCATCGCGGCGTCGACCCCCGCGGCCTGGCACGGGCAGCGCTGGAGCTCGTCGCCAGCGGCGACATCCAGTCGGGCGGCTCCACCATCACCATGCAGGTGGCGCGCAACTACCTGCTCACGCTCGACCGCACGTTCACCCGCAAGATCCGTGAAATCCTCCTGGCGCTGCAGATGGAGCGCATTCTCTCCAAGGAGGAGATCCTCGAGCTCTACGTCAACAAGATCTTCCTGGGCAACCGCGCCTACGGCATTGCCGCCGCCGCGGAGGTCTACTACAACAAACCGCTGGAGGAACTCAGCCTGGCGCAGAAGGCGATGATCGCCGGCCTGCCCAAGGCGCCATCCTCGTTCAACCCACTGGCCAATCCCGAGCGCTCGCTGATCCGGCGCAACTGGATCCTCTATCGCATGCGCCAGCTCGGCCACATCGACCAGGCAACCTACGAGGCGGCCGTGCAGGAGCCGACTACCGCGCGCCGCTACGTGGCGCAGGTCGAGGTCGACGCCGACTACGTGGCGGAAATGGCACGCCAGTACGCCATCGAGCGCTTCGGCGAGGAGGCCTACACCGGCGGCTACCGCATCCACACCACCCTGGACAGCGAGCTGCAGCCCCACGCCCGCCAGGCCCTGGCACGCGGCCTGATCGACTACGATACCCGCCACGGCTGGCGCGGGCCGGAAGAGCGCGACATTCCCGCCAGCCTCGCCGAAGCGCAGGAGCGTACCGAGCGTCGCGGACTGGAGGAGGAGCTCGACGAGTCTCCCGAAATCATGGAGACCGCCCGCCAGGCCGCGGCGCGCAGCCAGACACGCGTCGAGGGCATCGATGACGACGTCAGCAACTGGCTGCGGGTACTGGAGCGAACCCCCGGCTTCGGCCCGCTGCAGCCGGCTATCGTGGTATCGAGCGAAGGCCGCGAAATGCGCGTACTGACCCGCGAGGCAGAACTCGTGACCCTCGCCTGGGACGGCCTCTCCTGGGCACGCGCCTATCGCAACCCCAGAGCGCGCGGGCCTGAGCCCGGCTCCGCCAGCGAGATCGCCGAAACCGGCGACCTGGTGCGTATCCTGCAGCGCGACGACGGTAGCTGGCGGCTCTCCCAGCGCCCCGATGCAGAGGGCTCGATCGTCGTGATGAACCCTGCCGACGGCGCCATCCTCGCGCTGCAGGGCGGCTTCAGCTTCAATGCCAGCAAGTTCAACCGTGCGGTTCAGGCACAGCGGCAGTCGGGCTCGATCTTCAAGCCCTTCGTCTTCCTGGCCGCGCTGGATACCGGGCTGATGACCGCCTCCACCGTGGTCAACGACGCCCCGGTGGTCATGCACGACGGTAGCAGCCTGTGGCGCCCGGTGAACTCCAGCGGCGACTTCCTCGGACCGACCCGGCTGCGCGTGGCGCTGGCACGCTCGCGCAACCTGGTGACGATCCGCATCCTGCAGACCCTGGGGCTCGACAACACCATCGAGTACCTGGAGGGATTCGGCTTCAGCCGGAGCCGGCTGCCGCACGGCCTGTCTTTGGCGCTGGGCAGCGCCGACCTGACACCGCTGGAGATGACCAATGCCTACGCCGTACTGGCCAACGGAGGCTTCCAGGTTTCCCCCTGGTTCATCGAGCGCGTCACCCGTGGCAGCGACGACCAGGTCATCAGCGAGGCGCGCCCGGCCATCGCCTGCCGCGACTGTCGCGAAGATCAGACCGAGGTCGAAATCGACGGCAAGCGCTACGACGTGGCACCCAGGGTCGCCGACCCCACTGCCGTCTACATTCTGCGTGACATGCTGCGCGACGTGATCGAAAGCGGTACCGGGCGTGCCGCGCTGTCACTCAATCGCAGCGACGTAGTGGGCAAGACCGGCACCACCAACGACCAGCGCGACGGCTGGTTCGCAGGGTATAACGACGACTTGGTGGCTACCGTGTGGGTCGGCAAGGACAACAACGATTCGATCGCCGAATATGGCGGCAACGCTGCCCTGCCGATCTGGATCGACTTCATGGGCAATGCCTTGAACGGCCGCCCCGAAGCCAGGCCCGAAGCGCCCGCCCAGCTGGTCAGGATGCGCATCGACGAGCAGACCGGGCGACGCCTGGCCGACGGCCAGCCCGGCGGAATCACGGAAATCTTCCACCCGGACTATCTGCCCGACATGGAGCCGCGCCGGATCGAGCAGGAGATCGAGCAGCGCAGCGGCTCGCAGGGCACGGGAAGCTACGAGGCGATCTTCTGATACGGATGACCCGAGGGGCGGCACGGACGCCGCCCGCCGTCTTGCCAACCGCCATACAGCCGCCCCTCGGGGCGGCCCGTTACCGGGACAACAGGACAGGTTAGTTGCCATGCCACGACTGATGCCATGGAGCGTCATTGGACTGACGCTACTACCGGGCACCGCCCTCGCCGCCAGTGTCTTCTATGCGCCTCCGCCCCCCGAGGAAGACAGCCCCACCTTCAGCGGTGAAGCCGAGTTCGGCTATACCCACCTCTCTGGAAATACCGACAGCCAGACCCTGATCGGCAAGAGCCGGCTGACCTGGCTGACCGGACGCTGGACCCACACGCTGCGCAGCGAGGTGCGCAATGTCAGCCGCGACGAGGAGACCAGCGCCGAGCAGTACCTGATTTCCGGCCGCGAGCGCTATGACTTCGACGGCCCTCACTACCTCTTCGGTTTCGCCCGCTGGGAGAAGGACCGCTTCAGCGGCTACGACCAGCAGTTCACCACCATCGGTGGCTACGGCCGTGACGTCATCGATACCGGTCAGCACCGCCTGTCACTCGAGGCCGGCCCGGGGTATCGCCACGACAGAATCGATGGAGAGGAAAACAACAACCTGGGGGTCGTCTACAGCGCACTCGACTACCAGTGGACGTTCTCGAGCTACTCCCACCTGCGCCAGGAGATGTCGGTGGAATCGACCGATGCGAACACTACATCGCGATCGGTGTCGTCGCTCACCGCGCGCCTCAACTCGCGTCTATCGCTGCGCCTCTCCCATGAGGTCAAGCACAACTCCAACCCGCCCGAGACGGCCGACGCCCGCACCGACAACACCACCAACGTGACGCTGCTCTACACCTGGTAACTCCCGCAAGCGACACGCACCCGAGACACGACGCACTGCGCCGGCCCGAAGGCCGGCGCAGTCGTTTCATGGCATTGCCAGGACAGGACGATCAGCTACCGTAAACGTCGTCCACGGTCTTCAGTGGGTAGTGCGCCGGGTAGGGGCGGCGGGCTACGCCGGAGTCCACTGCGGCCTGGGCCACCGCTGCCGGGATCCGTTCCAGCAGGCGTATGTCGACCGGTGTGGGAATGATGTACTCGGGGCCGAACTCCATGTGATCGCGCTCGTAGGCGTCGAGTACCGCCTGGGGGACCGGCTCGCGGGCCAGGTCCTTGAGCGCATGAACGGCGGCCACCTTCATCTCTTCGTTGATACGCGTGGCGCGCACGTCCAGCGCCCCGCGGAAGATGAAGGGGAAGCCCAGCACGTTGTTGACCTGGTTGGGGAAGTCGGAACGGCCGGTGGCCATGATCACGTCGGGTCGCGCCTCCCGCGCCACGTCAGGGTGGATCTCGGGGTCGGGATTGGTGCAGGCGAAGACGATGGGATTCGGTGCCATCTTGCGCATGTGCTCGGCAGTCATCAGGTTGGGCCCCGAAAGCCCGATGAAGACATCGGCCCCGGCGATCGCATCGTCCAGCGTGCGCTTGTCGGTATCCACGGCGAATATCGCCTTGTACGGGTTGAGCCCCTCGCGGCCGGCATGAATGACGCCACGGCGATCGAGCATTATCAGGTTTTCCGAACGGGCACCGCAGGCCACCAGCAATTTCATGCAGGCAATGGCCGCCGCCCCAGCCCCCAGGCAGACGATCCTGGCGTCTTCCAGTCGCTTGCCGGCGATCTCCAGCGCATTGAGCATGCCGGCCGCGGTGACGATGGCGGTGCCGTGCTGGTCGTCATGGAACACCGGGATGTTGCATTGCTCGACGAGCGCCTGCTCGATCTCGAAGCACTCCGGCGCCTTGATATCCTCGAGGTTGATGCCTCCCCAGGTGTCGGCGATGCGCGCCACGGTGTCGATGAAGGCCTGAGGGCTCTCGGCATTCACTTCGATATCCACCGAGTTGATGCCGGCGAAACACTTGAACAGCACGCCCTTGCCTTCCATGACCGGCTTGCTGGCCAGCGGGCCAAGATTACCCAGACCGAGAATGGCACTGCCATCGGAAATCACCGCCACCAGGTTGCCCTTGCCGGTATAGCGATAGGCATTCTCCGGGTCGCGGGCGATTTCGCGCACCGGCTCGGCGACACCAGGACTGTAGGCAAGGGAGAGATCACGAGCGGTAGCAGTGGGCTTGGTCAGCTCCACGGAGAGCTTTCCGGGAATCGGCTTGGCGTGATAATCCAGCGCTGCCTGCTTCTTGGCGTCTGTCATGCTGAGAATCCGGTATCCATACTTTGGGAAGAGGCCACCTACAATATAGAAAAACGTTCCACACCTCAACGACCGTCCCGTTCGGCGATTTTGAATACTCATTCGCGAACATTCGCCACCATTTGCTGCAACTTATGGCAATCATCGCATCTATAACGCTTTCCTTATTGCCCAGCCCGTCATCCACATCTCCAAAACCGCTTGCATCGAGCAGGGAGGACCACCCCCGGGAACAGCGCCAGTTAGGCGCTGCGCGCCAAGCCTGGCGCACCCCAAAAAAGAAAACCCGCCGTGAAGGCGGGTTTCTCGAGCGATGCTGCGTCGCGGCGGGGCGAATCAACCGCGCTTGATGGCGGCACCGAAGCGCTTGTTGAAGCGCTCGACGCGACCACCGGTGGTCGCCTGCTTCTGCTTGCCAGTGTAGAAGGGGTGGCACTGGGAGCAGACGTCCAGTGACAGGTCATGGCCGGCAGTGGTGCCAACTTCGAAGGTCGCGCCGCAGGAGCAAGTCGCGGTGACCATCTTGTAATCCGGGTGAATACCTTGTTTCATCTTGAGCCTCATGGAGCGGTATGCCGCCACCTGATCCATTGCCAGGCACCGCATACAGGTTGTCTGTCGTCGCTATTCGTTCAACGTTGAGTCGTTCAACCAACCGGTAGCCGCCAGGCCTGATTCTCGAGAGCCAGGCACCACGACGGCCGGATATTCTAGCAGAGCCGACGCCGGAGGCCAATTGCCCGATTCCATCTCCTCGCCTCCGCCTCGCGTGCTGCGGGTGGCGGTACCCACCCCCCTGAGGCGCCTGTTCGATTACCGTCCGGGCCACGAACCCCCTCCCGGTGGGTGGCAGCCCGGCCTGCGCGTGCGCGTGCCGTTCGGCCGCCGTCAGGTCATCGGCGTGGTAATGGCGTGCAGCGATCGAAGCGACTTCCCTCTGGGCCAGTTGAAGCCGGTGGATGCTTGGCTGGATGCCGAGCCGCTGCCCGAAGACTGGCTATGGCTGTGCCGCTTTACGGCACGCTACTACCAGCATTCACTTGGCGACACTCTGCACCAGGCGTTGCCCGTACTGCTGCGCCAGGGCCGCCCCCTGGCCGGGCGCATGCGCGAGCGCTGGCAGGCCCTGGCCGAGCCCGATGCCGACGACCCGCGCTTGAAACGTGCACCGCGCCAGGCCGAGCTACTGGCCATGCTGCGCCAGCATCCCCACGGGCTGCACACTCAGGCGATAGTGGCCCAGGGTTTCAGCCGTGAACAGCTGCTCGCGCTGGTGGAGAAGAGGCTAGTCGCGCGGCATGAGACCCCTCTGACCGCCGCCGAGCCCACCACTTCCCAGTTGCTAGCCGAACCAGCGCTGCCGCTCAACCGCGAGCAAGCCACGGCCCTGGCAGCGATACACGAACGTCTCGATGGTTTTCATCCCTGCCTGCTGCACGGCGTGACCGGCAGCGGTAAGACCGAGGTCTACCTGCAGTTGATCGAGGCGGTGGTCGCCCGCGGCCGCCAGGCCCTGCTGCTGGTACCGGAGATCGGCCTGACGCCGCAGACTCTGGCACGCTTTCGCAGCCGCTTCCGCGTACCGGTGGTGGCGCTGCACTCGGGGCTCACCGACAACGAGCGCCTCGACGCCTGGGAAGCGGTCGCCAGCGGCCGCGCCCCCATCGTCATCGGTACCCGTTCGGCGATCTTCACGCCAATGGCGCGGCCCGGCGCGATCATCGTCGACGAGGAGCACGACGGCTCGTTCAAGCAACAGGAAGGGCTGCGCTATCACGCCCGGGACCTGGCCGTGGCCCGCGCCAAGCATCACGCCGTCCCGCTGCTGCTGGGCAGTGCCACACCCTCGCTGGAGAGCCTCTACCACGCCGAGCGCGGTAACTACCGTCACCTGCGCCTGACCCAGCGCGCCAGCCGTCACGCCCCGGCCCGACTGGAACTGATCGACCTGCGCGGCCGGCCGCGCCAGGGAGGACTCATCCCACCGGCCATCGAAGCGATCCGCGAGACGCTCGAGGCCGGCCATCAAGTGCTGGTGTTCATCAACCGCCGCGGCTTCGCCCCCACCCTGGCCTGCCACGCCTGCGGCTGGATGGCCGACTGCGACCACTGCGACGCGCGCATGACCCTGCACCGCCAGCCGCCGATGCTGGCCTGCCACCATTGCGACAAGCGCCGCCCGGTGCCGGACGCCTGCCCCGGCTGCGGCAGCGCCGACCTGCGCCCACTAGGCAGTGGCACCGAGCGCACCGAGGAGACCCTGGCCGCGCTCTTTCCCAAGGTACCGGTGCACCGCATCGACCGCGACAGTACGCGGCGCCGCGACGCCTTCGATCAGCTACTCGGCGAAGTGCGGCGCGGCGCACCCTGCCTGCTGGTCGGTACCCAGATGCTGGCCAAGGGGCACCACCTGCCCCATGTCACCCTGGTGGTCGTGGTCAATGCCGATGCCGGACTCTACGCCAGCGACTTCCGCGCCCTGGAGCACAGCGCCCAGTTGCTGACCCAGGTGGCCGGCCGTGCCGGACGCGCCTCGCACCCGGGACGCGTGCTGGTACAGACCCTGCACAACGACGACCCGCACCTGCGCCTGCTCGCCGAGCGCGGCTACGATGCCCTGGCCGAGCAACTGCTCGCCGAACGCCGTGTCGCCTGCTTGCCTCCCTTCCGCTTCCTTGCCCTGTTGCGCCTGGAGAGCCCCCGCGAGGAAGCCGCCATGGCGCTTGGCCGCGACGCGACGGCCATGCTGCGGCAGTGGGTCGCCGAGCACGCCCCCGACGTGAGCTGCCTGGGCCCGGTGCCTGCCCCCATGGAGCGACGCCAGAACCGCTATCATATCCAACTGATGCTGAGCGCCGAACGGCGCAGCCAGCTGCACGCCGCCTGCGCGCAGCTGACCGCCTGGCTCGAGGCCGCGCCCGAGGCACGCCGGGTGCGCTGGTCGCTGGATGTCGACCCGCAGACGCTTGCCTAGCTACGAGCTGCGAGCTACGAGCTAAGAGCTGCGAGCTACGAGCTGCGAGCTACGAGCTACGAGCTGCGAGCTACGAGCTACGAGCTGCGAGCTACGAGCTGCGAGCTGCGAGCTACGAGCTACGAGCTACGAGCTGCGAGCTGCGAGCTACGAGCTACGAGCTGCGAGTTGCGAGTTGCGAGTTGCGAGTTGCAGCCTACCTCTTGGCCCGAAGCCCGAAGCGATGCCGACAGGGTTTAAAGCCGCAGCACAATTGCCGATAATGGTCGACCAGCCCATTCTGCGTGGCCGCGCCATTCACGAGTGCCTTGTCACTGTCACTACCTCTGCGCCCGCCGCTACAGGACATAACCGCTTCATGAAAGAGACGATCATTTCCCTGCTCGAGAATGCCCTCGACACGCTCAAGCAGCAGGGCACGCTGCCCGCCGATGCCGCGCCGACCATCAAGGTCGATCCGACCAAGGACAAGGCCCACGGCGACTACGCCAGCAACCTGGCGCTGATGCTGGCCAAGCCGGCCGGCAGGAAACCCCGTGAGCTGGCCGAGGCGCTGATCGCGGCATTACCGGCGAGCGATGCCGTCGAAAAGGTGGAGATTGCCGGCCCCGGCTTCATCAATTTCTTCGCCGCCACCGACGCCGCCGCCCAGGTCGTGCGCCAGGTACTCGATGCCGGCGATGCCTTCGGGCGCAGCCTGGCCGGACGCGGCCAGAAGGTTCAGGTGGAGTTCGTCTCCGCCAACCCCACCGGCCCCCTCCACGTGGGTCATGGCCGCGGGGCGGCCATCGGCGACTGCATCTCGCGGCTGCTCGAAGCGACCGGCCATGACGTCACCCGCGAGTTCTACTACAACGACGCCGGGGCACAGATCGTCAACCTGGCGCTGTCTGTCCAGGCCCGTACCAAGGGCCTCACCCCCGACGACGAGGCCTGGCCCGACGACGGCTACCGTGGCGACTACATCGTCGAGGTGGCCAACGACTACCTGGCCGGCGAGACGGTGCATGCCGACGACCGCCACGTGACTGCCAAGGCCGACCCCGACGACCTCGACGCCATCCGCGACTTCGCCGTGGCCTGGCTGCGCCGTGAGCAGGACCTCGACCTCAAGGCCTTCGGCGTCTCCTTCGACGTCTACTTCCTGGAGTCTTCGCTCTATCGCGAGGGCAAGGTCGAGGAAACGGTCGAGCGGCTGATCGAGAAGGGACATACCTACGAGCAGGACGGCGCCCTGTGGTTGCGCACCACCGACTTCGGCGACGACAAGGACCGGGTCATGCGCAAGTCCGACGGCAGCTACACCTATTTCCTGCCCGACGTGGCCTACCACCTGAACAAGTGGCAGCGCGGCTTCACCACGGTGATCAACGAGCAGGGCGCCGACCATCATTCCACCGTCACCCGCGTTCGTGCCGGCCTGCAGGCGCTGGAGGCCGGCATCCCCTCGGGCTGGCCCGACTACGTACTGCACCAGATGGTGATGGTGACCCGCTCCGGCGTGGAGGTGAAGCTCTCCAAGCGTGCCGGCAGCTACGTCACCGTGCGCGACCTGATCGACGAGGTCGGCCGCGATGCCACGCGTTTCTTCCTCGCCGCGCGCCGGGCCGACTCGCAGCTCACCTTCGACATCGACCTGGCCCGTTCGCAGTCCAACGACAACCCGGTCTACTACGTGCAGTACGCTCACGCCCGGGTGTGCAGCATGCTGCGCAAGGCCGAGGCCCAGAACCTCGGCTTCGACCACGACCTGGCGATGGTCAGCCTGGCGAAGCTGGAGGAAGACCAGGAAAAAGCGGTGATGAACCGCCTGGCACGCTTCCCCGAGGTGGTCGGCCATGCCGCCGCCTGCCGCGAGCCGCAGCAGGTCGCCCAGTACCTGCTGGACCTCGCCGCCGAGTTCCACTCCTGCTACAACGCCGTCAAGGTAATGGTCGACGACGACGAGCTGCGTAACGCCCGCCTGGCTCTGGGCCTGGCCACGCGCCAGGTGCTGCGCAACGGTCTCGACCTGCTGGGCGTGAGCGCACCGGAGGAAATGTAAGCCATGGCTGCCCGTCGCACGCCCAAGAAACGCGGCGCCACCACCAGCCGCAAGCGCGCCCCGGCGCGTGGCCACGGCTTTCGCCTGCCCGGCTGGGTGTGGGGGCTTGGCGGCGTCATCGCGGGCTTCCTGCTGGCCCAGCACCAGCACGGTACGGCCCCTTGGCAGGAAGGCAGCGACTCGCCGCTGGCCAACCTGATGCCGCGCTCACCTAGCGAGGTGACCGAACCCGCGCCGACCGTCGAGCCGCGCGAACCGCGCATGCCGACCTTCGAGTTCTATACCTTGCTGCCCGAAGAGGTCGTGGCACCGCGCGAAGTGGCCTCTACCGCCTCGCCGCCGGAGCCAACGGTCAACGTGCCTCCCCCCATCGACAGCGAATCCGCTGCCGAGCAGGCCCCGGCCGACGATCCCATCGCCCAGGTGATCGCCGCCAACCTGCGCGACGAGGTGAACGCGACGCCGGAACGCGAAGCGACGGCACCGGCAGGTACCCGCTATATGCTGCAGGCGGCGTCGTTCCGCCAGCCGGAGGATGCCGAGCAGCTGCGCCAGCGCCTGCGCAACCTTAGCCTCATGGCCCAGGTCAGCCAGGTACAGTCCGCCGACGGTCAGACCTGGCACCGCGTGATGGTGGGTCCCTACGACGATACTCGCGAGCTCAGCCGTGCCGAGGACTTGATGACGACCCAGGGAATCACGCCGCTGCGGCACCGGGCCACCAACTGAGGAACGTACGACGCTCCCCGGCGAACCGCTCTTCGATTCACCGGCCCCGTCCCGATAGCGCTTGAATTCACCTGCCGGCGCCCACACCTAACCTGAACGCTCATTCACGGCCCCCGGCGCACCGGGGGCCGAAAGTCACCGGGAGCCCCGACTCCCCGTTACGGAGTTATCTCCATGACCACGATCGTTTCCGTACGCCGCGGTGACCAGGTTGCCCTGGCCGGCGACGGCCAGGTATCGCTGGGCAATACCGTGATGAAGGGTAACGCCAGCAAGGTTCGCCGGCTCTATCGCGGCCAGGTGCTGGCAGGCTTCGCCGGCGGCACCGCCGACGCCTTCACCCTGTTCGAGCGCTTCGAGGCGCAGTTGGAGAAGTACCAGGGCAACCTGGTCAAGGCGGCCGTGGAGCTGGCCAAGGACTGGCGTACCGACCGTGCCCTGCGCCGCCTCGAGGCGTTGCTGGCCGTGGCCGACAAGCATGCCTCGCTGATCATCACCGGCAACGGCGACGTGGTGGAGCCGGAGCGCGGTATCATCGCCATCGGCTCGGGCGGCAACTTCGCCCTTGCCGCCGCCCGCGCACTGCTCGAGAACACCGAACTCTCGGCCAGGGAGATCACCGAGAAGTCGCTCGAGATCGCGGGTGACATCTGCGTGTTCACCAACCATCACGTCACTCTCGAAACGCTCTGAAGGCCGCCCCCATGTCACAGATGACCCCTCGTGAGATCGTCCACGCCCTGGACCAGTTCATCGTCGGCCAGCAGGACGCCAAGCGCGCCGTGGCCATTGCCCTGCGCAACCGCTGGCGGCGCATGCAGCTCGACGACGACCTGCGCCCCGAGGTGACGCCCAAGAACATCCTCATGATCGGCCCCACCGGGGTGGGCAAGACCGAGATCGCCCGGCGCCTGGCCAAGCTGGCCCGCGCGCCCTTCATCAAGGTCGAGGCCACCAAGTTCACCGAGGTGGGCTATGTCGGCCGCGACGTCGAGTCGATCATCCGCGACCTCACCGAGGCCGCCATCAAGCTGGTGCGCGAGCAGGCCAAGGACGAAGTGCGCCACCGGGCCGAGGACGCCGCCGAGGATCGCATTCTCGACGCCCTGCTGCCGCCGCCCCGTGGCCAGGAGGACAGCCCCCGCAGCGACAGCTCCACTCGCCAGATCTTTCGCAAGAAGCTGCGCGAGGGCGACCTCGACGACAAGGAGATCGACATCGAGATCACCCCGCAGGGACCAGGCATCGACATCATGACCCCGCCGGGCATGGAGGAGATGACCAGCCAGTTGCAGAGCCTGTTCTCCAACATGGGCCGCCACAAGACCGAGACCCGCCGGGTCAAGGTCAAGGACGCCTTCGCCCTGCTGCGCGACGAGGAAGCCGCCAAGCTGGTCAACGAGGAGGAGATCAAGCACCGTGCCATCGATGCCGTGGAGCAGAACGGCATCGTCTTCCTCGACGAGATCGACAAGGTGGCCAAGGGCAGCGGCCAGTCCAGCGGCGGCGAAGTCTCCCGCGAGGGCGTGCAGCGCGACTTGCTGCCGCTGATCGAGGGTTCCACGGTCTCGACCAAGTACGGCATGGTCAAGACCGACCATATTCTGTTCATCGCCTCCGGCGCTTTCCATCTGTCGCGCCCCTCCGACCTGATTCCCGAGCTGCAGGGTCGCCTGCCGATCCGGGTCGAGCTAGAGGCGCTGACGCCGGAGGACTTCAAGCGCATCCTCACCGAACCCTCCGCCGCCCTGACCAAGCAGTACAAGGCGCTGCTGGCCACCGAGGGGCTCGAGATCGACTTCACCGAGGATGGCATCGAGCGTATTGCCGAGATCGCCTGGAAGGTCAACGAGGGCACCGAGAACATCGGCGCGCGGCGATTGCACACGGTGATGGAGCGGCTATTGGAGGACGCCTCCTTCAAGGGCGCCGATTTCGGCAGCCCCTTGACCATCGATGCCGCCTACGTCGACTCCCAGCTCGGCGAGCTGGCCATGGACGAGGATCTGTCGCGGTATATTCTGTAAGCCACGTGCTACGGGCTTCGGGCCACGAGCCGCTCGAAGCTCGAAGCTCGAAGCTCGACGTCAGGAGTCTGCCCATGACCGCCCCCATTCCCAGCAAGATCCATTACCACAAGAAGGCCCGCGAGCTGGAGCTCACCTACGCCGACGGTGAGAGCCACCGCCTGCCGGTCGAGTACCTGCGCGTCTACTCCCCCTCCGCCGAGGTGCGTGGCCACCATCCCAGCCAGGCCGTGCTGCAGGTGGGCAAGAAGGACGTCGGCCTCAAGAACATCGAGCCGGTCGGCCGCTACGCCGTCAAGCTCGCCTTCGACGACGGCCACGACAGCGGCCTGTTCAGTTGGGAATACCTCCATGAGCTGATCGAGCACCGCGAGGCCTACTGGGCCGACTATCTCGAACGCCTGGAAAAGGCCGGCGCCAGCCGGGAACCGCTGGGCATCGAGATCAAGCAGCTCTAGAAGGCAGTCGTCAAGACAAGAACTGCCTGAGAGGGCTACAATAGCGCGCAAATCGAGGCCTCGGCCTTGCCTTTCCGCAGCGATTCGGGAGCCCTTTTCGCATGAGCCCTCACTCCACCCCCGGGGACCAGCGCACCACCCACTTCGGCTACCAGGAAGTGCCGGTCGAGGAAAAGGCCTCGCGCGTGGCCGACGTCTTCCACTCCGTGGCGGCGCGCTACGACGTCATGAACGATCTCATGTCGCTGGGCATTCACCGCCTGTGGAAGCGCCTCACCATCGAGCGCAGCGGCGTGCGCCCCGGCCATAGCGTGCTCGACATCGCCGGCGGCACCGGCGACCTGACGCTGAAGTTCTCGCGCATGGTCGGTCCCCGCGGCCGGGTGGTGCTGGCCGACATCAATGAATCGATGCTGCGGGTCGGCCGCGACAAGCTGCTCGACAACGGCGTCGGCGGCAACGTCGAGTACGTGCAGGCCAACGCCGAGTGCCTGCCGTTCCCCGACAACAGCTTCGACTGCATCACCATCGCCTTCGGCCTGCGCAACGTCACCGACAAGGATGCCGCGCTGCGTTCCATGGCTCGCGTGCTCAAGCCTGGCGGCCGCCTGCTGGTGCTGGAGTTCTCCAAGCCGAACAACCCCGTGCTCACCCGTGCCTACGACGAATACTCCTTCCGCCTGCTGCCCTTCATGGGCCAGCTGGTAGCGGGCGACGCCGACAGCTATCGCTACCTGGCCGAGTCGATTCGCATGCACCCCGACCAGGAGACGCTCAAGAGCATGATGGAAGCGGCGGGCCTGGAGCGGGTCGAGTACACCAACCTCACCGGGGGCATCGTTGCCCTGCACCGCGGCATCAAGCTTTGAGGACGTGATGACGTTGACCCCGCCCCTGCTGCTGGCCGGCATCGAACGTACCCTCAATGCCCTGCTCGCCCGTGACCTGGCTGCGCCTACGCGCCTCGCCCGGCTCGCCGGCAGCCGGCTGCTGCTGCGCCTGGAGCGCCCCTCCCTGACCCTGTTGCTGAGCTTTCATGCCCATGGCGTCGACCTGATGCGGCAGGAGGAGCCCGACGAAGGCAGCGCCGATGCCGTGGTCGAACTCGATGCCGAGACGCTGGGTGAGCTGCTGGGCGGCGAATCGATGGAGCGGCTGATGTTCCGCGGGCGCCTGGCGGTGCGTGGGCGCGTGCATCTGCTCGAGGAAGTTCGTGACCTGTTCTTCGATCTCGACCTCGACTGGGAAGCGGAGCTGGCGCGCTGGCTGGGCGACGTGCCCGCTCACAGCCTGGCCGAAGGGCTGAGACGCATGGCCCGCTGGGGCCTGCGCGCCCAAGAGGAGATGCGCGCCGACATCGCCGAGTACGTCTTCGAGGAGGCCCGCCTGCTTCCCGGCCGCCAGCAACTCGAGACCCTGCGCGACCACCTCACCGAGCTGGAGGTGGCCACCGACCGCCTCGATGCTCGCCTGGCCAGACTGCGCCGACGACTGGAATACGAGGCCACGTCATGATGGGGTTTCGCCTGCTGCGCATCATGTGGGTGATCACCCGCTACCGCCTCGATACCCTGTTGCCACTGCAGCGCCTGCCCTGGTGGCTGCGCCTGGCCTTCCTGCTCTCGCCGCTGCGCCTGGTGCCGGTGGGGCGGCGCTCAGGCGGCGAGCGCCTGCGCCTGGCCCTGGAGTCGCTGGGTCCCATCTTCGTCAAGTTCGGCCAACTGCTCTCCACGCGCCGCGACCTGCTGCCGGAAGAGATTGCCGACGAGCTGAGGCGCTTGCAGGACCAGGTCCCCCCCTTCCCCGCCGGCGAAGCCCGTGCGCTGGTCGAGGCGGAGCTGCGCATGCCGCTGGATGTCGCTTTTGCCCATTTCGAACCCGAGGCGCTGGCTTCTGCCTCCATCGCCCAGGTGCACGCCGCTCGCCTGCACAGCGGTGAAGACGTGGTGGTCAAGATCATCCGCCCCGCCATCGATCGCGTCATGCGCCAGGACATGGCCCTGATGTACCGGGTGGCCGGCCTGCTGACCTTGATCCCCGAAGCGCGCCGATTGCGCCCGGTGGAAGTGGTACGCGACTACGAGGCGACCCTGTTCGACGAACTCGACCTGCACAAGGAAGCGGCCAATACCTCGCAGCTCAAGCGCAATTTCAAGGATTCGCCGCTGCTCCACGTGCCCACGGTACACTGGTCGCATACCCGCCGCCGGGTCATGGTGCAGGAGCGTATCCACGGCATCCCGGTGGCCGACCTCGCTGCGCTCAAGGCCCAGGGCACCGACCTCAAGCGGCTCGCCGAACGCGGCGTGGAGATATTCTTCACCCAGGTGTTTCGCGACAACTTCTTCCACGCCGACATGCACCCGGGCAATATCTTCGTTTCCCGCAAGCACCCTCACGACCCCCAGTACATCGCCATCGACTGCGGCATCGTCGGCAGCCTGACCCGCGAGGACCAGGACTACCTGGCGCGCAACCTGCTGGCCTTCTTCCGCCAGGACTACTACGAGGTCGCCGCGCTGCACATCGAGTCGGGCTGGGTGAGCGAAGATACCCGTGCCAACGAGTTCGCCGCCGCCATCCGCACGGTATGCGAGCCGATCCTGGAGAAGCCGCTCAAGGACATCTCCTTCGGCCAGGTGCTGCTGGGCCTGTTCCAGACTGCGCGCCGCTTCAACATGGAGGTCCAGCCGCAGTTGGTGCTGCTGCAGAAGACCCTGCTCAACATCGAGGGACTGGGGCGTCAGCTCTATCCCGACCTCGACCTGTGGAGCACCGCCAAGCCCTACCTGGAGCGCTGGATGCACGAGCGCGCCGGGCCGGTCGGCCTGTGGGAGTCGCTCAAGCGCCAGGCACCCGAGCTGTCGCGCCAGTTGCCCGAGCTACCCTCCGTGGCCTACCAGGCACTGAGCCGCATCGAGCACGAGCATCGCCAGCGCCGCCGCCAGGCAACGGCCCTGGGCGGCATCCAACACCAACTGCGCGAGGGGCGTCGCGGCGGCCGCCGCCTGCGCCTGGGGCTGCTGCTGGCCGGGCTGGCACTCGCCTGGAGACCGCTCAGCGAATGGGCCGCCACTCAGCCCTGGCCGATCCTGGCAGCGGGCCTTCTTGGCCTCGCGCTGCTGGCTTGGCAATGAACTTGACCCACCGTAACCGGAACCGCTCCCATGCGTGATATTCTCGACGAACTCTTCGACGTGCTGAGCCAACGCCGCAGCGCCGACCCCGCCGAATCCTATGTGGCCGCCTTGCATGACAAGGGACTTAACAAGATACTCGAAAAGGTCGGCGAGGAAGCCACGGAAACCCTGCTGGCGGCCAAGGATGCCGAGGCCGGTGGCGATGCCGAACGCAAGGCACTGGTCGCCGAAACCGCCGACCTGTGGTTTCATAGCCTGGTGATGCTGTCGCATCTCGGACTCGACCACCGGGACGTGCTAGACGAGTTGGCCCGCCGCTTCGGCATTTCCGGGCACGAAGAGAAGGCCGCAAGGTCAAAGTAAAAATGTCTTCCGGATCCGCCGGAAACCCGAATCAGAGGTAAGTTTCATGTTAGGTGGCATCAGTATCTGGCAACTGCTGATCGTACTCGGCATCATCATCCTGATCTTCGGCACCAAGAAGCTGCGTAACGTCGGCTCCGACCTGGGTGGCGCGGTCAAGGGCTTCAAGCAGGCCGTCAACGAGGAAGACAAGGAAGGCAAGGGCGACAAGGCCCAGGCCAAGGTATCCCACGAGGAGCAACCCAACACGTATGACGTCCGCGCCGAGGAGAAGAAGACCTCGGACAGCGTCGAGGAACGGGAAGAGCGCAAGTAAGCCTCCATGTTTGATATCGGCTTCCTGGAACTCCTGATCCTGGGGATCGTGGGCCTGCTCGTGCTCGGTCCGGAGCGCCTGCCCAAGGCTGCGCGCACGGCGGGGCTCTGGATCGGCAAGATCAAGCGCACCGTGTCGAGCATGCAGCGCGAGATCAACTCCCAGCTCGAGGCGGAGGAGCTGCGCCAGAAGCTCAAGGAGCAGCAGACCAAGCTCGACGAGAGCCTGAACAAGGCCAAGCGCGACGTGGAGAGCATCGCCCAGCCCTACACGTCGTCGACGCCTCGCAAGGGTGACGATGAGCGGCCCGATGCCGCCGAACGCAAGGTCGACAGCGAGGCACCGTCGGCCGCTGCGCGTCTCGACGATGCCCTGGTCGATGCCAGGGTGGCAGACGACAAGCCCTCCTCCTCCGACGATGACAAGGACGCCGCTTCCCGATGAGCGACTCCGACGACAAGCAGGAACTCGGCCAGGCCCCTCTGATCGAACACCTGATCGAACTGCGCTCGCGCCTGCTGCGCGCCGTGGTAGCGGTCTTCGTGATCTTCCTGGGGCTCTATCCCTTCGCCAACGATATCTACACCTTCGTGGCTCAGCCGCTGATGGGCATGCTGCCGGAAGGATCGCAGATGATCGCCACCGAAGTGGCGTCACCGTTCCTGGCCCCGTTCAAGCTGACCCTGGTGGTGGCGGTGTTCCTCGCCATCCCCTACGTGCTGCACCAGGCCTGGGCCTTCGTCGCCCCCGGGCTCTACGACAACGAGAAAGCCCTGGCCCTGCCGCTGCTCGCCTCCAGCGTGGGCCTGTTCTATGCCGGTGCGGCCTTCGCCTACTATGCGGTGTTCCCGCTGCTGTTCCAGTTCTTCACCCAGACCGGGCCGGAGAACGTGGCGGTGATGACCGACATCAACCAGTACCTGAACTTCGTCCTCAAGCTGTTCTTCGCCTTCGGCGTGGCCTTCGAGATTCCCATCGCCACCTTCCTGCTGATTCTTTCCGGCGCCACCACGGTGGAGAGCCTGACGAAGAAGCGGCCCTATATCATCCTGGGCTGCTTCGTGGTCGGCATGCTGCTGACCCCGCCCGATGTGATCTCGCAGAGCCTGCTCGCCGTGCCGATGTACCTGCTCTACGAGGTGGGCATCCTGTTCGGCCGCCTGGTGCGGCGCAAGAAGCGCAAGGATAGCGAAGCGACACCGGCCGAAGAGCGTGACGACGCCTGAACCGGCCAACGCGCCGCAAGCCCCAGGCCTTGAACGCACAGCGCCCCCGTTCCTGCCGAGCGAGGGCGCTTTTCGTCAGGCCTGGCGACGCCTACAGGTCCATTAGCTCGTCGATACGGTCAACCAGCTTGAAGATCCCCGTGGCGGCCTCGCCGATGCGGGTGGCAAGCATGTAGGCCGGCGTGGTCACCACGCGGTTCTCGAAGTCCACCACGATATCCTCGACGCCACAGCTGCGATGCAGGCCGCCCATGGAGCTGATGGCGCCGGAAACACCGGGATCGTGACCGATGGTCACGGCGATGCCGGGTCCCAGCAGCTTGGGTACCAGAGCCGGCGCGATGCACATCAACCCGATGGGCTTGCGCGCCTCGTAGAACGGCGCCATCGCCTCGACCAGCTCCGGAAGGGGTTCCATGTCGCTGCCGGCTGCGGCAAAGTTCGACAGGTTCTTGGCCGCACCGAAGCCGCCGGGCAGCACCACCGCGTCGAACTCGTTGGCCTCGAGTTCCTCCAGTGGCGCGATATTGCCCCGCGCCAGGCGCGCCGATTCGGCCAGTACGCTGCGCGATTCGCCCTCGACGACATCGCCACTGCGGTGGTCGATCACGTGATGCTGCATGATGTCCGGTGCGAAGCAGCGATAACCGATGCCCAGTTGATCCAACCGCAGCAGGGTCAGGGTGGTTTCGTAGATCTCCGAACCGTCCTGGACGCCGCAGCCCGACAGAATGACCGCCACTTGTTTGCTCATGCCTTTCTCCTTGTAATGAGGCGCCTCGAATGAAGGGCTCTGCCTGAATCCTGAAGCCCACACTTTAGAGAGTCGGGCCGGGTGCGACAAGGCGTGACTTCCCGCATGGGGTAGCGCTGATATACTCGGTACAACGCATTCGACGTCATCACACCGTTACCCTTGCCGGGGCATACTTCCGTTACGCCATGGCCAATGGCGCAACGTGGCCCCACAGCCGGAGTAGAACATCTTGAGTTTCATGACCACGCGCCAGTTCCCCGCTACGCGCATGCGCCGCATGCGCCGTGACGATTTCTCGCGCCGCCTGATGCGGGAGTCGACCCTGACCGCCGCCGACCTGATCTGGCCGGTATTCGTCCTCGACGGCGAGCAGCGCCGCGAGGCCGTGCCCTCGATGCCGGGTGTGGAGCGGCTGTCGCTGGACCTGCTGATCGAGGAGGCACGCGAGGCATACGATCTCGGTATCCCAGCCTTGGCGCTATTTCCGGTAGTGGACCAAACGCTGAAGAGCGAGCTGGCCGAGGAAGCCTACAACGCCAACGGCCTGGTTCAACGTAGTGTGCGCGCGCTGAAGGCCGCCGTGCCGGAACTCGGCATCATTACCGACGTGGCACTCGACCCCTACACCATCCATGGCCAGGACGGCATCATCGACGACAGCGGCTACGTGCTCAACGACCGCACGGTGGAGACGCTGCTCAAACAGGCACTGTCCCATGCCGAGGCCGGCGCCGACGTGGTCGCGCCGTCGGACATGATGGATGGCCGCATCGGCGAGATCCGCCAGGTACTCGAACACGAACAGCTGCACAACGTGCGCATCATGGCCTATAGCGCCAAGTACGCCTCGCGCTACTACGGCCCCTTCCGCGATGCGGTGGGCTCGGCCGCCAACCTGGGCAAGGCCGACAAGCGCACCTATCAGATGGATCCGGCCAACAGCGACGAGGCGCTGCACGAAGTGGCACTGGACCTGGCCGAAGGGGCCGACATGGTGATGGTCAAGCCCGGCATGCCCTACCTGGACGTGGTGCGGCGCGTCAAGGACGAGCTCCGGGTACCCACCTACGCCTATCAGGTGAGCGGTGAATACGCCATGCACATGGCCGCCTTCGACAACGGCTGGCTCGACGCCGACGAGGTGATCCTCGAGTCACTGACGTGCTTCAAGCGCGCCGGCGCCGATGGGGTGCTGACCTACTTCGCCAAGCGCGCTGCCCGCCTGCTCGCCGGCTAGTCTCAACTTCTCTTGAAGGCCGCCAGGTCGTGGGGGTCGAAGCCTTCGACCTGGGCGGGCAGCCCGCGTTCCTCGCGTAGCCGGCGGATCGTGGCACGCTCGCCGATCAACTCGGCATCGTCATCCAGGGTGCGGCCGTTGAGTTCGGCCAGTTGGGCCATGCCCTGGTGATAAGCGGTCATCAGGTGCAGGGCCACACCGTTGCCCTGGTCCATTTCGCGGCGCAGGGTGGCGAGGTAGCCGCTGAGCCGGGAGAGATGGTGCTTGAGCTGCCAGACATAGCGCATCTCGCTCATCCATGGGCGCTCGCGCAGTACGGCGAAGGTCAGGCTGGTGAACAACAGCCCGAGGAATACGCCCAAGGCGTTGAGCCACAGGCTGGAACCGAAGGTCGCCACCAGTAGCTGGGCAAACGCCAGGCCGAAAACGATCAACTGGCCGGCCATGGCGATGCTGATGATCCTCGCCTTGCGACGGTAGGTTTCAGGATCGTGGTGTTCGAAGGTGAACGGCATGGGGGGCTCCTGTGGCAACGCGATGCCGGGATTATCCCGGCATCGCCCGCCGAGGTACAGTCGCCCCGCGTCCGGGTCAGCGTAGCCGCTCGGCCGCTTCCAGCAGCAATGCCTCGGTGGCCTGCCAGCCCAGGCAGGGATCGGTCACCGAAACACCGTAGCGCAGGGCACCGGGAGTCAGCTCCTGGCGCCCCTCCTCCAGGTGACTCTCGAGCATCAGCCCCATCAGGGCCGTCTCGCCACGCATGCGCTGGGCCACCACGTCGCGCAGTACCTCGGCCTGGCGACGATGATCCTTGCGCGCGTTGGCATGGCTGCAATCGACCATCAAGCGTGCCGGCAGCCCGGCCTGCTCCAGCGCACGGCGAGCCTCGCCGACCGAGTCGCTGTCGTAGTTGGGGCCAAGGTGGCCGCCACGCAGCACCACGTGGGCGTGGGCATTGCCCAAGGTCTCACGCAGCGCAGGGCGGCCCTGCTCATCGAGGCCGAAATGCCGGTGCGGATGCGCCGCCGCACGGATGGCGTCCACCGCGACACCCACGTCGCCGCTGGTGGCGTTCTTGAACCCCACGGCCGCCTCGAGGCCACTGGCAAGCTCGCGATGCAGCTGCGACTCCGTAGTGCGTGCCCCGACGGCGACCCAGGCCAACAGGTCGTCGAGGTAGGCGGCCAGCATCGGCTGCAGCACCTCGGTGGCCACTGGCAGGCCCAGCGTGGCGACTTCGTGCATCAGGTGGCGGGAGAGGTGCAGGCCGCGGGCCATGTCACCGCTGCCATCCAGGTCAGGGTCGTAGGCGAGCCCCTTCCAACCTACCGTAGTACGCGGCTTCTCCACATAGACCCGCATGACGGGGAGCAGCCGATCACTTACCTTCTGTGCCAGCTCGGCCAGGCGGTGAGCATACTCCAGTGCCGCCAAGGGGTCGTGGATCGAGCAGGGGCCGACCACCATCAACATGCGGTCGTCGTGCCCGCTGACGATATCCTGAATGGCACGGCGCTGGGCCGAGAGGCATTCCGCCACTTGAGGCGATACAGGCAGGCGCCGGCGCAGTTCGCCGGGGGTGGGTAGCGTCATGCTCGCTCGGCTGGAGGCGTCGACAGCGAGGCTGGCCTGGCTATCGGCTTGGCGTTCAGAGAGGGATGCGGGGGCATTCATGGTCAACTCCGTGAGGTCGGCAAACATCGTGTCGTCTTGCCACCGGACATCTCACGGTCGGAGGTGGCGCACTGGACCGACCGCGTGGCGCTAAATCGCCAGCCATAATCCCAGCCATAATAGTCGTGGCGAGAGTGGGCGGCGAAAGTGGCGCTGCGTGCGGTCATGGTACGTCTCCTCTGGTTGAATTCGAGTGTTTTACAACGCAAAACCCCCGGTCGGGGTTGCCGACCGGGGGTTTCTGGGGAGGCAACCCGGTTAGGGTGTGCCTGCGCAGCCGTCCTCGTTCAGGACCCAGCCACGGGCACACCGGTACTAAACCAATACCAATACGGACCACCGAAGCCGACGCCACGCGCCTGCGCCGCGCACGGGGCGCAGGCAAAGGCGTTATCGGTCGAGTGTCGGTTCGGTGTCATGGTCGTCTCCCGGTGTTCTGGCTTCATCGTGCCCCATCAGGGCAGGCTTGGCAAGCGTGGCGGTCAGCCCGCGAACACCTGGTACCAGCCGATCGTGGCCGGCAGTGCGCTCATGCTGACCAGTACCACCAAGCCCAGCACTATCGACAGCAGGCCGCTGTCGTCCTTGAAGTCATGGTCGTTTGCCATGTTGGTTCCTCATTCGCGAGTTTGTCAGGGAGAGAAGTATTCTAGCGAAGGTGGCGACCGCCATCGACCGGAAGCGTGATACCGGTGACGTAGCGGTTGTCGAGCAGGTAGCGCAGGCTCTGGTAGATCACTCCCGGTCCCGGCACCATCTCCATCGCCGACTTGGCCCTGGCTTTTTCGGCATAGGCCGCATCGTCGCCTTCGCCCAGCATGATCAATGCCGGCGCGATGGCGTTGACCTGGATCGTCGGGGCATACATCGCCGCGAACGACAGCGTCAGGTTGGCGAGACCGGCCTTGGTGGCAGCGTAGGCCGCATGCTTCTTCGAGCCCTTCTGCACCACGTAGTCGGTCATGTGCACGATGTCGCGCTGGGGTTCGCTGCAGGCCTCGAGCAGCTCACGACCATGCAGGTTGATCAGGTAGGGCGCCAGCATGTGCACGCGGAACAATCGCTCGAAGTTGGCCCCGGCTGTTTCATCCTGAACGTCGGGCGACCAGTCGCTGGCATTGTGCACGATGGCCCGCAGCGAGGATGTCTCGCCCTTGAGCCGGGCGATGAAGTCGAGAATGCCGGCCTCACTGGCGAAATCCGCCTGCAGCGTCACGATACCGCGCGCGCGCAGGGCATCGAGTTCGGGTCGCTCGCGGCGGTAGCTGACGATGACCGGATGGCCATCCTCGGCCAGGCGCTCGGCGCAGTGGCGCCCCAGGCGCTGGACGCCACCGGTGATCAGGATCGGCGCGGCGCTCACCGCGCGCTCCCCCGCCTCAGCACGCCGGCGGTGGGTACCAGCGGCTGGCGCGGCGCATAGGCGAAGACGTCGGAGAATACCCGCGACGGCTCGAGGCCCAGCGAGGCCAGCACGTCGACACAGGCATAGACCATGCCCGGCGAGCCGGAGAGATAGACGTCGTAGCCGCTGATGTCCTCGAGCCCGGCGGCCAGCGCCTGGTCGATGCGGCCCAGGTGACCCTGGACGCGGACACCGGTCACCGGGGGCTCCGGCGCCACCTCGGTAACCACATGGAAGCGCACGCTGTCGTGCTGCTCGGCCCACTCCCGCGGCAGGCTCTCGAGGTACAGGTCGCGGCGCTCGCGGGATGCCCACCACAGCTCGATAGGCCGCTCCGGCGCTTGGTGCAGCGAGGCCTCGACGATGGCCTTCATCTGGGCGAAGCCGGTACCGGCGGCGACCAGCAGCAGCGGGCGCCGGCTGGTCGAATCCAGCACGCAGTCGCCGCCCGGCAGACGTATCGTCAGGTGGTGCGCCACCACGATCAGCTCGCGCAGCCGGGCGGAGTTCTCACGCTCCGGCCAGTGCTGGATGTGCAGCTCAAGGGTACCGTCGCCGGCATGGGCACTGGCAATGGAGAAGGGTACCCAGGTCTCGTCGTCCAGCTTGAGTTCGAGATACTGGCCCGGGTCGTGGGCCATGGCCTCGGCACGCCCTTCCAGGCGCACGCGGAACACGTCGGGGGTCAGGTCCTCCACTGCCGTCACTTGGCAGGTCAGGGTCCTCGGGGTCATGCAGGCCTCTTGTCGTCAGGGTGGGGGGGCAGTGGGATACCCAGCTCGTTCCAGCGTTCGCTGACACGGGCCTTGACGGCCTCGTCCATGACGATGGGCGTGCCCCATTCTCGATCGGTCTCGCCGGGCCACTTGCTGGTGGCGTCCAGCCCCATCTTCGAGCCAAGCCCCGCCACGGGTGAGGCGAAGTCGAGATAGTCGATGGGCGTGTTCTCGACCAGCACGGTATCCCGGGCCGGGTCCATGCGGGTGGTGATGGCCCAGATCACGTCCTTCCAGTCGCGGGCGTCGACGTCGTCGTCGAGCACCACCACGAACTTGGTGTACATGAACTGGCGCAGGAAGCTCCATACGCCCATCATCACCCGCTTGGCATGCCCCGGGTACTGCTTCTTCATGGTCACTACCGCCATGCGGTAGGAGCAGCCCTCCGGCGGCAGGTAGAAATCGACGATCTCGGGAAACTGCTTGCGCAGGATCGGCACGAACACTTCGTTGAGCGCGAGTCCCAATATCGCCGGTTCGTCGGGAGGTCTTCCGGTGTAGGTCGAATGATAGATGGCGTCGCGGCGCAGGGTCATGCGCGTCACCGTGAAGACCGGAAATTCGTCGACCTCGTTGTAGTAGCCGGTGTGGTCGCCGTAAGGGCCTTCCGGCGCCGTGTCGTCGGGGTAGATGAAGCCCTCGAGGATGATCTCGGCCGAGGCCGGCACCTCGAGATCGGCGTGACCGCACTTGACCAGTTCGGTGCGGGAGCCACGCAGCAGCCCGGCGAAGGCGTACTCGGAGAGCGAATCCGGCACCGGGGTCACCGCGCCGAGAATCGTTGCCGGGTCGGCGCCCAACGCCACCGCCACCGGGAAGGGCTCGCCGGGGTTCGTCTGCTGGAACTCCTGGAAGTCCAGCGCACCGCCACGATGGGACAACCAGCGCATGATCAGCCGGTTCCTGGAGAGCTTCTGCTGGCGGTAGATGCCCAGGTTCTGGCGCTTCTTGTGCGGCCCGCGGGTCACCACCAGCGGCCAGGTGATCAGCGGGGCGGCATCGCCGGGCCAGCAGTGCTGGATCGGCAGCCGGTCGAGGTCGACCTCGTCGCCCTCCAGCACCACCTGCTGCACCGGGGCCGAGCGCACCGTCTTGGGCCCCATGCTCATCACCTGCTTGAAGATCGGCAGCTTGTCCCAGGCATCGCGAAAGCCCTTGGGCGGCTCGGGCTCCTTGAGGAAGGCGAGCAGCTCGCCCACCTCGCGCAGGGCCGAGACCGAGTCCTGGCCCATGCCCATGGCAACCCGCTTCGGCGTGCCGAACAGGTTGCCGAGCAGCGGCATGTCATGCCCCTTGACGTTCTCGAACAGCAGCGCCGGGCCGCCGGCGCGCAGGGTGCGGTCGCAGATCTCGGTGATCTCGAGGTAGGGGTCCACCTCGGCAGTCACGCGTATCAGCTCGCCCTGGGCCTCAAGGGCCGCGATGAAGTCGCGCAGGTCGTTGTACTTCATTCCATTTCCCGTTTCCGGAACGACGAAAGGGGCAGCATAGCATGCCGCCCCTTTCTCTTTGACTGCCGGCCCGCTCGCCTTGAATTAGAAGCCAAAGCGTTGAGAGCTGGCCGTTGCGAGCTAGGGCGAGACAAGGCGGAAAACAGCGAAAGCGCGGAGTTTACTTTAGTAAATGAGCAGCTTGAGCTGTTTCCCAACGCCGTATCGTCGAGCGCAGCAGGCCAGAATCAACGTCTTTTCATGGCCTCGAAGAACTCGAGGTTCGTCTTGGTATCCTTCAGGCGGTCGATGAGGAATTCCGTCGCCGCGGTGTCATCCATCGGGTTGAGCAGCTTGCGCAGGATCCACATGCGCTGCATCTCGTCTTCGGAGGCGATCAGGTCCTCACGGCGGGTGCCGCTGCGGCGGATGTTGAGGGCCGGGTAGACACGGCGCTCGGCGAGCTTGCGGTCCAGGTGGGCTTCCATGTTGCCGGTGCCCTTGAACTCCTCGAAGATCACCTCGTCCATCTTCGAGCCGGTATCGACCAGCGCGGTGGCGATGATGGTCAGGCTGCCGCCTTCTTCGATGTTACGCGCGGCACCGAAGAAGCGCTTGGGCTTCTCCAGGGCGTGGGCGTCGACACCGCCGGTGAGTACCTTGCCGGAACTCGGCACCACGGTGTTGTAGGCGCGCGCCAGGCGGGTGATGGAGTCGAGCAGGATGACCACGTCCTTCTTGTGCTCGACCAGGCGCTTGGCCTTCTCGATGACCATCTCGGCGACCTGCACGTGGCGCGCCGGCGGCTCGTCGAAGGTCGAGGCGACCACCTCGCCGCGCACGGTGCGCGACATCTCGGTCACCTCTTCCGGACGCTCGTCGATCAACAGCACGATCAGGTGACACTCGGGATTGTTGCGCGTGATCGAGGTGGCGATGTTCTGCAGCATCAGCGTCTTGCCCGCCTTGGGCGGCGAGACGATCAGGCCGCGCTGGCCCTTGCCGATGGGTGCGGTGAGATCGATGATGCGCGCGGTGAGATCCTCGGTGGAGCCGTTGCCGATCTCCATGCGCAGCCGCTCCTGGGGGAACAGCGGCGTGAGGTTCTCGAACAGGATCTTGTGCTTGGCGTTTTCCGGCTTGTCGAAGTTGATCTGGCTGACCTTGAGCAGCGCGAAGTAGCGCTCCCCTTCCTTCGGCGGACGAATCTTGCCGGAGATCGAGTCACCCTTGCGCAGGTTGAAGCGACGGATCTGCGACGGCGAGACATAGATGTCGTCGGGGCCGGCCAGGTAGGAACTGTCGGCGCTGCGCAGGAAGCCGAAGCCGTCCTGGAGGATTTCGAGTACACCATCGCCGTAGATATCCTCGCCGCTCTTGGCGTGCTTCTTGAGGATGGCAAAGATGATGTCCTGCTTGCGCGAGCGGGCCAGGTTGTCGATGCCCATCTCACGGGCGATCTCCAGGAGGTCCGGCACGGATTTTTGCTTGAGTTCGGTAAGATTCATCGGTGCGTTCGGAAGTTGCTCATGTCAGCGTGGCGGCACGGCGGCCGTGGGAATGGTGCGGAGAAAAAACGGTACGCCGCTTGGGTGCGTTCAGAGCCCGGGAGGCTGTCGCTCATGAGCGATGCCCGTCGCGGTACGACCACTCTGCGTAAGGGTCACCGGCACGGTATCGTGTTCGAGGGAGCAGCGCTTCTTGTCGCCTGGACTCATCGCCTGGTGCGTTTCAAGTGCCACCATGGCTACCGGCACATGACAACGAGCGACAAAAAAGGGGCTGACTGACGACTTGATGTTGACCGCGACGCGGACGTCGTGTCTCGGTCGGAAAGCATTCGGAACAGGCGAACGACCCGATGTTAGTCAAGGCCGGCGTGGAACGCAACCCTGGAGATCAACCTTGCACGATTGACACGCTCGTGGAGTCGCCGCACCCTTTAGCCATTCGCTATCAGGATGCTTCGATGAATTCACCCACGGAACGGCCCCAGCTCGTCAGCGACGCCTCCGATACGTGCCAGGCACAGCGCCTGGCTGCGATCGATCTAGGTTCCAACAGCTTTCACTTGTTGGTCGCACACCATCAGGATGACCGGCTGGCGGTCGTGGCCCGACTGGGTGAGAAGGTGCAGCTAGCCGCCGGCCTCGACGCCACCAATTGTCTGGACGAAGCCTCGATGCAGCGTGCCATGGCATGTCTCTCCCGCTTCGCTCCGCTGCTGGACGGTGTCGCCGCCGACCGTCTGCGCGTGGTGGGTACCAGCGCGCTGCGCACGGCACGCAACCGGCGGTCCTTCATTACCCGCGCAGAGGCGCTGCTGGGCTGTCGCGTCGAGGTGATACCGGGGCAGGAGGAGGCCCGCCTGATCTACCTGGGCGCGGCCCACGCCCTGGCCGAGAGCGGTCGCCGCCTGGTCGTCGACATCGGCGGAGGTTCCACTGAATTCATCGTCGGCGAGCAGCTAGAGCCCCTGATGCTGGAGAGCCTCGACATCGGTTGCGTCACCCATACCCAGCGTCACTTCACCGATGGCCAGCTGAGCGAGGCCCGCATGCGCCAGGCCGAAGCGGACGTATTGGCACGGCTCGCACCGCTCCAGGCGAGCTACCGCGAGCTGGGCTGGGACGAGGCGCTGGGCTCCAGCGGCACCATCAAGGCGGCCGCCTCGGTGCTTGCTACCAGCGGCGGCACACCCGGCGAGATCAGCCGGAGTGGCTTGCTGGAGCTGCGTCAGCGGTTGATCGACTGCGGCCATCTCGATCGGGTCGCCCTGGAGGGGCTCAAGCCCGATCGTGCGCGTATCTTTCCCGCCGGTGTGGCGATTCTCGGAGCGATTTTCGAGGCGTTCGAGCTGACCACGATGCGCTATGCCGATGGTGCGCTGCGCGAAGGTGTGCTGCACGACATGCTGGCCCGCGACATCTCACGCCGGTACTAAGTCACTCCCCGACAACCGACGCTCGCCACCCTTCGGCCACCGCCAGCCAGCGTACCGAATCGGGCTGAAACGCCGCAACGGGCGCACCGTCGTACCAGGCCACCAGCAGCCGCTCACGCTCCCAGGGCGGCACGCTCATCTCCTGTAACAGGCGCTTGAGATCCCGCCCTCCTCGCCCCGCCAGGCGCAGCCGCTCTCCCCCTTGTCGTGCCATCAGGGTCAGCGCTACCGGGCGGCCGTCAGTTGGAACCAGTGCAGCGTGCAGCTCCCCCCAGGGCAATGGCAACGGTGCCATGCCATTCCACTCGGCACGCCAATCTGCCGCCATGACCGCGAACTTCGGCCGCAGATAGAGGCAGCCGCGCCATATCCGTGCCTCGACATCCTCCCAGTCGACCCGCACCCGAGCGTCGGGGCGCGCCTCGAGTTGTGCCAGCAGGCTCGCGAGACGCGCCGATGGCGGCATCGCCAGCCCCAGCCGGTGGCAGACATGGCGGACCAGAGAACGTTGGCGTTCCGGCGCAAGCGCCACGAGCCCCACCAGCGGCACATGGGTGGGATCGCCGCCGAGGGCAGCCAGGTCGCCTTCAGCGAGCGCTTCGATCAGCGTGTCGGCCTCGGCGGCGTGGCGCGCGCTGCTCGCCAATGCCTCGGCCGCATGCGGCCAACGCTGCGTCAGCAGCGGTATCACCGAACGCCGCAGGAAGTTTCGGTCTAGCGCCTCGTCGGCGTTGGAGGGGTCGTCGACCCAGCTAAGACCCAGCCGCTCGGCTTCGGCCTCGAGTTCGGCCCGCGAGCAAGCGAGCAGCGGGCGGACGAGGCGCCTTCCCCGCCATTCGCGGCCTGGCGGCATGCCCGCCAGGCCGCGCACGCCGCTGCCCCGCAGGGCAGCGAGCAGGAAGGTTTCGGCCTGGTCGTCGCGATGCTGAGCCAGCCATAGCGTCTCGCCCGGTGCCACACGGCGGGCGAAGGCGGCGTAGCGTGCCTGTCTTGCCGCGCCTTCGAGCCCCAGCCCGGCGGCCTGGTCGACCGTCACACGTTCGACGAACAGCGGCACGCCGAGCCGCGAGGCGAGCCGCCGGCAGTGGGCCTCGAAGTCGTCGGCGGCGGCCTGCAGGCCGTGATGGACATGTAGCGCATGGATCGAGCGCGGATGGCGTCGACAGGCCGCGGCGGCGAGCGTGAGCAGCAGCGAGGAGTCCAGCCCGCCGGAAAGCGCCACCCAGACGACACGCCCCGGCGGGGTCTGAGCCAAGGCGTGCTCGATCAAATCTTGTAATTGCTCAGCCATGACCAACTCCCCTGAACCCGCGGGGCCGCTTCGAGCGAAGATCAGGCTAGGCGGAGAAGACCGAGAAAGCGCAGTTTACTTTAGTAAATGAGCATTGAGAGGTCTTCTCCAACAATGCCTGACCGAGCGCAGAAAGGCCCATCAGGCAGGGGCGCCATAGCTCATCAGACGCTCATAGCGGCGTTCCAGCAGCGCCTCGGTATCCATCGCCTCGAGGCGATCGAGGCTCGACAGAAGGGCGTCCCTGACCCGCTCGGCAGTGGTCTGCGGATGACGGTGGGCACCGCCCAGCGGTTCCTCGATCAGGGTATCGACGAAGCCCAGCTCCTTGAGCCGCTCGGCGGTGATGCCCATGGCCTGGGCGGCGTCGGCGGCTTTCTCGGCGCTCTTCCACAGGATGGAGGCGCAGCCTTCGGGCGAGATGACCGAATAGGTGGAGTACTGCAGCATGGCCAGCTCGTCGCACACGCCGATGGCCAGCGCCCCACCCGAGCCGCCCTCACCCACCACGGTGGAGAGGATCGGCGTCTTGAGCCGCGACATCACCGCCAGGTTGTAGGCGATGGCCTCGCTCTGGCCGCGCTCCTCGGCATCGATGCCGGGATAGGCGCCCGGTGTGTCGATGAAGGTGAGCACCGGCATCTTGAAGCGCTCGGCCATTTCCATCAGGCGGCACGCCTTGCGGTAGCCCTCGGGACGCGGCATGCCGAAGTTGCGGCGCACCTTCTCCTTCACGTCGCGGCCCTTCTGGTGGCCGATGACCATGACCGGGCGGTCGTCGAGGCGGGCGATGCCGCCGACGATGGCCGGATCGTCGGCGAAGCGGCGGTCGCCGTGCAGCTCATCGAAGTCGGTGAAGATGTGCTCGAGGTAGTCGAGCGTATAGGGGCGCTGGGGGTGGCGCGAGAGCTGCGACACCTGCCACGGGCTCAAGTCCTTGAAGATCGACTCGGTGAGCTTGCGGCTCTTCTCCTCGAGGCGACCGATCTCGTCGCTGAGGTTGAGCTTGCTGTCGTTGCCGACCAGGCGCAGTTCTTCGATCTTGGCCTGGAGTTCGGCGATGGGCTGTTCGAAATCGAGGTAGTTGGGATTCATAGTGGCTGGGCCGCCTTGTCTTTGCTGTCGCCGGAGCATGATGAACGCTGTTCGCCCCGGAAGCCATAAAATCGAGTGTCGGGCATTATCGCACCCTCAACGCACGGCGCAAGGCACGGAACAGCGGCTTTTCCGGCGACAGGTCTCTGCGGAGGCGCTGTGAACCCATCCCTGGGCGCTACCTTTTCCATCCCTGGAAAAGGACCTCCGCCGCGACCTGTCCCCGGCGCCGCTCGCAGCCAAGGTGGTGAGCCCAGATCCTGTCGAAAAGTCGGCGAGCGATGGTCAGACAAGGCAAAAAACGGCGCAAAAGCGGAGTTTACTTTAGTAAATGAGCATTTTAAGCCGTTTTTTAACGCCGTATAACCGAGCGCAGGCACTTTTCTTAGGCCTAGCGGTATTTGAGGCGCACGCCATCCTGCCCTTCCACCTCGCGCAGCGCGATCAGCAGCTCGTCGCTGGGGGCCACGCGCCACTGCGCGTCCAGCTCCAGCCAGCCGGCGGCCGCGTCGTTGCGGTAACGCAGGCGTACCGGCAGGCCGCCGTCGTCGCGGTGCGGCGTGAGGCTGTCGCGCAGGGTGTCGATCAGGCGACCGTTGACCCGCGTGCCGTCCAGCGAGAGTTCCACCGCCTCGCCATAGCGGGCGCGGGCGGCCACCATCGGCGTGACATCCTTGCCGCGCAGGCGCAGGCCGCCGGAGAAGTCGTCGCTGGAGACCTCGCCCTCGACGATCAGCACCTGGTCGGCCTCGATCTGGCCGCGCAGGGAATCGAACAGCTCGCCGAACAGCGACGCCTCGATGCGTCCGGTGCGGTCGTCCAGAGTGATGAAGGCCATGGTGTCGCCGCGCTTGGACTTCATGGTACGCATGGCCACCACCAGGCCCGCCACCCGCTGCGGCTCACGCGAGGGCTTGAGGTCG
The DNA here is from genome assembly GCF_052806135.1 of Billgrantia sp. Q4P2. Taxonomy (NCBI): domain Bacteria; kingdom Pseudomonadati; phylum Pseudomonadota; class Gammaproteobacteria; order Oceanospirillales; family Halomonadaceae; genus Billgrantia; species Billgrantia sp. Q4P2. The sequence goes on from NZ_JBRBAI010000003.1 coordinate 410,688, forward strand.
CTGATACGCGTGGAGACGAAACGCGCCAGCTCCTTCTCGTACTCGTCGATGGGATGGCCGGTGAGGTAGAGCCCCAGGGTCTCCTTCTCGCCTGCCAGGCGCTCCTTGTCGGTCCACTCCCGGGCGCGGCGATAGGCCTCGTAGGGATCGCTCTCGACCGCGTCGTCGACGAAGGCTTCGCCGAACATGTCCATCATGCCCAGGTTCTGGTTGGTCTGGGTCTGGGCCGCGGCACGCAGGGCGTCGTCGAGCGCGGCGGCCAGCACCGCCCGGTTCGGCCCCAGGTTGTCCAGCGCCCCCGAGCGAATCAATGCTTCCAGGGTGCGCTTGTTCATGCGCTTGGGGTCGACCCGCCGGCAGAAGTCGAACAGATCGGCGAACGGCCCGTCGGTCTCGCGCGCCTCGACGATGGCGCCGATCGGCCCCTCGCCCACGCCGCGGATGGCCCCCAGGCCGTAGACCACGCGCCCTTCGGTATCCACGGTGAACTTGTAGGCGCCGATGTTGACGTCCGGTGGGGTCACGGTCAGGCCGATACGCCGCGACTCCTCGATCAGCGGCACCACCTTGTCGAGGTTGTCCATTTCGGTGGACATCACCGCGGCCATGAAGGGGCCGGGGTAGTGTGCCTTGAGCCAGGCGGTCTGGTAGGAGACCAGGCCGTAGGCCGCCGAGTGCGACTTGTTGAAGCCGTAGCCGGCGAATTTCTCCACCAGGTCGAAGATGTTGCCGGCCAGTTCCTTGTCGATACCGTTGGCCGCGCAGCCCTCCATGAAGCCGGCACGCTGCTTGGCCATCTCCTCGGGCTTCTTCTTGCCCATCGCCCGGCGCAGCATGTCGGCCTGGCCCAGGCTGTAGCCCGCCAGCACCTGGGCGATCTGCATCACCTGCTCCTGGTAGAGGATGATGCCGTAGGTGGGCTCCAGCACCGGCTTGAGCCACTCGTGCTGGTAGTCCGGGTGCGGGTAGGAGATCTCGGCGCGGCCGTGCTTACGGTTGATGAAGTCGTCGACCATGCCCGACTGCAACGGCCCCGGGCGGAACAGCGCCACCAGGGCGATCATGTCCTCCAGCGAGTCGGGCAGCAGGCGCTTGATCAGCTCCTTCATGCCACGCGATTCGAGCTGGAACACCGCCGTGGTCTCGGCGCGCTTGAGCATCTCGAAGGTGGGCCCGTCGTCGAGCGGGATGCTGTCGATATTGAGCGGACCCTCGCCCTTGACGGCGCGCACCTTGTCGACCATCTCCAGCGCCCAGTCGATGATGGTCAGGGTGCGCAGGCCGAGGAAGTCGAACTTGACCAGCCCGGCCTCCTCGATGTCGTTCTTGTCGAACTGCACGACCAGGCCGTTGCCCTCCTCGTCGCACAGCAGCGGCGAGAAGTCGGTGAGCTTGGTCGGCGCAATCACCACGCCGCCAGCGTGCTTGCCGGTGCCGCGGGTGATGCCCTCGAGCTTGACCGCCATCTCCCAGATCTCGGCGGCCTCCTCGTCATTCTCGATGAACTCCTTGAGGGCAGGCTCCGCCTCGATGGCCTTGGACAGCGTCATGCCGACCTCGAAGGGGATCAGCTTGGAGAGCTTGTCGCCGAGCGAATAGGGCTTGCCCTGGGCACGAGCCACGTCGCGCACCACCGCCTTGGCCGCCATGGTGCCGAAGGTGACGATCTGCGACACGGCGTTGCGGCCGTAGCGGTCGGCCACGTACTCGATCACCCGGTCGCGCTTCTCCATGCAGAAGTCGACGTCGAAGTCGGGCATCGAGACCCGCTCGGGGTTGAGGAAGCGCTCGAACAGCAGATCGTATTCCAGCGGATCGAGGTCGGTGATCTTCTGTGCATAGGCCACCAGGGAGCCTGCGCCGGAACCGCGCCCCGGCCCCACCGGGACGTCGTTGTCCTTGGCCCACTGGATGAAGTCCATCACGATCAGGAAGTAGCCGGGGAAGCCCATCTGGATGATGATGTCGAGCTCGAAGTCCAGCCGCTCGCGATAGCGCTTGTCGATCTCGGCGAACTCGGCGCCGCCACGCGGATACTTCTCGGCCGGGTAGAGGAAGTCGAGGCGCTCGGTGAGGCCGTCGTGGGAGACCTTGCGGAAGTACTCATCCTGGGTCATGCCCTCGGGGATCTCGAACTCCGGCAGGAAGATCTCGCCCAGGCGCACGTCGACGTTGCAGCGCGCGGCGATCATCACGCTGTTCTCGAGCGCCTCGGGAATGTCGGCGAACAGCTCCGCCATCTCCGCCGGGCTCTTGAGGTACTGCTCCTCGGTATACTTGCGTTCGCGGCGCGGGTCGTCCAGCGCCTTGCCCTCGCCGATGGAGACGCGGGTCTCGTGAGCCCAGAAGTCGTCACGTTCGAGGAAGCGCACGTCGTTGGTGGCCACCACCGGCGTGCCGCTGGCCATGGCGAGCGCCACCGAAAGGTGCACGCACTCCTCCTCCAGCGGTCGCCCGGTACGGATCAGCTCCAGGTAGAAGCGATCCGGGAAGGCGGCCTTCCACTCGTCGAGCAGCGTGCGCGCCTCGTCGCGATGATCGGCCAGCAAATGGCGGCCGATCTCGCCTTCGCGGCCGCCGGAAAGCGCGATCAGTCCCTCGCTCTGGGCCAGCACCCAGCGCTTGTCGAGCAGTGCCCGTCCCTGGCGCTGCCCCTCCATCCAGCCGCGCGAGATCAGTTCGGTGAGGTTGCGATAGCCGACTCCGTTCATCGCCAGCAGCGTCAGGCGATAAGGGTGCGTCTCGTCATGGGGGTTGGTGAGCCACAGGTCGGCGCCGATCACCGGCTTGAGTCCGCTGCCCTGGGCGCCACGGTAGAACTTGACCAGGCCGAACAGGTTGGATTCGTCGGTCACCGCCAGCGCCGGCATGCCCTGCTCGGCAGTCGCCTTGAGCAGTGGCTTGAGCCGCACCAGGCCGTCGACCAGGGAGTATTCGGTGTGGACGCGCAGGTGTACGAAGGGCGTGGTCATAAGAGGCTCGGGGCTTGGCGGTAAATGGTCGATACGTAAAACAGGCTATCGATCCTGCGGTATGGCTCAGGCTTAGAGTCCTGCTCCGCTCGGGCGGATCCGGCGCCCTCGATACTGGGAGCGGCTAATGGTCTAGAGCAGCTCGAGCTGCCCCTTCAACGGAGCGAAGGAGCGACGATGCTCCGGCAGCGGCCCGAGACGCTCCAGCGCATCCAGGTGCTCGGGCGTGGCGTAGCCCTTGTGGCGGGCGAAACCGTACTCGGGAAACAGGCCATCGAGCACCACCATCTGGGCGTCGCGGGCCACCTTGGCCAGTATCGAAGCCGCGGCAATGGCCGGATGGCGAGCATCGCCCTTGACGATCGCCTGGCCGGGGACATGATGCCCGGGCAGGCGATTGCCGTCCACCAGCAGGTACTCCGGCACGAGCGGCAGCGCATCGATCGCCCGCCGCATGGCCAGATGCGTGGCATGATAGATATTGAGTTCGTCGACCTCGGCGTGGCTCGCCTCGGCCACGGCAAACGCCAGTGCCTTGTCGCGAATCTCGGCGTCGAGCGTCGTGCGACGCAGCGGCGTGAGCTTCTTCGAGTCGGTCAGGCCTTCGATGGGACGCAGCGGGTCAAGGATCACCGCGGCCGCGACCACCGCCCCGATCAGCGGCCCACGGCCCACCTCGTCGACGCCGGCCAGCAGGTGGCCCTGGTAATCGATCGTCAGCGGTGGCAGTTGGCACTCGTTCATGCCTCGTTCCTCTTGTCTGACACCATGGTGACTCGTTCCAGCGCTTCGCTCGCCACCGACTCGGGCAGCGGCTGCCCTGCGACCAGCGCCTCGATGGCTTCGACCGCCCTCGCGCTGGCATTGCGCTGCAGCCCGGCATGCATGGCGGCGAAGCGCTCCTCGATGGCGGTACGTCCCTCGGCATCGTCGAGCATCGCCCCCATGCGCTCGACGATCGCCTCGACGCTGACGGCATCCTGGATCAGTTCGGGGACCAGCGTTTCCTGGGCGATCAGATTGGGCAGCGAGATCCACTGCGTCTTGACCAGCCGGCTCGCCAGCCAATGGGTCAGTGGCGCCATGCGATAGCCGACCAGCATCGAACGGTGGCAGAGCATCGCCTCCAGCGCGGCGGTTCCCGATGCCAGCAGCACGGCGTCGCTGGCGACCATCGCCTGACGGGCCTGGCCGTCGAGCAGCACGGCTTGCTCGGCAAGCAGCGGCCGGTGCTCGAGAAGCCCTTCGAGGGCTTCGCGCCGCAGTGGGGTCGCTGCCGGAATCACCACCTTCAGCGCCGGGCGGTCGCGACACAGCCGCTCGGCGGCGTCGAGAAAGGTCTCACCGAGAAAGCGAATCTCGTTGGCCCGCGAGCCCGGCAGCACGGCCAGCACCGGACCGCTTGACAACAAGCCGAGCTCGGCACGGGCGCCGGCACGATCGTTGGACAATGGCAGCTCGTCGGCCAGCGGATGGCCGACGAAGGCCACCGGCAGGCGATGACGCTCGTAGAAGGCCGCTTCGAAGGGCAGGAAGGTGAGCATGGCATCCACCGAGCGGGCAATGCCCTTCACCCTGCCCTGACGCCATGCCCACACCGTGGGGCTGACGTAATGCACCGTGGTGAGGCCCGCCTCGCGTAGCTGACGCTCGAGGCCGAGATTGAAGTCGGGCGCATCGATACCGATCATGACGTCCGGCTGCCAGGCCAGCGCATCGGCTCGCAGGGTGCGGCGCACCCGGATGAGTTCTGGCAGGTGCTTGAGCACTTCCACCAGCCCCATGACCGAAAGCGTCTCGAGTGGAAAGCGGCTGTCGATCCCTTCGGCGATCATGCCCGGACCACCGATTCCGCGAAATTGCACTTGCGGATGACGCGCCTTCAAGGCGCGCATCAGGCTCGCTCCGAGCAGGTCACCGGACATTTCGCCAGCAACGATGTAGACACGCGCAATCTTGCTCATATCGGAACCGTGACCAGGTCGTGTCAGCGTACGATGCCCCGTGTCGAGACTTCGATAGAGGCGGCAAAGGCTTCGGTTTCGGCCAGCGAGTAGCGGCTGCGGATCTCCTCCAGCGCCTGGGCGACGGTCAGTCCCTGGCGATAGACCAGCCGGTAGCTCTCGCCCAGAGCCTTGATCGCCTCGGCCGAGAAGCCGCGACGCTTGAGTCCGATCAGGTTGAGCCCGTGGGCCTGGGCCGGATTGCCGTTGATCATGATGAAGGCCGGAGTATCCTTGGTGATGATCGAACCGCCGCCGGCCATGGCGTAATCGCCAAAGTGGCAGAATTGATGAATGGCCGACAGCCCGCCGAGGATGACGAAGTTGCCCAGGGTGACGTGGCCGGCCAGGGTCGCCTGGTTGGCCAGCACGCAATCGTTGCCGATGACACAGTCGTGGCCCACGTGCACGTAGGCCATGAACAGATTGCGCGAGCCGATGGTGGTCTCGCCACGATCCTGGGCGGTACCGCGATGCAGCGTCACGCCCTCGCGGATGACGTTGTCGTCGCCCATCACCAGTCGCGTCGGCTCACCGGCATACTTCTTGTCCTGGCAGTCTTCGCCTACGGAGGCGAACTGGAAGATACGGGTCCGCGCCCCCAGTACGGTCGGTCCCTTGATGACCACATGCGGGCCGATACGGCTGCCAGGGCCGATCTCGACATCGGGCCCGATCACACTGAAGGGTCCGACTTCCACATCCTCGGCCAGACGTGCCCCGGGGTCGACGATGGCAGTGGTATGTATCAAGAAACCTTCCTCTCCGCACAGATGACATCAGCCTCGCAGGCCAGCTCACCGTCTACCGTAGCACGACAGGCGAATTTCCAGATGCCACGCTTTTCACGTTCGACCTTCGCTTCCAGTCGCAGGCGATCCCCCGGCATTACCGGCCGTTTGAAACGCACGTTGTCGCTACCCACCAGGTAATAGACATAGCCATCGGCGGGCAGCTTGTTGACGGTCTTGAAGCCGAGGATGCCACAGGCCTGGGCCAGCGCCTCGAGCACCAGTACACCAGGCATGATCGGATGGTGAGGGAAATGACCGTTGAAGAACGGCTCGTTGATGCTGACATTCTTGTAAGCAACGATGGATTCACCGAGGTTCAGTTCCATTACCCGATCGATCAGCAGAAAAGGGTATCGGTGCGGCAGATACTCACGAATCTCGTTGATGTCCATTACCATCGTAGCGACCTCTGAAATGAAGTAGGGAAGCCATCGCGAGCGTTATCGCGCGTCGCCCCGGCTTCCCGAAACAATGCCTGCATCGGCAGGCGGGAATTATAGCGCCGCCCGATCCCGTCTCAACCCTCTTGGCTGCGCTTCTCGAGACGCGACAGACGCCTGGCCATGTCATCGAGCTGCTTGAAACGCACCGCGTTCTTGCGCCATTGGGCATTGGCCATGGCCCCGGTGCCCGAGGAATAGACGCCCGGTTCGTGGATCGAATTGGTCACCAGGCTCATGCCGGTGACCTGCACCCCGTCACAGATCGTCAGGTGCCCGGAGAGCCCCACGCCGCCACCCAGCATACAGTTCCTGCCCACCCGGGTGGAGCCGGCGATGCCGACGCAGCCGGCCAGCGCCGTGTGCTCGCCGATATGCACGTTGTGCGCGATTTGCACCTGGCTGTCGATCTTTACGTCGTTGCCGATCACGGTATCGTCGAGTGCGCCGCGATCGATGCTGGAGCAGCTTCCCACTTCGACGTCGTCGCCCAGCACCACGCCACCGAGCTGGGCGATCTTGTGCCAGCGGCTACCATCGTGGGCAAAGCCGAAGCCATCCCCGCCGATCACACAGCCACTGTGCAGAATGGCCCGTGCCCCGACGATCACACCATGGCAGACGGTGACGTTGGGGTGCAGACGCGAACCGGCGCCGATACGCGAGCCCGCCCCGATGAAGCAGCCGGCTCCGACCACCACCTCGTCACCCAGCTCGACGCCGGCTTCGATAACGGCATTGGGACCGATCTCGACCCGCTCGCCAAGCGCCACGTCGTCGGCCACCACGGCCGATGGGTGAATGCTTCCCTGCGGTGTTGCCAGGATGGGGTCGAACAGCTGCGACAGGTGGGCATAGCCAAGATAAGGGTTCTGTAGCTCCAGGCGGGCCACCGGGCAGGACTTGGCATGCTCGGGATGCAACAACACGGCCCCGGCCCGCGCGCTGGCAAGATCCTTCAAATAGGAGCGGTTGGCCACGAAGGCCACCTGGCCGGGGCCAGCCTCCTTGAGCGTGGCCAAGCCCCTGACCCGATGGCTGCCATCGCCAACCAGGTGGGCGCCGAGCCGTTCGGCAAGCTCGGCCAGGGTGAATTCTGGAGTAGCAGGGTGCGTCATGGAAACCCGTATCGACAGCGTGCGGCGGTACCGGACCGCCACAATGGATCAGTTGAGAGAATTGAGTATCTCGATCACTTCACCCGTCAGGTTGGGCAGATCCCGATCGGAATGCAGCACACCCTGGGGTTCCACCAGTACCTGGACGCCATGCCGTGAAATGACCTGCTCCACGGCCTGATCGAGCTTCGGCTCGGCCTGCTGCAGAAACTCCTGCTCGGCACGCATCTGCTCTTCCATGATCTGCTGGCGCAGCTGTTCGAAGCGGCTGCCCTTCTGCTGGAACTCCTGGATCAGGGACTGGCGTTGGGCATCGGGAAGGCTATCGCCCTCCTGCTGCAACCGCTGCTGCAGCTGGGACAGTTCCTGGCCCAGCGACTGCGCCTCCTGCTGCTGCCCGGCCAGGCGGCTCTCGAGCTCCTGCATGGAGCGCTGGGCGGCATCGGAGGCGAGCAGCGCCTGGCGCCAATCCAGCACCGCAACCTCGGCCGAGTGGGCCGGTGCGGCCAGGGCGACGAACAGGCCCAGGCAGAGAATGGCTGTCAACTTACGCATGTGGGATACCCTCCTGGGGGTCGGATCAGAAGGTCTGACCCAGCGAGAATTGGAAGAACTGGGTGTCGTCGCCGCTCTCGTCATTGAGCGGCTCGGCGATACTGAAGGTCAGCGGGCCTACCGGCGTCAGCCAGGAGAGTCCCACGCCGATGCTGTAGCGCAGCTCGCCCAGGTCGACACCCGACGAGCAGCGTGAAGGGCCGTCCCCTTCCACGACCGGATAGCAGCTGGTCAGGAAGGTGTTGCCGGCGTCGACGAAGAAGCCGGTCTGCAGCGAACGCTGGTCCTCGATGAAGGGTAGCGGGAAGAGCAGCTCGGCGCTGCCTTCGACCAGCACGTTACCGCCCAGGGTACGGTCACGCCCGGATTCGCGCGGCGTGGTGCGCTGACCAAGGGTGTTGCCGGTAAAACCACGCACCGAACCCAGACCACCGGCGAAGAAGTTCTCATAGAACGGATAGGGGTCGCTGCCAATGCTGTCGGCATAGCCCAGGGTGGTACCGAACTTCAGCGCCCAGGTCTCCTCCTCGTTGAGGGCGAAGAGCTGCTGGGCACGGGCGCGCAGCTTGAAGTAGTCGGCATCGCTGCCGGGAGCGGCAGTCTCCAGCGACAGGCGCTGATAATCACCGGAGGTGGGCATGATGCCACGGTTGAGGTTGTTGCGCGTCCAGCTCGCGGTGAGCTTGAGACTCTGGGCGTTGTCGCCCTGCTCGTCGACGTAGCGCACGATCTCCGAGGCGGTATCGCGATAGGTCTTGACCGTCAGGTCCTCGATACTGGCGCCGAAATTGAGCCGCGACAGCTCGCTGACCGGATAGCCGAAGTTGATCCCCGCGCCATAGGCGTCGGTGGAGTAGGTCGAGATATCCGAATCCTCGTAGTCGGTCTCGCGATAGAACAGGTTGTAGCCGCGCGAGATGCCGTCCAGGGTCCAGTAAGGATCGGTGTAGCCGAAATTCACGCTGGTGAAGGTATCACTGCGCTGGGCGCCGATGTTGACGCGGTTGCCAGTCCCCAGGAAGTTGTTCTGGGCCAGCGCGGCGCCGTAGATCACCCCGGCACTCTGGGAGAAGCCGATGCTGGCCGAGACCGAGCCGGAGGGTTGCTCTTCCACCGTGTAGGTGACATCGAGCTTGTCAGGTTCGCCAGCCACCGGCTGGGTCTCCACCTCGACCTGGCGGAAGAAGCCCAGACGCTCCAGACGACGGCGCGACTGGCTGATCGACTCGGTCGAGGCCGGCGCCCCCTCCATCTGGATCATCTCGCGGCGCAGCACCTCATCCTGCGTAGTGGTGTTGCCGATGAAGTTGATGCGCCGCACGTAGGCGCGGCGACCCGGGTCGACGGTGAAGGTGAGATCGACGGTGGAACCGTCGGCCCGCGGCTGCGGCACGCCCTCGACCCGGGCAAAGGCGAAGCCCTCGGCACCCAGTCGCGAGCGCAGTGCCTCGGTGGACGCCGTGACGTCGCTGCGCGAGAAGATGTCGCCACTCTCCACCTGCAGCAGGTTGCGCGCCTCGCGCTCGCTGATCTGCAGGTCGCCGACGAAACCGATGTCGCCCAGGCGGTACTGGCCGCCCTCGTCGACGTTGACGGTAACGAAAATCTGCGACTTGTCCGGGCTGATCGAGACCTGCGTGGAAGTGATGTTGAAGTTGACGTAGCCACGGTCGAGGTAGAAGGAGCGCAGCCGCTCCAGATCCCCCGCCAGCGCCTCACGGGAGTACTCGTCCTTGGAGAACCAGCCGAAGAAGCGCCCGGGGCGGTCGTTGAGCTCGAATACCTCGCGCAGCTCATCGTCGTCGAACTGGCGATTGCCGACGATATTGATCTGGCGGATCTTGGCCACGGCGCCTTCGTTGATGTCGATGTCGACCTGGACCCGGCCCTCGTCGATCTCGCGAACGCTGGTTTCGATGCGGGCGCTGTAGCGCCCCTGGGCCTGGTAGACGCCTTCGAGTTCACGCTGGATGTCCTCGAGCGTCGAGATCTGCAGCACCTGGCCTTCCGCCAGCCCGCCTTCGCGCAGCCCGCGGCGCAGATCTTCTTCGGAAAGCCGACGGTTGCCGCTGATGTTGAGCCGGGAAATGGTCGGTCGTTCGACGACCTGGATCACCAGCACATTGCCGTCGCGGGCAAGCTGAATGTCCTCGAACAGGCCGGTGGCGAACAAGCTGCGGGCTGCCTCGGCAAGCTCGCGGTCATCCACCTGGTCTCGTGCGCTGATGGGAAAGGCGTTGAAGACGGAGGCGGCGGAAACCCGCTGCAGCCCTTCCACGCGAATGTCGGAAACTTCAAAAGATTCGGCCAGCACCGTACTGGAACCGGCCAGCAGCAGTGCCGCCAGTCCGAGGGTCTTGATATTCATGCAGTCGCTTCGCTCGCGTTGATCCGCCTGCCTGTCCAGACAGGCACCATATACATATGTGCGGGTGACTGACAAGGCAGAGCGAAGCTCTGCCTCCCTGTGCCCCGATAGGGGCGCTTGCTACCAGAGACGCATCAGATCGAAATACAGGGCCATCAGCATCAGCATGCCGACCAGCGCCAGACCGATCCGCAGCCCGAACGCCTGGGCCCGCTCCGACACCGGCCGGCCGCGCACTACCTCGACGAAATAATAAAGCAGGTGGCCGCCATCAAGTACCGGAATCGGCAAGAGATTGAGCACCGCCAGGCTGATCGAGAGATAGGCCAGAAAACTGACGAAGCTCTCCAGCCCCGTGCGCGCCGTATCTCCCGCCATCTGGGCAATGGTGATGGGGCCCGACAGATTGGTCGGAGAAATCAGCCCCACCAGCATCTTGCGGATGGCGTCCAGCGTCAGCACGGTCATTTCACCGGTGCGGCTCAATGCCTGTCCCACCGCTGCCACGGGGCCGTAGCGGATCTCGCGCCGAAACTCCTCAGGCCACTCCACCGGCTCGACGCCGGCACCGACATAGCCAATGGCAGCGCCGGTCTCGAGTTCACGTGAGCCCGGCGTGAGCGTCAGCGCCAGACGCTCGTCGCCGCGAGCCACCTCCAGCTCCAGCGTTTCGCCGGGGCTGGCCCGAACCGCGCTGACGAAATCCATCCACTCCTCGACCGGGCCGCCGTTAACCGCCAATATCTCATCGCCGGCACGCAGCCCCGCCTCGGCGGCGGGCTCGCCGTCGATCACCTGGCCCAGCACGGCGGGAAAGCGCGGCTGCCAAGGCGTGATACCGAGCGTGGGCAGTGGCCGGGGCGGGTCCTGGCGCACCAGGTAGTCCTGAACCGGCAGGCGATACTCCCTGGGGTTGGCGGAAGCATCGTCGCGCGCCTGTATCGTCAGCTCGCCGCTGAAGCCGATATCGGCGATAAGGCGTAGGTTGATCTCGTCCCAGGAGCGAACGCCGTTGCCCTGCACTGCGACGATCTCCTGCCCGTGCTGCAGGCCACCACGCGCAGCGGGGGAATCAGGGGTGACGTCGCCCACCACCGGCGCCACCGTCGTGGTACCGGCGACGAACAGCGCCCAGTAGGCGACGATGGCGAGCAGGAAATTGGCCAGCGGTCCCGCCGCGACGATGGCGATACGCTGCCACACCGTCTTGCGGTTGAACGCTTCGTGGAGCTGGTCGCCGGGCACCGGGGCCTCGCGCTCGTCGAGCATCTTGACGTAGCCGCCGAGTGGAATGGCGGCCACGACGAACTCGGTCCCGTGACGGTCGACACGGGACCAGATCGGCTTGCCGAAGCCCACCGAGAAGCGCAGCACCCGAACACCGCAGCGGCGCGCCACCCAGTAGTGGCCGTATTCGTGGAAGGTGATCAACAGGCCCAGCACCACGATGACGGCCAGCACGTTCTGGATCAGGCCCAAAGAAGCCTCCTTGAAAAACTACGTTCTACCGGCGCGAGCCGGCTCAGCGCCTTTCCAGCCACTCGCGAGCTGCCTGGCGCGCCCGGGCATCGGCGCCGAGGATGGTTTCCAGGTCGCCGCCCGCTTCGGCCGGCAGCGCCTCCAGGATTTCGGCCACCAGCTCGCCGATCCCCGGGAAACTCAATCGTCCCGACAGAAAAGCATCGACGGCGACCTCGTTGGCCCCGTTGAGCACCGCTGGTGCCGTGCCGCCTGCCCGCATCGCCTCACGCGCCAACCGCAGGCAGGGAAAGGCAGTCTCGTCGGGCGCCTCGAAGTCGAGCCGGGCGATCTGGAACAGGTCGAGCGCCTCGACGCCGGCCTCGATGCGCTCCGGCCAGGCCAGCCCATAGGCGATCGGCGTGCGCATGTCCGGGTTGCCCAACTGCGCCAGTACCGAACCGTCGCTGTAGGCGGCCATGGAGTGGATCACACTCTGCGGATGCACTACCACCTGCACCTGCTCGGGCCGGGCATCGAACAGCCAGCACGCCTCGATCAGCTCCAGCCCCTTGTTCATCAGCGTGGCGCTGTCCACCGAGATCTTGCGCCCCATCGACCAGTTGGGATGGGCGCAGGCCTGCTCGGGCGTCACCGTGGCCAGGCGCTCACGCGTCCAGCCACGAAAGGGGCCGCCGGAAGCGGTCAACAGCAGTTGGGTCACGCCATGACGGGACAGACCGCCGCGGTGCTCGGGAGGTAGACACTGGTAGATGGCATTATGTTCGGAATCGATCGGCAGCAGCGTGGCGCCATGGTGAACGACGGCATCCATGAACAGCGCGCCGGACATCACCAATGCCTCCTTGTTGGCCAGCAGCACGCGCTTGGCGGCGCGCACCGCGGCAAGCGTCGGCAGCAACCCCGCTGCCCCGACGATGGCAGCCATCACCACATCGACCTCGGCGGCGCCGGCCACCTCGATCAGTGCCTCCTCTCCGGTGCGCACCTCGGTGGCCAGGCCCGCCTGGGACAGGCGTTCGCGCAGCCAGGCGGCATCATGCTCCTCGTCGAGCACCGCCACGGCGGGACGATGCTGCCGACACTGGATCAGCAGCGCCTCACGCGAGCGGTGGGCGGTCAACGCATGCACTCGATAGCGCTCAGGGTGGCGCGCGATCACATCGAGCGTGCTGGTGCCGATGGAACCGGTCGCCCCCAGCACCGTGACGCTCTGCTGCCGGAGAGGCTCGCTCATGTCACAGCCACCCACTTCACAGAACTCCAAGGGAGAGCAGGGCAAAAAGCGGCACGGCGGCGGTCAAGCTGTCGATGCGGTCGAGCACGCCGCCGTGCCCGGGCAGTAGGTTGCTGGAGTCCTTGATGCCGCGAAAACGCTTGAGCATGCTCTCGAACAGGTCGCCGAGTACCGAAACCAGGGCTACCGCCGCGGTAACGACCACGAGTCCCAGGCCTCCCGCCACGCCCAGCCGTTGCCACACGGCGAACAGCAGTGCCAGCAGCAGCGTCACGACCACGCCACCGGCGACGCCTTCCCACGACTTGCCGGGGCTCACCGCCGGTGCCAGCTTGCGCCGGCCCCAGGCACGCCCGCAGAAATAGGCCCCGATATCGGCGCCCCATACCAGCAGCAGCACGTAGAGCAGCCAGATGCCGCCGGTGTCGCGCAGTACGTTGAAACCGACCCAGGTCGGCAGCAGCACCCACAACCCCATGGCCAAGCGCGTGGAAGTGGATTGCCACTGCTCGCGCTGCGCCGGGTAGCGAGTGACCCAGTAGAGATTGACGGCCCAGCCGGCCACCGCCAGCCACAGCGGCCAGACCGTCAGCACCGCACCGAACCACCATAGCAACGCCATCAGCACGGCCAGGCCGGCCACCAGCGCCACGCGCCGGTTCGTTTCGATCACACCGGCGAGGTTGGTCCATTCCCAGGCGGCCAACAGCACGATGGCCCCGGTGAAGGCGGCAAAAAGCCCACCCGAAAGGCCAAACAGGCCGGCCAACATCAGCGGCGCCAGCCACGCCGCGGTAATGATCCGCTGTCTAAGCACCTTCGGCCTCGATCTGTTCGTCGGTCATGCCGAAGCGGCGCTGACGCCGGCGGAAATCGTCCACTGCCAGGTCGAAGGCGGCACCATCGAAATCCGGCCACAGCAGCGGCGTGAAATAGAGCTCGGCGTACGCCATCTGCCATAGCAGGAAGTTCGAGATACGCTGCTCGCCGCTGGTGCGGATACAAAGGTCCACCGGCGCCTCGACGGCCAGGCACAGCTCACTCTGCAGCCGATGCTCGTCGATCATGGCGGGATCGAGCTCGCCGGCCACGGCGCGCTCGGCCAGGCGGCGTGCCGCCGTCGCAATGTCCCAGCGGCCACCGTAGTTGGCGGCAACCACGAGATGCATGCGCCGGTTGTCACGGGTCAGTGCCTCGGCCTTGTCGATGTATTTCTGGATCGAGGAGGAAAAGGCGCTGCGGTCGCCGATCACCGAGAGCCGGATACCGTTGTCGTGCAGCTTTTTCACCTCGCGCTTGAGCGCGATGAGGAAGAGTTCCATCAAGGCACTGACTTCGGCTTCGGGCCGGCGCCAGTTCTCGCTGGAGAAGGCAAATAGGGTAAGAGTCTCGATACCGCGTTCGGCGGCCCGCCGGATCACCGCACGCACGGCCTCGACGCCGGCACGATGGCCACGAATACCCGAAAGCCCACGCGCACGTGCCCAGCGATTATTGCCATCCATGATGATCGCCACGTGTCGCGGCAGGTCGTCGCCGGGCGGCTTCGGTGGCATCTGCGATGCGGAGGTCTGCGCTGACGTCATGGTGTCTCGCAATGAGGGTGGGAGGACGGACAGTGGCACGACAGGCCACTGTCCGGCGCTGCTCAGACCTGCATCAGGTCATGTTCCTTCGCTTCGAGCTGCTTGTCGATTTCGGCGATGTACTTGTCGGTCAGCTTCTGGATCACGTCCTCGCCGCGGTGCTGCTCGTCCTCGGAGATCTCCTTCTCCTTGAGCAGGGACTTGAGATCGTTGTTGGCATCGCGACGCACGTTGCGCACCGCCACGCGGGCATTCTCGGCCTCGGCGCGGGCCTGCTTGATGTAGCCCTTGCGGGTCTCCTCGGTGAGCATCGGCATCGGCACGCGGATCACGTTGCCGGCACTCGCGGGATTGAGACCCAGATCGGAGGTCATGATGGCCTTCTCGATCTTGGGCACCAGGTTCTGCTCCCACGGCACCACGGAGAGGGTGCGGGCGTCTTCGACGTTGACCGAGGCGACCTGGTTGAGCGGCACCTGGCTACCGTAGTAGTCCACGGTGACCGAATCGAGAATGCTGGAATGAGCACGCCCGGTACGGATCTTGTTGAAGTTGGCATGAAGGGCGTCGAGGGTCTTCTTCATGCGACTTTCAGCATCTTTCTGGATGTCATTGATCACGGTATCAACCTCTGTCTATCAGCGTGCCTTCCTTGCCACCCACCACCAGGTTCAGCAGGGCGCCCGGCTTGTTCATGTTGAAGACGCGAACCGGCATGTCATGGTCCCGCACCAGGCAGATAGCGGTCAAATCCATGATGCCGAGCTTCTGATCGAGCGCATTATCGTAGCTCAGATGATCGTACTTGACCGCATCGGCGTGCTTCACCGGGTCCTTGTCATAGACGCCGTCCACCTTGGTGGCCTTGACCACCACGTCGGCGTCGATCTCGATGCCGCGCAGGCAGGCTGCCGAGTCGGTGGTGAAGAAGGGGTTGCCGGTGCCGGCGGAGAACAATACCACGTCTCCCGAGGTCAGGTAGCGAATCGCCGTACGTCGGTCGTAATGCTCGACCACACCGCTCATGGGAATCGCCGACATGACCCGCGAGCGGATATTGGAGCGCTCCAGGGCATCGCGCATGGCCAGGGCATTCATCACCGTCGCCAGCATGCCCATGTGGTCGCCGGTGACCCGATCCATGCCGGCCTCGTTGAGAGCGGCGCCACGGAACAGGTTGCCGCCACCGACCACGATACCCACCTGCACACCGATGCCGACCAGTTGCCCGATCTCCAGCGCCATGCGATCGAGCACCTTGGGGTCGATGCCGAAGTCATGCTCGCCCATCAGGGCCTCGCCGGAGAGCTTGAGCAGGATGCGCTTGTACTTGGATTTTTCACTGCGGGACTTGTCGGAGCGGGGCTGGGCGGGATTATCGACCTGATCGGGAATGGCCATGGCAACTCTCCTGGGCGCAAGGGGATGAAGCAACTCTACTACAGCCGACACAGCGGCCGGATACGAGAAGGCGTGCGCTCGCGCGCACGCCATCATCGAGCTGGAACCTCTGACCTTAGCGACGGCCAGCCTGTTCCATGACTTCCTTGGCGAAGTCGACCTCTTCCTTCTCGATGCCCTCGCCCACCTCGAAGCGGGTGAAGCCGATCACCTCGCCACCCGCAGCCTTGACGAACTCGGCGACGGACTGGTTCGGATCCTTGACGAAGGGCTGCTCGGTCAGGCTGTTCTCGGCCAGGTACTTCTTCAGGCGGCCTTCGACCATCTTCTCGGCGATCTGCTCGGGCTTGCCGGCCATGTCGGGCTGGGCCAGGATGATCGCCTTTTCCTTGTCGAGCTGCTCCTGGGGCATGTCCTCGGGAAGCGCCACGGCCGGATTGATCGCCGCCACGTGCATGGCGACGTCCTTGGCCACCTCGGCGTTGCCGCCCTTGAGCACGGTGAGCACGCCGATACGGCCGCCGTGGACGTATTCGCCCACCAGCGCACCTTCCGGCGCCTCGACCACGGCGCAGCGCCGCACGCCAATGTTCTCGCCGATCTTCTGTACCAGCTGCTCGCGGGCGCTCTCGAGCTCGCCTGCCATCACGGCGGCGACGTCTTCGCTCTTGGCGGCGAAGAAGGCGTCGGCGATCTTGTCGGCAAAGGCCTTGAAGTTGTCGTCACGAGCGACGAAGTCGGTCTCGGAATTGATCTCGACCACAACGCCATAGCTGCCATCCTGGGCAACGCGAGTCACCACGGCCCCTTCGGCGGCGGTACGGCCGGCCTTCTTGGCGGCCTTGAGACCCGAACTCTTGCGCAGGTTCTCGATGGCGACCTCGATGTCACCATCGGCTTCGGTGAGTGCCTTCTTGCACTCCATCATGCCGAGCCCGGTACGCTCGCGCAGTTCCTTGACCTGGGAAGCGCTGATCGCTGCCATGGTATTCACCTCTTGATAAGTGGAACCCGGTTAGGTTCGACCTGGGAATAAGGGCGCCGGACCCTTGGGCCCGGTGAAATCCCACCCCGCCATAGCGGAGCGGTAGCGGGCGGCCGCCTTGGTTGGCCGCCCACCCGGACCGGCAGCGCCGGCCCGGGTGACTCGCCGTTACTCGGCAGCGGCAGCTGCCGCGTCGCCGCCTTCACCCTCGGTGACCTCGACGAACTCGTCGGGACGGCCTTCCTTCGCACGTGCGCAGGCGTCGGCAATCGCCTTGACGTAGATCTGGATGGCACGGATGGAGTCATCGTTGCCGGGAATCACGTAGTCGACGCCATCCGGGTCGGAGTTGGTATCCACCACGCCGATGACCGGGATACCGAGCTTGTTCGCCTCGTTGATGGCGATACGCTCGTGATCCACGTCGATCACGAACAGGGCGTCGGGCAGGCCGCCCATGTCCTTGATACCGCCGATGGAACGCTCGAGCTTGTCCTGCTCGCGGGTTGCCATCAGGACTTCCTTCTTGGTCAGCTTCTCGAAGGTGCCGTCCTCGCGCATGGTCTCGAGGTCGCGCAGGCGCTTGATCGACTGACGAATGGTCTTGTAGTTGGTCAGCATGCCACCGAGCCAGCGGTGGTTGACGAACGGCTGGCCAACCCGGTTGGCCTCTTCCTTGATGATCTTGCTCGCGCTGCGCTTGGTGCCGACGAACAGGATCTTGTTGTTGGAAGCGGCCATCTTCTCGACCACGTCGATCACCTCATTGAGGGCCGGCAGGGTGTGCTCGAGGTTGATAATGTGGATCTTGTTACGAGCGCCGAAGATGAACTTGCCCATCTTCGGGTTCCAGTAACGGGTCTGGTGACCGAAGTGTGCGCCCGCCTTGAGCAGGTCGCGCATGTTGACGTGTGCCATGGATGACTCCTGAAAATCGGGTTAGGCCTCCACGCACCCCATGGATCCGACCGCCGGGAAGAACCGCGGCAGCACCCGGGACCATGTGCCGGTACGTGTGTGTTTTCAAGGCTGTTGAGTTAACGGCGCGAGCCGTGACGTGTCGCAGCTCGCCGCCAGCGCTCTGCCACTTCGTCAACCGATCGGGCCAAGGCCGTGGCGGTGACGATTGCAGGAAAGCGCGCGGCTTTATACCATAGTTCGCCAACGAGATGAAGTCGCCCGCCGTCCTTGGCCACGTTGCCGGCGCTGCAACCCCTCTGAATCGAGATTCCATGAACATACCCATCAAGACGCCCGACGAGATCGAGAAGATGCGCGAGGCCGGCCGCCAGGCCGCCAGCGTGCTGGAAATGATAGCACCGTACGTCACGGCCGGCGTGACCACCGGTGAGCTGGATCGCCTATGCCACGACTACATCGTGAACGAGCTTGGCTCCACGCCGGCGCCGCTCAACTACCACGGCTTTCCCAAGTCGATCTGCACCTCGATCAACCACGTGGTCTGCCACGGCATTCCCGACCCCGAGAAGAAGTTGAAGAAGGGCGACATCATGAACATCGACGTCACCGTGAAGACCGCCGACGGCTACCACGGCGACTCCAGCGTCATGTTCATCGTCGGCGAAAGCATCCAGGGCGAGCGGCTGTGCCGGGTGACCCAGGAGTGCCTTTACAAGAGCATTGCCCTGGTCCGCCCGGGCGTGCGCCTGTCGGAGCTGGCCCGGGCGATACAGCAGCACGCCGAGGCCAACGGCTACTCGGTGGTACGCGATTTCTGCGGCCATGGCATCGGCGCCACCTTCCACGAGGACCCTCAGGTGCTGCACTATGACGGCTACGCCCCCGAGGCCGATGCCATCCTGGCCGCCGGCATGTGCTTCACCATCGAACCGATGATCAACGTCGGCGGGCACCAGACCAAGGTATTGCGCGATGGCTGGACCGCGGTGACCCGGGACAAGAGCCTGTCCGCGCAGTGGGAGCACACGCTGCTGGTCACCGAGACCGGTGTCGAGGTACTCACGGCACGCCACGAGGAAGACTTCTCCTTCCTCGACCACTGAGTCGAGCCATCATGCTCCTGCATCACTATCGCTTCGTACCCGACGAGTCGCTGTTCGACGCCGAGACCTTCCGGCGCGAACTCGCCGGCACCCGCTCGCCCATCGCCCCCTTCAAGGCGGCGCTGCGCGACATCCAGAGCCGGCTCGATGAGCGCTTCCACGCCGGCGCCGACATCCGCGACCTGGTACACGGCCGCGCCTGGAGCCTCGATCAGCTGCTGGGCGTAGCCTGGTCACTGCACGACTGGCCCGACGACGGCGTGGCTCTGCTCGCCGTGGGCGGCTACGGCCGCGGCGAGCTGCACCCGCACTCCGACGTCGACCTGATGCTGCTGCTGGAGAGTGACGACGACACGCCCTACCGCGAGGGCTTGACCGCCTTCATCACCCTGCTGTGGGACATCGGCCTGGAGATCGGCCACAGCGTGCGTTCGCTCTCCGACTGCGAGCGCGAGGCCGAAGGCGACATCACCATCATCACCAACCTGATGGAGTCGCGCACCCTGGCCGGGCCCGAATCGCTGCGCGAGGCGATGAAGGCACGCATCGCCCCCGAGCGGATGTGGCCGTCGGACCGCTTCTTCGAGGCCAAGTGGCAGGAGCAGATCGCTCGTCATCACCGCTTCAACAACTCCGAGTATCACCTCGAGCCCAACATCAAGAGTTCACCCGGTGGTCTGCGCGACATCCAGATGATCGGCTGGGTAGCCAAGCGCCACTTCGGCAGCCAGCGCTACGAGGACCTGGTGGCAAACGGCTTCATGAACGATGCCGAGCTGCGCATCCTGAGCCAGGGCCAGGCCTTCCTGTGGCAGGTGCGCTATGCGCTGCACATGCTCACCGGCCGCGCCGAGGACCGCCTGCTGTTCGACCACCAGCGCACCATCGCCGAACTGTTCGGCTTCCGCGATACCCCCGAGCGCCTGGCCGTCGAGCAGTTCATGAAGCGTTACTACCGGCACGTCACGGCGCTGGCCGGGCTCAACGACATGCTGTTGCAGCACTTCGACGAGGCGATCCTGCGCGGCGGCGAACGCCTGGAGACCACCGACCTCAATGAGCGCTTCGTGATCGAGGGCGGCTACATCAAGGCACGCCAGCGCTCGGTATTCCGCGAACACCCCTCGGCGCTGCTCGAGCTTTTCCTGCTGATGGCGGAACACCCCGAGATCGAGGGCGTGCGTGCCGATACCATCCGCCTGATCCGTGACCACCGCCACCTGATCGACGACCTCTACCGCGACGATGCCCAGCATCAGCACCTGTTCATGTCGCTGCTGTGCTCCAGCGGCAACGTGGCGCGCCAGCTCAGGCGCATGAATCGCTATGGCGTGCTGGGCAAGTACCTGCCGGAATTCGGCCAGGCGGTGGGCCTGATGCAGCATGACCTGTTCCACATCTACACCGTGGACGCCCACACCCTGCGCCTGCTCAAGTTCATCCACCAGTTCCGCAAGCCCGAGGCACGTGGCGACTTCCCGGTGGCGGCAGCGCTGGTGCATCAGCTGCCCAAGCTGGAGCTGCTGTGGATCGCCGGGCTCTACCACGACATCGGCAAGGGCCGCGGCGGCGACCACTCTATCCTCGGCGCCCGCGACGTGGAGCGCTTCGCCGAACGCCACGGCCTGTCGAGCCGCGACACCCGGCTGGTCACCTGGCTGGTGGAGAACCACCTGGTAATGTCGATGGTGGCCCAGAAGCGCGACATCACCGACCCCGACGTGATCCGCGAGTTCGCCGTTCAGGTCGGTGACGAGACCCGCCTGGACTACCTCTACCTGCTCACGGTCGCCGACATCAACGCCACCAACCCGACGCTGTGGAACGGCTGGCGTGCGTCGCTGCTGCGCCAGCTGCACGCCGAAGCCAAGCGCGCCTTGCGCCGCGGCCTGGACAATCCGCTGGACCGTGATGAGTGGGTGCGCGAAACGCGCAGCGAGGCGCGCTCGCTGCTGATCACGGTGGGCGCCGACCTGGAACGGGTCGAGCGCCTGTGGGAACTGCTCGGCGAGGAGTACTTCCTGCAGTACGCGCCCAGCGAGATCGTCTGGCAGACCATGGGCATCCTCGCCCATCACGAATCGGCGCTACCGCTGATCCTGATCAGCGCCCCCACCGACGACATGTCCGACGGTGGTACCAAGGTGTTCATCCACACCCGCTCGGTGGACGACCTGTTCGCCGCCACCGCCGCCGCCATGGAACAGCTGGGCCTTTCCATCCACGACGCCCGCATCGCCACCTCGAGCAACGACTGGACGCTCAACACCTTCATCGTGCTCGACGACCAGGGTCGCGCCATCCGTGACCCGGGCCGCATCGAGGAGATCCGCGCCCACTTGGTGGAGGAGCTCGACGACCCCGACGACTATCCGCAGATCGTCACCCGCCACACCCCGCGCCAGCTTCGCCACTTCAGGGTGCCGACCGAGGTGCTCATCGAACAGGACCCGGCCAACGAACGCACCCTGCTGGAGCTGACCGCTCCCGACCGCCCCGGCCTATTGGCCCGGGTCGGGCGCATCTTCATGGAGCAGGACATCTCGCTCTCCGCGGCCAAGATCGCCACCCTGGGCGAGCGCGTCGAGGACGTCTTCTTCATTACCGACAAGGCGGGCGCACCGCTGACCGACCCCGAGCGCCAGCAGCGCCTGCGCGCGCGACTGATCGAGGTGCTCGACGTGGCAGGCTGACGCCTGCCACGTCTGGAGTTTGAGGCGAGCCGGGGGCTTCCCTATAATCGTCGGTCTGCCCGCAGCCATGACAACGACGCCGCCCACGGCGCCTGGACACCGATGAACCCCGATCTCGACGCCCTGAAGCCCTACCCCTTCGAGAAGCTCGCCGCGCTGAAGGCCGGCGTGATGCCGCCCGAAGGGCTCGCGCACATTCCGCTGACCATCGGCGAACCGCAGCACGCGCCCTTCGCTGATGCCCTGGAAACGCTGCAGGCGCATCGACTCGACTTCGCCCGCTATCCGGCCACCGCCGGCATCCCCGAGCTGCGCACCGCCATCGCCGGCTGGGCCACCCGCCGCTTCGGGCTCGAAGGGCTCGACGCCGAGCGCCAGGTGCTGCCGGTCAACGGCACCCGCGAAGCAATCTTTGCCTTCGTCCAGGCCGCACTGGATCGCACCCGCCCGGCACGGGTGGCGGTGCCCAACCCCTTCTACCAGATCTACGAGGGTGCCACCCTGCTTGCCGGGGGCCGGCCGCTCTACCTGAACTGCCGGGCCGAGCACGGCTTTCGTCCCGACTTCGATGCCGTGACGGCCGATACCTGGCGCGAGGTGCAGATCGTCTTTCTCTGCTCGCCGGGCAACCCCACCGGCGCGGTGACACCCCAGGCCGAGTTCGAGAAGCTGATTGCCCTTGCCGACGAGCACGACTTCATCATCGCCTCCGACGAGTGCTACTCCGAGCTCTACCTGGACGAGCGCGCGCCGCCGCCGGGGCTGCTCGAGGCCTGTGCCGCCATCGGCCGCCACGACTTCCGCCGCTGCCTGGTGTTCCACTCGCTCTCGAAGCGCTCCAACCTGCCGGGGCTGCGCTCGGGGTTCGTCGCCGGCGACGCCGGACTGATTGCGCCGTTCAAGCGCTATCGTACCTACCACGGCTGCGCCATGTCGTTGCCGCTGCAGCATGCCTCGATCACGGCCTGGAACGACGAAGCCCACGTGCGCGCCAACCGCGATGCCTATCGCGAGAAATTTGCCGCGGTGACCGAGATACTCGCCCCGGTGCTTGAATTTCCCACGCCCAAGGCCAGTTTCTATCTATGGCCGGCAGTACCGGGCGTTGACGACGAGGCGTTCACCCGGGGGCTGTTCGCCGCCGAGCACGTCAGCGTGCTACCCGGCTCCTACATGGGCCGCGAGGATGACCATGGCGAAAATCCCGGCGCGGGCCGCATACGCCTGGCGCTGGTGGCCGAACTCGAGCCCACCGTAGAAGCTGCTCAGCGAATTCGCCGCTTCATCGAAAGGAGTGCATGATGGCAACCCTCTTCGTGATCAAGAACTGCGATACCTGTCGCAAGGCGCGCAAGGCACTGGACGACAGGGGGCTCCCCTATCAGGTCCATGACCTGCGCGAGGACGGCCTCTCCGCGGCGCTACTCGAACACATCCTCGCGCGGGTCCCGGTGATGGAAGCGCTCAACCGGCGCAGCACCACCTGGCGCAACCTCCCCGAGGAGGACAAACAGGAGATCGACGCCAACAAGGCCCGCGCGTTGATCATGGCCAACCCCACCCTGCTCAAGCGGCCACTGCTCGACACCGGTGACGAAGTTCGCGTCGGCTATCGCGACGGTGACTACGACGACCTAAAAGGTTGACTCCCCTTATCATCAAGACACGAGGACATCCCATGCTGAGCCTTGCCTTCGGAATCGGCACCCAAAATACCCAGGGCGACTGGCTGGAGATCTATTATCCGGCGCCACTGTTCAAGCCGGATGCCAGCCTGGTGGAAGCCGCCGGCAAGGTGCTCGACGTCCCTGCCGGTAACAGCGCCGTCAGTTTCCTGCCGGAGCACTGCGCCAAGCTCGCCGAGGCGCTCAAGACGGCCGGGCATGTTGCCCAGGCGGAGCTGGTCGAGGCACTGGCCGCCAGCCAGCGCCCGCTGGTTGCGACTTTCCTGGAGAGCGACCTGCCGCCGCAGAGCGCGCCGGAGGTCTACCTCAAGCTGCACCTGCTGTCGCACCGTCTGGTCAAGCCGCATGGCGTCGACCTGACCGGCATGTTCGGCCTGCTGCGCAATGTCGCCTGGACCAGCGAAGGCCCGATCGACATCGAGGAGCTGCCGGCCCGTCGTCTCAAGGCACGCCTGGAGGGCCGAGCCCTGTCGGTGGACTGCGTCGACAAGTTTCCCAAGATGACCGACTACGTGGTACCCAGCGGCGTGCGCATCGCCGACACCGCCCGGGTGCGCCTGGGGGCCTATCTCGGCGAAGGCACCACCGTGATGCACGAGGGCTTCGTCAACTTCAATGCCGGCACCGAGGGCCCCGGCATGATCGAGGGGCGTATCTCCGCCGGCGTGCTGGTGGGCAAGGGCTCCGACCTGGGTGGCGGCTGCTCTACCATGGGCACGCTCTCCGGCGGTGGCAACATCATCATCAAGGTGGGCGAAGGCTGCCTGATCGGCGCCAATGCCGGCATCGGCATTCCCTTGGGCGACCGCTGCACCGTGGAAGCCGGTCTCTATATCACCGCCGGTGCCAAGGTCACCCTGCTCGACGACCAAGGCCAGGAGGTCAAGACCGTGGCGGCCCGCGAGTTGGCCGGCCAGAGCGATCTGCTGCTGCGCCGCAACTCGCAGAACGGGCGCATCGAGTGCCTGACCAACAAGAGCGCCATCGCGCTCAACGAAGCGCTCCACGCCAATAACTGAGGCGCGTAGGCGACGCCACTCGGCGTCGTCCGCCCCTTCCGGAACCTGCATGTCCTCAACGACTTCCGAGCTCTCCCCCACCCTGGCCCTGGCCATGGAGCTGATCCGCCGCCCCTCGGTCACCCCCGACGACCTGGGCTGCCAGGCATTGATGATCGAGCGCCTGGAGCGGCTCGGCTTTCACATCGAGCGCCTGCCCTTCGGCGACGTGGAAAACTTCTGGGCGACACACGGCCATCACGGCCCGGTGCTGGCCTTCGCTGGCCACACCGACGTGGTGCCGAGCGGACCCCACGTGCATTGGGACACGCCCCCCTTCGAGCCCTGTATCGATGACGACGGCATGCTGCGTGGCCGCGGTGCGGCCGACATGAAGGGCAGCCTGGCGGCGATGATCACCGCGGTGGAACGTTTCGTCAGCGCCCATCCCGATCACCATGGCCGTATCGCCTTCCTGATCACCTCCGATGAGGAAGGCCCTGCGGTGGACGGCACCCGGGCCGTGGTCGAGCACCTGCGCGAGCGCAACGAGCGGCTCGACTTCTGCATCGTCGGCGAACCTTCCTCCACCGACGTGCTCGGCGACGTGATCAAGAACGGCCGGCGCGGCTCACTGGGCGGCGTACTCCACATCAAGGGCATCCAGGGCCACGTGGCCTACCCGCACCTGGCACGCAATCCCATCCACCAGGCGATGCCGGCGCTCGATGCACTGGTGCGCGAGCACTGGGATGGCGGCAACGATTTCTTTCCGGCCACCAGCTTCCAGATCTCCAACATCCGCGCCGGTACCGGCGCTACCAACGTGATCCCCGGCGACGTGGAAGTGGTGTTCAACTTCCGCTTCTCCACCGAGGTGACCCATGAGAAGCTGCGAGAGCGCACCCAGGCGATTCTCGACGCCCACGGGCTCGAGTACCAGCTCGACTGGACGCTCAACGGCGAGCCGTTCCTCACTGCCGAGGGTGAGCTGGTGGATGCCGCCCTGCACGGTGTCGAAGCCACACTTGGCCACCGTCCCAAGCTTTCCACCAGCGGAGGCACCTCTGATGGGCGCTTCATCGCCACCTTGGGTAGCCAGGTGGTGGAGCTGGGGCCGCGCAATGCCACCATTCACCAGACCAACGAGCGCGTCCGCGCCGCCGACCTCGACGATCTGAGCCGGATCTATGAAGCGATCCTGGCCAGGCTTTTCATCAACGGCACCGCCCAGCCCTGACCGCGCCGAGAGAGTTCATCATGCCCCACCAGCACGACAGCAGCATGCGCTATCCGGACATCGAGATCTACCTGCGCCAGGCCCCGCTGGATGCGATCAACGCTTGGCTCGGCGAGACGCTGGATGCCGCCCCGCTGCATGGTGCCGGGCGCAGCAAATGGCAGACCCGCGGCCATCACGAGGGCCACGAAATCCCGGTGCTGCTGGTGGAACAAGCCGCCGACGGCTTCGCCAGCCTGTGGTTCGACAGCCAGCACACCCCATGGCTGAGGGATTGCGACTGCGCCCGTGACGCCGCCTCCCGGCTCGGCTGCGAAGTGCGCTGCTCGCTCGGCGGCTGGCAGCCCGGCGACGAACCCGACCGCTTCTGGCAGGTACTGCCCGACGGCAGCGAAGGCGCCATCGACTGGCCCGACTCGGGCCAGTGACCCAAACGACATCGCCCCGCTTCGGCGGGGCGATGTCGTTGGAAGCGCAGGCGCTTCGTTCAAGTGATTACAGTGACGTCGTCGGCCTGCAACCCTCTTTCGTTTTCGATCACGTGATAGCGCACCTTCTGCCCTTCGGCCAGGGTGCGATGCCCGCGGCCGCGAATGGCGCGGAAATGCACGAACACGTCTTCGCCGCTCTCGCGCTTGATGAAGCCGTAGCCCTTGTTGACGTTGAACCACTTGACCTCACCGATCTCGCGGTCGTCGTTCTCGACGTCGGCCAGCACCGCCAGCCTGGGACTGAAGGCGTGCAGCGTAAGGGTGGCGATGAGCAGCAGCACGAAGACCGCAGCCACCCCGGCGAGATAGATGGAAGTTGCGCCAACGACCTCTATCATGGCGAATAGCTGGCGCGCCAGATCGACTTCGATCAGCGTAACGAACAGGGCGATCAGCAGGGGGGACGGTAGCGCCAACAAGAGGCTGATCAGCGTACAGCGAATGATAACCTTGCGATTCATGGATCCGTATTGCTCACTTGTTATGTGGAATTGATGAAACAGGATGTCCAATGACGACACGACCGGAGTCCCATCGCCTGATGAAGGTGTCACGATGAACAGCGACACGCAGCGCGACGATTCTAGCATGAGCCTTTCCCAGGCGCTCGCCACCCGACTGGAGGCGCTGGAGAGCCGAATCGCCTACCAGGAGCACTGGCTGGATACGCTGGACGAAGCCGTCGCTAGCCAGGAACGACGGCTGGCCCAACTCGAGCGGATCAATGCCTTGATGCAGGAGAAGCTGCGCGACCAGCAGCGGGCGCTGCAGGATTCGGAGATGGCGGCACCCAACCCGCAGGACGAGGTACCGCCGCATTACTAGCGGCGAGCGATGAGCTACGAGCTACGAGCTACGAGCTACGAGCTACGAGCTACGAGCTACGAGCTACGAGCTACGAGCTACAGCCTAGCCCGAAGCCCGAAGCCCGAAGCCCGAAGCCCGAAGCTTAAAGTTCGTCGAGGTAGCGCTCCGCATCCAATGCCGCCATGCAGCCGGTGCCGGCGGAGGTCACGGCCTGACGGTAGACGTGATCCATCACGTCGCCGGCGGCGAACACCCCCGGCACGCTGGTGGCGGTGGCATTGCCCTCGAGGCCGGACTTCACCTTGATATAGCCGTCGTGCATCTCCAACTGGCCTTCGAAGATACCGGTGTTGGGGCTATGGCCGATGGCGATGAACACGCCGGGCACCTCGAGCTCCTTCACGCTGTCATCGACGGTGGAACGGATACGCACGCCGGTCACGCCGCTGGCATCGCCCAGCACTTCGTCGAGCACGTGGTTCCACTCGAGCACCACGTTGCCGCTCTCGGCCTTCTCGCGCAGCTTGTCCTGCAGGATCTTCTCGGCGCGCAGGGTGTCGCGACGATGCACCAGGGTCACCTTGGAGGCGATGTTGGAGAGATAGAGCGCCTCTTCCACGGCGGTGTTGCCCCCGCCCACCACCACGACCTCCTTGTTGCGGTAGAAGAAGCCGTCACAGGTGGCACAGGCCGACACCCCCTGGCCCATGAACTGCTGCTCGGACGGCAGCCCCAGGTAGCGCGCACTGGCACCGGTGGCAATGATCAGCGCATCGCAGGTATAGCTGCCGCTGTCGCCCTTGAGGGTGAAGGGACGGTTGCGCAGATCCACTTCATGGATATGGTCGAACAGGACTTCGGTATCGAAGCGCTCGGCATGGCGCTTCATGCGCTCCATGAGTTCCGGTCCCTGCACGCCGGCATCGTCGCCGGGCCAGTTGTCCACATCGGTGGTAGTGGTCAGCTGACCACCTGCCTGGATACCGGTGATCAGCACCGGCTTGAGGTTGGCCCGTGCCGCATAGACGGCGGCTGTGTAGCCGGCCGGGCCTGAGCCCAGAATGATCAGGCGCTCGTGACGCGCTTCGCTCATGAAGGGATCCTCGCAACTCGATAATGGGATGAGGCTTGCCATGACTCGCCCCGGTCATGCTCGTCGCAGCCGACCGGGGCAATGGATGCCAACATTGTACCAGCCTCTAACACCTTTCTTCACAGCACTTCATCGTCACGTCCCAGCATCAGCGTCACCAGCTCGCCGGTGGCCGGCGACACCTCGATCCTCAACTGGATCGGTGCGCAGCAGTAGGGACAATCCTCCCAGGTCTCGTGGCTGCCCTGGGAGACATCCACCAGCAGGTCGAAAGGCATGCTGCAGTAGGGGCAGTGGACCGAATGGCTGTCGAGCTGCTCTTCATGCATACAAGAACTCCCGGCGCTCGCCCCTCCTCCCCCAACGAGACGACAGCGCCACGCAACAGGCTTTCGTTCAGCATAGAAACCTTGGGCAGTGCTTGAAAGGGGGACCTATCATGACCATGTGTTAAGCATGAGATCGAAGAAAAGGACCGTTCACTACCGTGACAGGAGGCCTTCATGAGCCGTGACGAGATGCCGGATACCCTGCAGACCCTGGTCGCCGGTGGCACCACCTACCACTACTACAGTCTGCCGCAGGCAGCCGATGCCCTTGGCAACATCGACCGGCTGCCGAAGACGCTGAAGATCCTGCTGGAGAATCAACTGCGCTTCGCCGACGATCCCAGCGTGGCGCGCGAGGACCTCCAGGCGCTGGTCGACTGGCAGCAGGGCGGGCGCTCCAGCCGCGAGATCGGCTATCGCCCGGCTCGAGTGCTGATGCAAGACTTCACCGGCGTTCCCGGCGTGGTGGATCTGGCCTCGATGCGTGCCGCGGTAGAAAAGCTCGGCGAGGACCCGTCGCGCATCAATCCCCTCTCGCCGGTGGATCTCGTCATCGATCACTCGGTGATGGTCGACAAGTTCGGCAACCCCACCGCCTTCAAGGACAACGTCGCCATCGAGATGCAGCGCAACCGCGAGCGCTATGAATTCCTGCGCTGGGGCCAGGACGCCTTCGACAACTTCCGCGTGGTACCGCCGGGCACCGGCATCTGCCACCAGGTGAACCTGGAGTATCTGGGCCGTACGGTGTGGAGCAAGGAGCAGGATGGCAAGACCTTCGCCTACCCCGACACCCTGGTGGGCACCGACTCCCACACCACCATGATCAACGGTCTCGGTGTACTCGGCTGGGGCGTAGGCGGCATCGAGGCCGAAGCCGCCATGCTCGGCCAGCCGGTCTCCATGCTGATTCCCGAGGTGGTGGGCTTCAAGCTCACCGGCAAGCTCAAGGAAGGCATCACCGCCACCGACCTGGTACTGACGGTAACCCAGATGCTGCGTAACCGCGGCGTGGTGGGCAAGTTCGTCGAGTTCTACGGCGACGGCCTGGCCGACCTGCCGCTGGCCGATCGCGCCACCATCGCCAACATGGCGCCGGAATACGGTGCCACCTGCGGCTTCTTCCCGGTCGACGACGAGACCCTCGCCTACCTGCGCCTGACCGGCCGCGAAGATACCCAGGTCGCCCTGGTGGAAGCGTACAGCAAGGCCCAGGGACTGTGGCGGGAGCCCGGCGACGAGCCGATCTTCAGCGACACCCTGCACCTCGACCTCGGCGACGTCGAAGCCAGCCTGGCCGGCCCCAAGCGGCCCCAGGATCGCGTTGCCCTCAAGGACATGAAGGCCACCTTCGAAAAGCTGATGGAGGGCGAGAAGAACGGCAAAGCCGCGCCCAGCGAGGAGCGTGGCCGGCTGAACTCCGAAGGCGGCCAGACCGCCGTCGGCGTCCACGAGAGCTATGAGCACCATGACAGCCAGAACGTGGAGATGGAGGGCGAGCTGTTCATGCTCAACCCCGGCGCCGTAGTGATCGCCGCCATCACCTCGTGTACCAACACCTCCAACCCCAGCGTGATGATGGCCGCGGGACTGCTGGCACGCAACGCCCTGGCCCGCGGCCTCAAGACCAAGCCCTGGGTCAAGACCTCGCTGGCGCCGGGCTCCAAGGTCGTGACCGAGTATCTCGACGCCGGCGGCGTCAGCGACGACCTCAACGCCCTGGGCTTCAACCTGGTGGGCTACGGCTGCACCACCTGTATCGGCAACTCCGGCCCGCTGCCGACACCCATCGAGAAGGCAATCGAGGACAGCGATCTCACCGTGGCCTCGGTACTTTCGGGCAACCGCAACTTCGAGGGCCGCATTCACCCGCTGGTGAAGACCAACTGGCTGGCCTCGCCGCCGCTGGTGGTGGCCTACGCCCTGGCCGGCAACGTGCGCGTGGATCTCACCAGTGAACCGCTGGGCGAGGACCGGGACGGCAATCCGGTCTATCTACAGGACATCTGGCCCTCCCAGGCCGATATCGCCAATGCCGTGGAGAAGGTCAAGACCGACATGTTCCGCAAGGAGTACGCCGAGGTCTTCGAAGGCGACGAGACCTGGAAGGCGCTGCAGGTGCCGCAGAGCCAAGTCTACGAATGGTCTCCCTCATCGACCTACATTCAGCATCCGCCCTTCTTCGAGGGCATGGGCCGCGACCCGGAGCCGATCGAGGACGTCGAGGATGCCCATATCCTTGCCCTGCTCGGCGACTCGGTGACCACCGACCACATCTCGCCGGCCGGTTCGATCAAGCCCGACAGCCCCGCCGGGCGTTACCTGCAGGAGCGCGGCATCAAGCCGGTGGACTTCAACTCCTACGGCTCGCGCCGCGGCAACCACGAGGTAATGATGCGCGGCACCTTCGCCAACGTGCGCATCAGAAACGAGATGCTCGACGGCGTGGTCGGCGGCGAGACCCGCCACGTGCCTTCGGGCGAACAGATGGCGATCTACGACGCTGCCATGCGGTACCAGGAGAAGGGCACGCCGCTCGTCGTGGTAGCCGGCAAGGAGTACGGCACCGGCTCGTCGCGGGACTGGGCGGCCAAGGGCACGCGCCTGCTCGGTGTGCGCGCCGTCATCGCCGAGTCCTACGAGCGCATCCACCGCTCCAACCTGATCGGCATGGGCGTGGTGCCGCTGCAGTTCCCCGAAGGCGAAAGCCGCAAGACGCTTGGCCTGACCGGCGACGAAACCATTTCCATCGCGGGCCTGGCCGACCTCACCCCGGGCGGCAGGGTCACGGTCACGGTGAAGAGCGACAAGGGCGAGAAGCGGATCGAGGCCCTGTGCCGCATCGACACCGCCAACGAGCTGGAGTACTACCGCCACGGCGGCATCCTCCACTACGTGCTACGGCGGATGATCGGCGCTGCCTAAGCCCATTCCTGCCTCTTGTGCTACACAAGGAAGGTCCCGTCGGGCAGCCGACGGGGCCTCCTTGTGTCGGGCTATGGGTTGCGGGCTGCATCTTGCTCGCAGCTCGAGACCCGTAGCCCGTAGCTTGCACCTAGAACGCACGGCGCCGATAGCTTCTATACTCCGGCGTCCAGCTGCTGCGCTCGATGGCCTGGCGCAGCTTGATACCGTCGGTGCGCAGCGCCACGCCCTCCTGCTGGGCCTGGGCGGCCACTTCGAAGGCGATGGCCCTGGAGAGTTCGCGGATCTGCGACAGCGGCGGCAGCAGCGCACCCTCCCCTTCCTTCACCAGCGGCGCCTCACGAGCCAGCGCACGGGAAGCGGTCATCAGCATGGTGTCGGTGATTCTCTTGGCCCCACTGGCTACCACGCCGAGGCCAATGCCGGGAAAGATATAGGCGTTGTTGCACTGGGCGATGGGATAGGTCTTGCCGTCGAGGATCACTGGCTGGAAGGGGCTGCCGGTGGCCACCAGCGCCTGGCCATCGGTCCACTCGAGCACGTCCGAGGGCGTGGCCTCGGCGCGGGAGGTGGGGTTGGAGAGCGGCATGATCACCGGTCGTTCGCAGCCGGCGTGCATGGCGCGGATCACGTCCTCGGAGAACAGACCCGGCTGGCCCGACACGCCGATCAGCACCGTGGGCTTGATATGGCGCGCCACTTCAAGCAGGGATTGATTCTGCCACCCTTCGACGAGCTCGGGCTCGTGCGCCAGGCGCCGCTGGAAGTCGCGCAGCCACGCCTGATCGCTGGTGACCAGGCCATCACGATCGACCATGAAGACGCGCCGCCGCGCCTCCTTCTCGGAGAGCCCCTCCGCCTGCATCGCCACCACCACCTGTTCGGCGATGCCGCAGCCGGCGGAGCCGGCACCGACGAACACCACGCGCTGGTCGGCGATGGTCTCGCCACGGGCCTGACAGGCCGCCATTAGGGTGCCCACAGCGACTGCCGCAGTGCCCTGCACGTCGTCATTGAAGCAGCACAACTGGTCGCGGTAGCGCTCCAGCAAGGGCACGGCGTTGGCCTGGGCGAAATCCTCGAACTGCAGCAGCACATTGGGCCAGCGACGCTTCACCGCAGCGATGAACTGGTCGACGAAAGCGTCGTACTCCTCCTGGGAGATACGCGGATGCCGCCACCCCATGTACATCGGGTCGTCGAGCAGGGCCTGGTTGTTGGTGCCGACGTCGAGGGTGATCGGCAAGGTATAGGCGGGGCTGATGCCGCCGCAGGCGGTGTAGAGCGCCAGCTTGCCGATGGGAATGCCCATGCCACCGATACCCTGATCGCCGAGGCCGAGGATACGCTCGCCGTCGGTCACCACGATTACCTTGACCCTGTCCTTGGTGGCACTGCGCAGGATGTCGTCGATGCGCTCACGGTCGGGGTAGCTGACGAACAGGCCGCGGTGACTGCGGTAAATATTGGAGAATTCCTCACAGGCCTGGCCCACCGTGGGGGTATAGATGATCGGCAGCATTTCCTCGAGATGCTCCATCACCATGTGGTAGTAGAGGGTCTCGTTGTCGTCCTGGATCGCCCGCAGGTGGATGTGCCGCTCCAGGTCGCTATGGCACTGCTGGTACTGGCGATAGGCTCGTTCAGCCTGTTCCTCGATGGATTCCACGTTCTGCGGCAGCAGGCCGACCAGGTTGAACTCGAGGCGTTCCTCGCGGGTAAACGCACTGCCCTTGTTGAGCAGCGGCATCTCGAGCAGCGAAGGACCAGCGTAGGGAATATAAAGTGGACGTTTGCGTTCGGGCATCTTTTGTCTCGATACGGTGACTGGAACCGGGCCGTAGGGAAGCGCAGTCAGGTGTACTGCCCTTCCTGAGCGCTCTGATGGCGCTCTTGGCGCCAACTCTATCACGCCTCTGCCATTGTGGCGCATCAGCTGACCTTGGCGCGGGTCCTGTCGCTGGGTGGGCGGTCGAAGAACCACGGGCGCAGCCGCACCCCTAACATGTTGCCGGCGAAGCCCGCCACCAACCACACCCAGCCATGCAGGCTGCCTGACGCAATGCCGCTGAAGTAGGCACCAATGTTGCAGCCGAACGCTAGCCTGGCCCCGTAGCCCAACATCAAACCTCCGACTACCGCCGCCATCACCGAGCCCAGCGGAATCCGTAGGGTCGGGGCAAAGCGTCCGGCCAGGGTGGCAGCCACCATGGCGCCAAGGATGATGCCTACGTTCATTACCGTGGTGATGTCGCTCCATACGCTGGCGCGAAGCGCTGCGGCGTTGCCCGAGCTCTGCCAGTAGCCCCACTGGGTCACATCGCCACCGAGGAACTCGTAGGCCTTGGCGCCCCACAAGGCAAAGGCCGAAGTGATGCCCCAAGGGCGCCCGGCCAGTGCCAGGGTGGCGAAGTTGAGCAGCGCCAGCGCCACCGCGCCCAGCAGCAGCGGCCAGGGGCCGGTCAGCCAGCGCCGCTCGCTCAGGTTGGCCCGCGGCGTCTCCTCCAACTGGCCATGGCGATGCTTTTCCATGAGCACGGTGAAGGCGGCAATGGCGGCGAACAGGGCCAGGCTCACGACGATGCCGCCACCGGCACCGAATGTCTGCACCAGCGACACGGGCGCGAAGGCCGGCAGCCCCATCCACCAGGAGAAATGGGCAGTGCCGATCAATGAGCCGACGATGAAGAAGAGCAGCGTGATGACCATGCGGGCGTTGCCACCGCCGGCGGTGAACAGCGTGCCCGAGGCACAGCCGCCGCCGAGCTGCATGCCGATGCCGAAGAGAAAGGCGCCCACCACCACCGAGAGGCCTATCGGCGCCACGAAGCCCGAGACACTCTGGCCCCACAGGCTGCCCGCCCCCAGCGCGGGAAAGAACAGCACCACGGCGATGGCCAG
Source organism: Billgrantia sp. Q4P2 (assembly GCF_052806135.1). Lineage (NCBI taxonomy): Bacteria > Pseudomonadati > Pseudomonadota > Gammaproteobacteria > Oceanospirillales > Halomonadaceae > Billgrantia > Billgrantia sp. Q4P2. Next base: position 444,812 of record NZ_JBRBAI010000003.1, read on the forward strand.
CATCACCATCTGGGCACGCAGCCCGCGCCCACGGCGTTCGCTGATGAACACTCTCCAGGCGGCGGTGAAGCCGAAGGCGGCGTGATAGAGCGAGATTCCGAGCAGCACGCCGACGATCATCAATAGCCCCATACGCGTGCCGTATGCCATGCCGACCAGCAGGGTGCCTGCCAGCAGCAGCACACCCAGTATCAGCGAGACCCGGCGAGGTCGCTTCGCATCCATTGCAGTGGCCATTATGTGCATCCTCCTCTCGATCCGCTCCTGTAGGGTGGCAAGTTCGGCTCAAGTGCGCCAGGCGGGTGCCATGACGCAACAGGGCGCCCGAAGGCGCCCTGTTGCGTCATGTCTGAAGTCAGATGAAGCGGCCCAGCCCCACGGCATGCCTTAACCTATCCATGAACGGTGCGGCCTCGGCGCGTGCCCGCTCGGCCCCCTTCTTCAGCACGCTCTCGATGTGCCCCGGGTCCTCCATCAGCGCCATATAGCGCTCGCGAGGCTCGCGCAGCTGCGCGTCGAGGAGTTCGAACAGGCGGTTCTTGACCTCGCCCCAGCCGATGCCATTGGCGTACTCGCCGCGCATTGCTTCACGCTCTTCGCGGCTGGCGAAGGCCGAATATATCTGGAACAGTGTGCAGCCCTCGGGGTCCTTGGGCTCGCCGGGCTCCAGCGAATTGGTCTTGATCTTGCGCACCAGCTTGAGCAGCTTCTTCTCGGAGACGAACAGCGGGATGGTGTTGTTGTAGCTCTTGGACATCTTGCGTCCGTCGAGGCCACCCAGCACCGCCACCTCATCGTCCACCACCGCTTCCGGCAGGGTGAAGAACTCGCCCTTGTAGAGGTGGTTGAAGCGCCCGCCCATGTCGCGGGCCATCTCGATGTGCTGGATCTGGTCGCGGCCCACCGGCACCTTGTTGGCGTTGAACATCAGGATGTCGGCAGCCATCAGCACCGGATAGCCGAACAGCCCCATGGTGATGCCCTTGTCGGGATCCTGGTTGCCGGCGGCCTCGTTCTCGGCCACCGCCGCCTTGTAGGCGTGGGCACGGTTCATCAGCCCCTTGGCGCAGACGCAGGAGAGCATCCAGGTCAGCTCGGGGATCTCGGGGATGTCCGACTGACGGTAGAAGATGGCGTTGTCGGTATCGAGCCCCAGCGCCAGCCAGGTGGCGGCGATTTCCAGGCGCGACTCCTGCACCCGCCGGGGGTCCTGGCACTTGATCAGCGCATGCAGGTCGGCGAGAAAATAATAGGACTGCACGCTGGGGTCCTGGCTCGCGGCGATGGCGGGCTTGATGGCGCCGACGTAGTTGCCCAGGTGCGGGGTACCGGTGGTGGTGATGCCGGTGAGAACGCGTGTCTTCTGTGAAGCTGCACTCATGGAAAGCGGACTCTGCTGATCGGAAATGCCCGCTATGGTAACGCGAGGGGGCGGTCAAGGCGACCGCCCCGGCCCCGCTCACCGAAGCGATTCGCTCGCGCAGACATTTGTTACACCAAACGCGCCGGATCGACAGATTCCAGGCCGAAAGCCTCGGCCACGGCACGGTAGGTGACCTGGCCGTCATGGACGTTGAGCCCAGGCAGGAAGTGGGCATCGTCGGCCAGCGCCCGCTTCCAGCCCTTGTCGGCCAGGGCGATGACGAACGGCAGGGTGGCGTTGGTCAGCGCCTGGGTCGAGGTGCGCGCCACCGCGCCCGGCATGTTGGCCACGCAGTAGTGGACGATACCGTCGACCACGTAGGTCGGCTCGGCGTGGGTGGTAGGCTTGCTGGTCTCGAAGCAGCCGCCCTGGTCGATGGCCACGTCCACCAGCACGCTGCCGGGCTTCATGTCGGCAAGCATCGCACGGGTGATCAGCTTGGGCGCGGCGGCGCCGGGGATCAGCACGGCGCCAACGATCAGGTCGCTTTCGCGCACCGCCTCGTCGATGGCGTCGGCGGTGGAGAAGACGGTCTTCATACGCCCCTGGTAGCGGTCGTCGAGTACCTCCAGACGCGGGATCGACTTGTCGAGCACGGTGACCTCGGCACCCAGGCCCAGCGCCATGCGCGCGGCGTTCTCGCCCACCACGCCGCCACCGATCACGGCGACCTTGCCGGGGGCCACGCCGGGCACGCCAGGCAGCAGCACGCCGGAGCCACCCTGGGCCTTCTCCAGGCTATGCGCACCGGCCTGAATCGCCATGCGGCCGGCCACGGTGCTCATGGGCGCCAGTAGCGGCAGGCCGCCCTGGCGGTCGGTAATGGTCTCGTAGGCAATGCAGGTGGCCCCGCTCTCCATCAGGCCGCGAGTCAACTTCTCCTCGGCGGCCAGGTGCAGGTAGGTGAACAGGGTCTGGCCACGTGAGAGGCGAGCCACTTCTTCCGGCTGCGGCTCCTTGACCTTGAGGATCAGTTCCGCGTCAGCCCAGAGGGTATCCACGTTCGCCTCGAGCCGGGCGCCCGCTGCCTCGTAGTCGGCATCGGAGAAACCCGCCCCTTCGCCGCCACCGGCCTGGACGGTGACCGAATGGCCGCGCGACACCAGCTCACGAGCTCCCGTGGGCGTCAGGGCGACGCGATATTCATGGTTCTTGATTTCCTTCGGCACGGCGATCTTCATGGGACACCTCCTGAGCGTTCAACGCTTGTTGTTAGGGTAAGACAGGAGAATTACAGCACAGACAGTCCAAACATGAAGCACCGCTAAAAAAGAACGGTAAAAAACCGTGAAATTCAGACTACAAGAAGAAAATCAACATTTCAGACCCTATCGTGGCAAAAAAATCGCAGCCTCACTCAACCACAAGAGCGCCGCCGTAAATGGCTACGTACTCCTCCGGCAGACGCCGTGGCCGGCCACTGGAAAGCTCGATACAGGCGAAGCGGGTACAGGCACGCAGCAAGGTGCGGCCATCGACAGGGCGGATAAGCTGGAAGCGCCGGGTCAAGGTTAGGCGGCCATCGCAGCCGACGATCCAGGTGGCAAGCGCAAGGTGCTCACCCTGAAAGGCCGGCGCCAGATAGTCGAGTTCATGACGATGCACGGCCATGGCCCGGTCCAGCTCACGATAGCGGGCCAGGTCGAGTCCGAGGTATTCCGAGTGGGCCCAGCTGACCTGCTCGACCCAGCGCAGGTACTCCGCATTGTTGGCGTGGCCGTACTCGTCGATGGCCGAGGCTTCTACTTCCAGCTCGAGGATGAACGGGTCGGGAAGATCCCACTCCAGTGACATGGTGCTCTCCGTGCGGGTTCATTCGTGACGGATTCAGGCTTTCGTCGTACCGCAACGCCAGCAGGTATCGAACACACCCTCCAGTGCTTCGCCGCAGTTCGGACAGTGCCAGCCCGGCGTTTCGCCGGGCCCCGCCATGGCCTCGTGAATCAGTGCCTCGGCGCGCTCGCGGTTGTGCGATGCCACCCATACCTCGGGCTCGCATTCGCCCAGTGGCAGCTCACCGGCGCCGCCCCCCAGCACCATGTTACGCAGCTCCACGGGAATACCTGCCGCAGCCAACACGTTACGCACGTGGCTGACCAGCAGCGCATTGGAGTGGGCGAAGACGCGAACGTAGTTCATGGGCACCATTCTGAAATTAGCGAGCGCAGCACTTGCTTGCCTAGTCGCGGAAGACGCGGACGCCCAAGGCTTTCAGATAAGCCGTTTCCGGGATCGCCGGATGCACCGGATGGTCCGCCGCCTGGTGCCCCTGGTAGACGATCTGCCCGTGGCGATCCTGATGGCGCACCGCACCGCGCACCACCTCCACCAGGCGCTCGGGGGCCAGGTGCATGGAACAGGAGGCCGTGAGCAGCAGGCCGTCGCGCCCCAGCAGGCGCATGGCCTCGCGGTTGAGCCTGGCGTAGGCGCGCTCGCCATTGGGAATGTCCTTGCGCTTCTTGATGAAGGCCGGGGGGTCGAGGATCACCACGTCGAACTGCTCACCGTCTGCCTTGAGCGCGGCCAGCGCCTCGAAGGCATCGGCCTCGCCCACCGCCACCTGCTCATGCAAACCGTTCAGGGCCGCATTCTCGGCAACCCGTTCCAGCGCCTGGCCGCTGGCATCGATACACAGCACCTCGCTGGCACCGTGAGCCGCCGCCTGTACGCCCCAGCCACCGATATAGCTGAACACGTCCAGTACCCGCTTGCCGGCCACCAGGCCGTTGAGCCAGGCACGGTTGGCACGGTGATCGAAGAACCAGCCGGTCTTCTGGCCGTCGAGCACCGGCACGTGGAAGCGTACGCCGTTCTCCTCCAGCATCACCGGCCCGTCGAGTTCGCCCTTGGCCACGGTGACCTGGCGTTCGAGCTGCTCCTGACGCCGCCCGGAAGAGTCGTTCTTGAACACGATGACCCGCGGCGAAAGCACCTTGTCCAGCGCGGCGACGACCTCTTCGGCCAGGCGTTCCATGCCCAGGGTATTGAGCTGCACCACCAGCACGTCGTCGAAGCGGTCGATCACTAGTCCCGGCAGCAGGTCGCCCTCGCCGTGAACCAACCGGTAGAACGGCTTGGCGTAGAGGCGTTGGCGCAGCGACAGCGCCTGGTTGAAACGGTGCACCAGCAGCGAACGGTCGAGGCTCATCTCAGGATCGCGCGATACCACCCGGGCGCAGATCAGCGAGTTGGGGTTGACGTAGGCCACGCCCATCGCCTTGCCGTTGGCGGCCTCGACCACCACCTGGGCGCCCGGCTCGAGGCCCTTGAGCGGCGTGGCCTCGATATCGACCTCGTTGGAGTAGAGCCACAGGTGACCGGCCTTGAGGCGACGGTCGGCATTCTTCTTGAGGCGCAGGGTCTGGGTCATGGTTCGTCTCGGTAAAATTAATACTACGGAAACACTGCACAAATCAGCGAGCGAGATGAAGCACAAGGCGCACGGAGCACAGGAACCGGAGCATATGGGTTATATGTGAGGATTCCGAGCACCGCGCAACGTAGTGATTCGCGCGCGCAGCCATTTGTGCAGTGTTCCCTAACGTTGGCAGGCAGGGCAGAACACGCTGGCCCGCTGGCCCAGCGTCACCAGCCGCAGCTCGCCGTTGCAGCGCCGACAGCCCTGGCCGTGGCGACCATAGACGTTGAGGCGTTGCTTGAAATAGCCGGGCTCTCCGGTGCCGCTGACGAAGTCGCGCAGGGTGGTGCCGCCCTGGGTGATGGCCGCCGCCAGCACCTCGCGAATGGCCGCGGCCAAGCGCTGGTAGCGCTCGAGAGAAATGCGCCCCGCCGCCCGGCGAGGGTCGATACCGGCCAGGAACAGCGCCTCACTGGCATAGATATTGCCGACGCCCACCACCACGGCATTGTCCATCAGGAACGGCTTGACCGCCATGCGCCGCCCCCGCGAGAGCCGATGGAGGCGCTCGCCGTCAAAGGCATCGGACAGCGGTTCGGGCCCCAGGTTCGCCAGTCGCGGGTCGCTCTCGGCAGTGCCGGCGAGCCAGTCGACGAAGCCGAAACGGCGCGGGTCGTGGTAGCGCAGGATAGCACCGTCGTCGAACACCAGATCGATATGATCGTGCTTCTTCGGCATGTCGCCCAGCCGGGCGATGCGCAGGCTGCCCGACATGCCCAGGTGCCAGATCAGGCTGCCTGCATCCTCTCTCGCCCCCCCACCCTCGACCGGCAGCAGCAGGTACTTGGCGCGCCGTGACAGGCTGCCGATGCGCGATCCCACCAGGCGCTCGATGAGATCGCCAGGCACCGGCACGCGCAGGCGCGGCTGGCGCACGATCACCTCGACGATCTCGCGCCCCTCCACGTGGGGAGCGATGCCGCGCCGGGTAGTCTCGACTTCGGGAAGCTCGGGCATATTGTCGCTCACTCGATAGCCGCAATACGGCTCGACAATAGAATACTGCTGTGGGCGCTGCGCAGATTAGCGAACGGGATGAAGCGCAAGGCGCCCGCAGCACAGAAACCGGAGCCTATGGGGTATAGGTGAGGATTTCGAGCAGCGCGTAACGCAGCGATTCGCCCGTGCAGCAATTTGCGCAGTGTTCACTAACGCCTGAACCCGACCGTAGGGCCGGGTTCAGGAGGACAGGTCTTGCTACCTGCGGCTGGAAGCCATCAAGTCGCCCCATCGATGTCCGTCGCCGGACATCGGGATCGGCTTACTTGATCTTGGCTTCCTTGTACATCACGTGCTTGCGGACGACCGGGTCGAATTTCTTGAATTCGAGCTTGTCCGGGGTGTTCCGCTTGTTCTTGTCGGTGGTGTAGAAGTGGCCGGTACCGGCACTGGACACCAGCTTGATCTTGTCACGCATGGCTGCTTACTCCCTGAGTGGTCGCTTAGACGGCTTCGCCGCGCTTGCGAATGTCGCTGAGCACCGCGTCGATGCCCTTCTTGTCGATGATGCGCATACCCTTGGAGGAGACCCGCAGCTTGACGAAGCGGTTCTCGGACTCCACCCAGAAACGATGGGTGTGCAGGTTCGGCAAGAAACGACGGCGGGTCTTGCGCTGGGAGTGTGAAACGTTGTTACCAGTTACCGGACGCTTGCCGGTAACCTGACATACTTTGGACATGGGAGCCTCCAACCGCTTGGCCAGGTGGTCAAACCTGAGTGTTCAAAACCTGTCGGGCAAACCGGGAACGACCCCGTTGTCATTTGACCCAAGGGAATTCAAAGGCTGCACTTTATAGCAGAGTGCGCCCCTACAGGCAAGTAGCCGCGTATTCTACACTCCCTGCCCCCCACTCCCGCAAGCTTTCATAAACAGTCGTACTGTCACCAGTCTTCTCCATCCAGCCAGCGAACCGAGCGAGCGAAGCGCAGGAGCCGGAGCCTATGGGGTATAGGTGAGGACTCCGAGCACCGCGCAACGCAGCGATTCGCTCGCGCAGACATTTATGCAGTGTTTCCTAAAGCCAGCCTCGCTCGGCGAAAGACACCACCTCCCCGTCGCCGACGACGAAGTGATCCAGCACGCGGATCTCGAACAGGCCCAGCGCCTCACGCAGCCGCTCGGTGATGCGCCGGTCGGCATCAGAGGGTTCGGCCACGCCCGAAGGATGGTTGTGCGCGAAGATGATCGCGCCGGCCCCCACCTCCAGCGCCCGGCGCGCCACCTCACGAGGGTAGACCGAGGCGCTGTCCAGGGTACCGCGGAACAGCGACTCGAAGCGGATCACGCGGTGCTGGGTGTCGAGAAACAGCGCGGCGAACTCCTCGTGGCCCAGATGACGCAGCTGGGTGGCCAGATAGGCGCGCACCAGGGTCGGCGAGGTCAGGGCATTGCCGCGGGCTAGCTGCGCGGCCAGGTGGCGCTTGGAGAGTTCGAGAGTGGCCTGGAGCTGGACGAACTTGGCCGTGCCCAGACCGCGCTCGGCACAGAAGCGCGCCTGGTCGGCTTCCAGCAGTTGGCGCAGGCCGCCGAATGCACTCAGCAGGTCGCGAGCCAGATCCACCGCCGAGCGGCCCGCCACCCCCACACGCAGGAAAATCGCCAGCAGCTCGGCATCGGACAGTGCCTCGGCACCCAGCGCCAGCAGTTTCTCCCGCGGGCGCTCGCCCTCGGGCCAGTCGCGAATCGACATCCCCTGTCTCCTTGCTACGCTTTCCATCGGTTGGTAGAAGTCATGCATTGTAACCGACGCGCACGAAAGGCCGCGGCTGCGCAACTTCAACGGCGATGGTAAGGTAGAAGGTCGGGTTTTAGCTCAGGGAATCACCATGACAGTGCAGTCCGCCAGTCGGCTCGCCGGCCGACGCATTCTGCTCGGCATCAGCGCCGGCATCGCCGCCTACAAGAGCGCCCAGCTCGCCCGGCTGCTCAAGCAGGCAGGCTGCGAGGTTCGCGTGGTCATGACCGAGGGCGCCCAGGCCTTCATCACGCCGCTGACGCTGCAGGCGCTCACCGGCGAGGCGGTACGCACCTCGCTGCTGGACCCGGAAGCCGAAGCCGGCATGGGGCATATCGAGCTGGCCCGCTGGGCCGACGTCATCCTGATCGCCCCCGGCACCGCCGACCTGATGGCGCGCCTGGCCCAGGGCATGGCCGACGACCTGCTCACGACCCTGTGCCTGGCCAGCGAAGCCGAGAAGGTCATGGCTCCGGCCATGAACCAGGCCATGTGGCGCCACGCCGCCACCCAGCGCAACGCCTCCCGCCTCGAACAGGACGGCTGGCGATTGCTGGGGCCGGCCAGCGGCGACCAGGCCTGCGGCGACGTTGGGCCGGGTCGTATGCTCGAGCCCGAGGCGATCATGGCCGAACTCATCCAGCCGGCAAGCGAGACAGCACAAGGCCAAGTCGTACCACCCGAGAATACCCCGGCCCAGGGACTGCATGTCGTGATCACCGCCGGCCCCACCCGTGAACCCCTCGACCCGGTACGCTACCTTTCCAACCACAGTTCGGGAAAGATGGGCTTCGCCCTGGCTGCTGCCGCCGCCGAGCTTGGCGCCCAGGTCACCCTGATCAGCGGACCCGTCAGCCTGCCGACGCCCGAGGGTGTGGCGCGCATCGATGTGGAGACGGCACTGCAGATGCACGAGGCAAGCCGCCGTTTGGCAAGCGAATGCGATATCTTCATCGGCTGCGCAGCGGTGGCCGACTACCGCGCCGAGGCGGCATCGGAACACAAGATCAAGAAGCGTGAAGGCGAGGATGGAATGACCCTGAGACTGGTCAAGAATCCGGATATCATTGCCGATATCGCCAGGCAGCGCGACGCGGCAGGCGGGCGCCCCTTCGTGGTGGGCTTCGCCGCGGAAACCCGCGACCTTGAGGCCTACGCCCGAGACAAGCTCATGCGCAAGCGGCTGGACATGATCGTCGCCAATGACGTCTCGGCCGCTGGCCTCGGCTTCGGCGCCGATGACAATGCCGCCTTGTTGCTGTGGCGTGAAGGTGAAGGCGAAGGTGGCGCGAACCTGCCGCCGCAGCCCAAGACCCAGCTTGCCAGGGCGGTGATCGACCGGGCCCTCGGCTGCCTGGCCTCGCGCCCCGTGCACTGAGTTCTGACTCCGAACTCTGAATATCGACCCTGAACCAGACATCAGCGAACCCGACGGAACGACCATGCCCGAGTCCCTACAAGCCAGCCCCACCCCCCGACCGCGCCTGGCAGTCAAGCTGCTCGACGAGCGGCTGCACGACTACATGCCCCGCTACGCTACCCTGGGTTCCGCGGGCATGGACCTGCGTGCCCTACTCGATGCACCTTTGACCCTGGAGCCCGGTCAGTGCGAGCTGGTCCGCACCGGGCTTGCCATTCATATCGGCGATCCCGGCCTTGCCGGCCTGATCCTGCCGCGCTCGGGCCTCGGGCACAAGCACGGCATCGTGCTGGGCAACCTGGTGGGGCTCATCGACTCCGACTACCAGGGCGAGCTGATGATTTCGACCTGGAATCGCGGCACCACCCCCTTCGTGCTGGAGCCCTTCGAGCGCCTGGCCCAGTACGTCCTGGTACCGGTGGTGCAAGCCGAACTCGAAGTCGTCGACAGCTTCGAGACCAGCCTTCGCGGTGAAGGCGGCTTCGGCAGTTCGGGGCGCCACTGAGACGCGCGACGAATCGCTGCCGAACGTTCCAGGGAACGGAATCGTCCGGCAGCGTTTTCGCAACCTGGCACATGAACTCACTCCTGTCTGACAAGGAATCGCTATGAGCCAAGTCAAGAACAGCACCGTACCGGCTTCCATCTTCCGCGCCTACGACGTTCGCGGGATCGTCGACGATACCCTGACCGAGGCGACCGTGGAGATGATCGGCCGGGCCATCGGCTCGGAAGCCGCAGCGCGCAACGAATCCACCGTGGTGGTAGCCCGCGACGGCCGTCTCTCCGGCCCCCGGCTCAGCGCGGCGCTGATTCGCGGCCTCACCGCGGCCGGCCGCGACGTGGTCGACATCGGCATGGTGCCCACCCCGGTGCTCTATTTCGCCACCCACGTGCTCGAAGGCACCGCCTCGGGCGTGATGGTCACCGGCAGCCACAACCCACCGGACTACAACGGCTTCAAGATCGTGCTGGGCGGCGAGACACTCTCCGGCGAGGCAATCACGGCGCTCTACCGGCGCATCGAGTCCGGCGACCTCAGCGAGGGCCAGGGCAGCGTGCGCCAGGACGACCTGCGCGACGCCTACCTCGAGCGCATCGTCGGCGACATCAAGTTGGAACGCCCGCTCAAGGCAGTGGTCGACTGCGGCAACGGCGTGGCCGGCGAGCTGGGACCGAAGCTGATCGAGATGCTCGGTGTCGAGACCGTACCGCTGTTCGCCGAGATCGACGGTAATTTCCCCAACCATCACCCCGACCCGGGCAAGCTCGAGAACCTGCAGGACGTGATCCGCACGGTGCAGGAGACCGGCGCCGACATCGGCCTGGCCTTCGACGGTGACGGCGACCGCCTCGGCGTGGTCACGCCGAGTGGCAAGCTGATCTATCCCGACCACCTGATGATGGCCTTCGCCGAGGACATGCTGTCGCGCAACCCGGGCGCCAAGGTGATCTTCGACGTCAAGTGCACCGGCAACCTGGCGGGCGTCATCGAGCGGGCCGGCGGCACGCCGGAGATGTGGCGCACCGGTCACTCGCTGATCAAGGCACGCATGAAGGAGACCGGCGCTCAGCTCGCCGGTGAAATGAGCGGCCACATCTTCTTCCAGGAGCGCTGGTACGGCTTCGACGACGGCATCTACGGCGCCGCCCGGCTGCTGGAGATCCTGTCCAAGCAGGATGAGGACGCCGATACTTTCTTCGCCCGCTATCCACAGGACATCGGCACGCCCGAGATCAACGTCCACGTGACCGATGAGAACAAGTTCGACCTGGTCGACAAGCTGGCCCGCGAGGGCGACTTCGGTAACGATGGCGTCAAGACCACCCTCGACGGCATTCGCGTCGATTACCCGGACGGCTGGGGTCTGTGTCGTGCCTCCAACACCACACCGGTGTTGGTGCTGCGCTTCGAGGGCAAGAGCGACGCGGCCCTCGAACGCATTCGCCAACAGTTCGCCGACGCCCTGAAACAGGTCGACCCAGCGCTGACGCTGCCGAGCTGACGGCAGCGTCCCTTCGTTTTGTTCCTTAAGGAAGGACCATGACCGAAACGACTCGTGACCCGCGGCTGGTAGTGGAAGTGCTTTCCGAGGCACTTCCCTACATCCAGCGCTTTTCCGGCAAGACCGTCGTCGTCAAGTACGGCGGCAACGCCATGACCGAGGACACCCTGATCGACTCCTTCGCCCGCAACATGGTGCTGATGAAGGAGGTCGGCATCAATCCGGTGGTGGTGCACGGCGGCGGGCCGCAAATCGGCGACCTGCTGGCCAAGCTCAGGATCGAGTCGCGCTTCGTCAACGGCATGCGGGTCACCGACTCGCAGACCATGGACGTGGTGGAAATGGTGCTCGGCGGGCTGGTCAACAAGGGCATCGTCAACCTGATCAACCAGTGCGGCGGCAAGGCGATCGGCCTCACCGGCAAGGACGGCGCCCAGATCCGCGCGCGTCAGCTCAAGGTCGAGCACAAGACGCCGGAGATGACCGCCCCCGAGATCATCGACATCGGTCATGTGGGCGAGGTGGAGCATGTCTCCACCGACCTGATCGAAATGCTCGCCGAGCGCGATTTCATTCCGGTGATCGCGCCCATCGGCGTCGATGCCAAGGGCAACAGCTACAACATCAATGCCGATTTGGTGGCGGGCAAGATAGCCGAGGCGCTGGGTGCGGAGAAGCTGATGCTGCTGACCAACGTCGCCGGGCTGATGAACGCCGAGGGCGAGGTACTCACCGGGCTGACCACCGCTCAGGTAAATGCATTGATCGCCGACGGCACCATTCATGGTGGTATGCTGCCGAAGATCCGTTGCGCACTCGAAGCCGTCAAGGGAGGCGTGCGCAGCGCGCACATCATCGACGGCCGCGTGCCTCATGCCACGCTGCTGGAAATATTCACCAACGCCGGGGTCGGCACCCTGATCACCGATGCCGATCAGCAAGGGAACGACAGCGCCTGAAGGAACTTCCGCCCCGTGCCCGTCACCGGGCGGATACCTCCGGCCATCCAATAACCAGAAGACAACTCCAACATGACGCAGGCAACACAGATTTCCAGCCGGCGCGAGCAGATTCTGCAGTCGCTCGCCCTGATGCTGGAGGAGGACAGCGGCAAGCGCATCACCATCGCGGCGCTGGCGCGCCAGGTGGGCGTCTCCGAAGCCGCTCTCTACCGCCATTTTCCGAGCAAGGCCCGCATGTTCGAGGGCCTCATCGAATTCATCGAAGAGACGCTGTTCGAGCGCATCAGCCGCATTCTCGAGGACTTCCCCGAGGCCGTGCCGCGCTGTGGCCAGATACTCACCCTGCTGCTGGCCTTCGCCGAGAAGAACCCCGGCCTCTCGCGCCTGCTCGAAGGCGATGTGTTGACCGGTGAGACCGCTCGGCTCAGGCTGCGCATCCATCAGCTCTTCGAGCGCCTGGAAACCCAGCTCAAGCAGGTCCTGCGCGAAGCGGAGCTGCGCGAGCGCCGGCGCCCCGTGCTGACGGTGTCGGCTACCGCCAACCTGCTGATCGCCGTCGCCGAGGGGCGCATCTCGCAGTACGTGCGCAGCGACTTCCAGCGTCGCCCCACCGAGCACTGGGACGATCAGTGGGCGCTACTGTCGGCGCAGCTGATGCGAACGCCGATCACGCAAAGCGCCTAGAGCAGCCGCGCCGATACGCAAAAGCCCCGGTTCATTGAACCGGGGCTTTTGCGTATCGGCTTGGGTCGGTGCTCAAGCAGCCAGGGCGTCACCCAACTGCTGGCGGATCTTCTTCATGGCATTTTTCTCGAGCTGCCGGATGCGTTCGGCGGAGACGCCATAGACGTCGGCCAAGTCGTGCAGCGTCGCCTTGTCGTCGGCCAGCCAGCGGCGCTGGAGAATGTCCCGGGAGCGCTCGTCCAGCGCCTCCAGGGCCATCTTCAGGCGACGGTTGGCGTCGTCTTCCCAGTCACTGTCTTCGAGTTGGACGGCGGGGTCGGAGCCATCGTCGTCGAGGTAGTGGACCGGCGCCTGGTAGGCGGAGTCCTCATCGTCGCTCGGGGAGACGTCGAAGCCGGCATCGTGGGCCGCCAGACGCCCCTCCATCTCGCGCACCACTTCAGGCTTGACGTCGAGATCGCGGGCGATGGCGTCGACTTCGTCGTTGTTGAGCCAGGCCAGGCGCTTCTTGGCACTGCGCAGGTTGAAGAACAGCTTGCGCTGTGCCTTGGTGGTGGCAATCTTGACGATGCGCCAGTTGCGCAGCACGAACTCGTGGATCTCGGCCTTGATCCAGTGCACGGCAAAGGAGACCAGGCGCACGCCCTGATTGGGGTCAAAGCGCTTGACGGCCTTCATCAGCCCCACGTTGCCTTCCTGGATCAGGTCGGCCTGAGGCAGGCCGTAGCCGGAATAGCTGCGCGCGATATGGACGACAAAGCGCAGATGCGACAGCACCAAGCGACGCGCCGCCTCCAGATCGCCTTCGTCGTGAAGGCGGAAGGCGAGTTCGCGCTCTTCCTCGGCGGTAAGCATGGGAATGCCATTGACCGCCTGGATATACCCGTTGAGGTCATGCCCCGGCGAGAGCTGACCCACCGGCAGAAGACTGGTGCTCATTGCAGGTTGTCTCCTTGAAAACCTAATATACTTTTCAACCGCCTGATTAGACGGGCGATAACCGATAACGTTCCCTTCCTGCAGTCGACAGCTTGGCAGATGCCGACTGAGGTCGCCAGCGCAACGGCAGGTCCGCGACTGGGTGTCGCAGCCATATCGTTGTGGCTTTCTATCGCGGCCGAACCTCCGCGAGATGGCGGCTCACGGCGATCCAGGCGCCCAGCCAGCCCAATAGTGTACTGCACAAGAGCAGCGTTGCCGAGCCCTCCAGCCCCAGGCTCGGCAGGGTAAAGGTGGCACCGTAGCTGGCGGCGAGAGCGCTGACCGGCATCGCCAGCCATTGGTTGCCGAGCCCCAGCAGCCCCCAGGCGAGCAGACCGCCGCCGAAACCGTACCAGGCGCCGCTATAAAGAAAGGGGCGGCGTACGAAGGCGTGGGTGGCACCGATCAACATTACCACCTCGATCTCTTGGCGGCGGCTCTCTACCGCCAGTCGAATGGTGTTGCCCACCACCAATAGCACACCCAGGCCGAACAGCACCGCCAGCGCCAGCGCCAGCCGACTACCTAGCTCGGCCAGATGCCGCAGCCGTTCGAGCCAGGCCAGATCGAGGCGCACTTCGTCGACGCCGGTCATTGCCTCCAGCGACCCGGCCAGCCGACGCACGGCCTCGGGGGCCGGGTCGGCGGGTACCACCACGATGCTGGCCGGCAGAGGGTTGTCCTCGAGCCGACCCAAGGCGTCGGCCAGGCCCAGCGCCTGCTGAAACTCGGCCATGCCTTCAGCGGCAGTGACCAGCCGGGTACGCATCACTCCCTCATGGGCCGCCACCGCTTCGTCGACGCGCCCGGCCTGAGCCTCGTCGACATCGTGAGCCAGGTAGACGGTAAGCGTAGCGCTCTCTTCGAGTTCGGCGTCGAGCAGGCGTGCGCTGTCCAGCGCCAGCCACAGCGCCGCCGGCAGTACCAGGGCGATGGCGATGGCGAGCATGGTGAGCAGGCTGCCGATAGGGGTCCGCAGCAGCCGCCGGGCACTGTCGAGACACATGGCGCGATGATGGCGCAGCCAGCCGCGAAAACGGCTCGATGAACGGGTGCGCTGAGTGCGTGCACCGCGGGGCGGCGCGGCAGGCTGTCGGCTCATGCCGCTTCCTCGTCGGCTACCAGGCGTCCGTCGTGCAGGCGCAATACGCGATGGCGCAAGCGGGCGATCAGCGCCAGGTCGTGACTGGCGATCATCACCGTGGTGCCGATTCGATTGAAGTCCTCGAACAGCGCCATGATGTCAGCCGAGAGCTGCGGGTCGAGATTGCCGGTAGGCTCGTCGGCCAGCAGCAGCGATGGTTTGTTGACTACCGCCCGGGCGATACCCACGCGCTGCTGCTCACCGCCGGAAAGTTCGACGGGCAGCGCCTTCTCGCGATGCAGAAGGCCGACCTTGTCCAGCGCCGCGCGCACCCGGCGGGCGGCCTCGCGAGGTTCGAAGCCGCGGATTTCCAACGGCAACGCCACGTTATGGAAGATGGAGCGGTCGAGCAGCAGCTGGTGATCCTGGAATACCACGCCGATCTGGCGGCGGTAGAACGGCACTTGGCTGGGGTGCAGGCGACCGATGTCGTGGCCGGCGACCAGTACCCGCCCGCGAGTCGGCCGTTCGAGCAGCATGATCAGGCGTAGCAGCGAACTCTTGCCGGCGCCGGAGTGGCCCGTCAGAAAGACCATCTCACCACGCTGCACACGAAAATCGATGTTGGCCAGCGCCTCGAAGCGCCCGCCGTAGCGCTTCCCCACATGCTCGAAGAGGATCATGGCGAGGCGGCGGCTCCCTCGTCGCCCTGGTCGAAGAGCGCGTCGACGAAGTCACGAGCCTCGAAGGGGCGCAGGTCGTCCAGCCCCTCGCCCACCCCGATGAAGCGGATCGGCGTACCGAGCTGCTTGGCCAGGGCGAAGATGATGCCGCCCTTGGCGGTACCGTCGAGCTTGGTCAGAGTAATGCCGGTGACCGGCACCGCCTCGTTGAAGGTGTTGGCCTGGGACAGCGCGTTCTGGCCGGTACCGGCGTCGAGCACCAGCATCACCTCGTGAGGGGCGGTGTCGTCGAGCTTGCCCATCACCCGGTGCACCTTCTTGAGTTCTTCCATCAAGTGGCTCTTGTTGTGCAAACGCCCGGCGGTATCGGCGATCAGCACGTCGATTTTGCGCGCCCTGGCTGCGGCCACCGCATCGTAGATCACCGAAGCGCTATCGGCGCCGGTATGCTGGGCGATCACCGGCACCTTGTTGCGCTCGCCCCATACCTTGAGCTGCTCCACTGCGGCAGCACGAAAGGTATCGCCAGCGGCCAGCATCACGCTGTGCCCTTCGCGCTGGAAGCGCTGGGTCAGCTTGCCGATGGTGGTGGTCTTGCCCACCCCGTTTACTCCGACCACCAGGATCACGAAGGGACCTTCGCCCTTGGCCGGCAGAGCCAGCGGCTTGGCCACGGCGTCGAGCATCACGGCGAGTTCATCCTGCAGCGCGCGATAGAGCGCCTGTGGGTCCTTGAGTTCCTTGCGCGAGACGCGCTCGGTCAAGCGGTCGATGATCTCGGTGGTGGCCTCGATGCCCACGTCGGCCATCAGCAGTTGGGTTTCGAGATCCTCGATCAGCTCGTCGTCGATCTGCTTCTTGCCAAGGAACAGCCCGGCGACACCTTCGGTGAGATTGGCGCGGGTCTTGCCCAGGCCCGAGCGGATACGCGCGAACCAGCCCCGCTTCTCGGCAACGGGCTTCTCCTGCAATGGCGTACGGACCGGCTCAGGCTCGAGTCCTGGCAGTTCGGTTTCGGGCACCGGTTCAGGTGCAGGCGGCTCGGGTTCGGCGGGCACGAGATCGGGCGCCAGCGCCTCCTCGCGCAGCACCGCGTTCTCCTCTTCCTGACCGACCTCATCGACCGCCTCGGCCCGCTCAAGCGTCTCATCCGCCGCGGGGCCGGCCATGGCGCGCTCTTCGGGGCGCGGCGCATCGACGGCGTCCGACTCCGCAGGTGCCGCCTCGTGGCTGGCCTGCTCGGTCGCTGACTCTTCTGTGAACGCGTCTCCTGCAGGCCGTTCCTCGTTCGCGCCTTCTTCTTCGGGCTGCGTCGGCTGCCGCTCTTTCTCTTGCTGCTCTTCCTGTTTCTTGCGCTTGAAAAAACCGAACATGGGGGAATTCAGCCTCACGGGTGAATGATCGCTACATCCTAACACCGCGCATCATGACTGTGGACAAGGCGACGGGTACAATTCGACCGCATGACACGTCGCCGCTCTTCCCTCCGATCCCGTTCACGCCCCGGCGCCAGCCCGCTCAAGGGCAGCGGCCGCCTGCGCATCATCGGCGGCGAATACCGCCGCCGGCTGCTGCCGGTACTCGATAGCCCCGGCCTGCGCCCCACACCCGACCGGGTTCGCGAAACGCTGTTCAACTGGCTGGCCGCAACCACGCCGGGCGCGCGGGTACTGGATCTGTTTGCCGGCACCGGCGCCCTGGGCCTGGAGGCGCTCTCCCGCGGCGCGGCCGAAGCGCTGTTCGTCGAACGCGACGGCCAGGTCGCCCGGGCGCTTGCGGACAATCTCCGTACCCTGGGCGCCGACGAGCGGGGCCGGGTGCATACCGGCGATGCCCTTGCGCTCCTGGCTGTCGGGCCAAATGATGATGCCCCGTTCTCGCTGGTCTTTGTCGACCCGCCCTTTCGCCAAGGCCTGGCCGAGCCCTGCTGCGAACGGCTGGAGCAGGGCTGGCTTGCCTCGGACGCCTGGATTTACCTCGAAACCGAGACGGCGCTCGAGGTGGGCGTCCCCGCCAACTGGTCGCTGCATCGCGAAGTACGCGCTGGCGACAGCACCGGCCGGCTCTACCGTCGTCGCCCACTGGCGCCCGCTGCGCCGCTCGTCGAATAAGTGGGCGTCGCCGTTCGGCTACGCTTGCCCACCCGCAGCCCTCGGCGTTACGCTGCGCAACGGATTCAGCGCGGGCAGGGGCCCGCCCCGGCAGGACGTCATTTCAGGAGAACACGATGAGCACCGAACTCTTCAATCGGCTCGAACAGAAAGTGGCCAGTGCCGTCGAGGCGCTGGAGCTGCTGAAGATGGAAGCCGAGGAGCTGCGCGAGGAAAACGGCCGGCTGAAGCAGGAGCGCGAGGAGTGGGAGCGTCGCCTGACCGCCCTGCTGGGCAAGTTCGACGAGGTGGAAACCGAGAGAGGCTGAACCCTTCCGCCCTGCCTCAAGGCAGACGCGACATCAGAATGGCATCCTCCCTGCTCGCGTCGGCTACCTCATACAGCGGCGGGTAATAGCCGCGCCGCCGCCCGTCTTCGCTGAAGCCTGCGCGGCGGTAGAGCTGGATAGCGGCCTCGTTGCCCGCCCTGACCTCGAGCAGTAGCCGCTCGCTGCCCCAGCTTCGACTCTGCTCGATCACCGCTTCAAGCAGCGCTGCAGCCAGGCCGCGCCGCCGCATGGTGGGCGCCACCAGCATGGCCTGCAGCTCGGCCTCGAAAGGCAGCCTGGCCACCACGGCATGGCCGACGAGCTGGGCCTCCACCTCGGCGCCCAGCACGCAGCAATCGGTATCCTGCAGGACGGCTTCGAGCTGGCTGCGCGACCCATGGCGCGGCTGGCAGCGTTCCAACTCCACCAATCGCTCCAGATCGGCAAGCGACAGCCGCCGCAACCTGGCTTCAGTCATCGCTGCCGCCACTCTCCGACCAGGCCCGTCGCCACTCCAGCAAGGTGGGCCACAGTTCGCGCTTGGCTGCGGCACTCTGCACCAGCTCGGCCAGAGCGGGCCCCTGCCAGCCGGGCAGGCCCTGCAGCTCGAAAGTGCCTTGCTGGGTGCCGAGAAGCCTGACGAGCGTGTCGTCCTGACCGAATACCAGGACTCTTTCGAGCGCCCAGCCGCGCCGGTGCGTGCCTTCGATGAAAGCCTGCAGGCCTTCACGCGCCTCATCCAGCGGCGCCTCGACCGGCAGGTTCTCCATCGGCGGCCAGCGAAACGTCTCGAAGGCCGTGGGCTGCCCAAGCCCCGCCGCCTGGAACAGATTGCTTAACAGCTGCCCCTGGCTGGCGTCCGGTGTCGCCTGCCCCGGCACGACCACCAGCCAACGCCCTGCCAGGCACGCTACCTGCAGGGTGAAGCGCAGCGGTTCCTGAGCCGACGTCTTCTCCCGGGGCATCGCTTGCTCGCGCTCGGGACGTGGCTTGGCATCGACTTCTTCATCCGTCGGTGCGATACCCAGCAGGTGTCGCGCCCGCTTGGGTGCCGGTGCACGCAGCGGCTCCGCGGCCGGAGGCGGCGTGGGCTGCCGGGCGGCTGCCTCGGCCTCGTCGAGCAGCGCATGCAGGCGCTCGGCAGGCGGCGAAGCGGCAGGACGCTCGGGCAGTTCCCATTCGCAGGCCTCCGTTGGCCGCGCATGGGGAAGCTGGAAGCGAGCGACCCAGGCGGTCAGGCCCATCGCCTCCAGGTACTGCAGACGCTGTGGTTCGGTGGTCACGCGCCAGCGCCACGACAGTTGGGAGAGTCGGGGCGGGCCTCACCGCGCGCGGACCACTCCTCGGGCGTGTAGAGGTGCAGCGCCAGGGCATGCACCGGCCCCGACAGTTCATCGGCCAGCAGCGCATAGAGACGCTGGTGGCGCTTCACCGGCATCAACCCCCAGAAGTGTGCGGATACCACCGTCACCTTGAAGTGGGTTTCGGAGTTCGCCGGTACGGCGTGTCGATGGCTCTCGTTCTCCACCGTCACATGGGTGGGCTCGAGGGCCTTCAGCTTCTCTTCGATATCGGCCTGGATACTCATGCTGGCTCCTCGATCATGGGTGTCAGGTCATTGTACTCGCTTGCCCGGCGACTGCACCTGCGAGACCTCCTCGCGGCTGTCCGCCTGGGCGGCGCCGGCCAGCGTCACCCGTGCCAGACTGGCCACGAGCGCCAGCAGACAGGCCAGGCAACCGACCCACAGCGTGGCCTGCACCGGCGCACTGGCCGCCATGAAAGCGCCTACCAGCGCCACACCGAGGGACTGACCCACGGTGCGTGTGGTACTGAGTACGCCGGAGGCGCTGGTGCTCAGCTCGCGCGGCGCGCTGGTCATCAGCTCGCGATTGTTGGGCGGCTGGAATAGCCCGAAACCGATACCGCACAGGGCCGTACGCCACAGGCTATCCATGATGCCGGCATCCTGCGGCAGCAGCGCCAGCGAAGCGAGCCCCAGCATCAGCAGCACCAGCCCGGCACTTGCCATGAGACTGGGATTCACGCGATCGGCCAGGCGGCCGGCAATGGGGCCGACCAGCATGATGGCAAGCGGCCAGGGCGTGAACAGCCAGGCGGTGTGCAAGGGCGAGAAGCCCATCTCCTGCTGATAGAGGAATGACAGCGCGACGAAGGCGAGCCCCTGGCCGACGAAGGCCAGCCCCGAGGCGGAGACCGCCAGGCGAAAGCGCGCCACCTGAAACAATCGGGGCGGCAGCAGCGGATGGCTGGCCCGGCGCTGGCGACGCAGGAACAGCCAGCCCGTGATCACGCTCAACGCCAGCCACGCCATTGCCTGCCACAGCGGCGCAGCGTGAGCCAAAGTGTCCATGCCCAGGAAGAAGCTGCCCAGCATGACCACCGAGCCCAGCGCCCCACGGCCATCGAATCCGCCTCGCCGTCCCTTCTCCCGCGGTAGTGCGCGCCACGCCAGCCATAGCGAGACGATCCCCAGCGGCAGGTGCAGGGCAAACAGCCAGGGCCAGCTGACCACCGAGAGAATCAGGCCGCCCAGAGCCGGGCCAGCAGCGTAGCCACCCGCCACCACCAGGGCGGAGAGCCCCAGCGCGCTGCCCAACAGGCGAGTCGGGAAGATCGAGCGATAGAGCGAAGGACCGATGGAAAGCGTAGCCGCCGCACCCAGGCCCTGCAACGCACGAAATACCAGTAACCACTCCAGGCTACGCGCCAGCGCCGCGCCCAGTGAAGCCACCACGAACAGCGCCAGCCCGGCCACGTAGAGCCGGCGACGGCTAACCATCTCGCTGAACGAGGCGCACACCAGCAGGAAAGCGGCGCAGACGATCTGGTAGAGATTGGTGACCCACACCGCACGGGCGTCCGACACTTGCAGATCGCGCGCGATGGAAGGCAGCGCGATGTTGACCATGGTGACGTCGACCACGGCCATCAGGGTACCGAGGATCAGCGCCAACACCGCCAGGCGGCGCTCGGGACCCGGCAGGCCGTCATCGCCGGGCCGGGTGGAGAAGAGTCGGCTCATCCTGTTTCCATCACAGCAGGGTAACGTAACGAGAAAACCGGCCGCAGCCGGTTCCCGAAGAACAACGAGAGAAGCGAATCAGTCCTGGTCGGTTTCCAGCAGTAGCGAATCGTCGACCTCGGAGATCTCAAGCGCCGTTTCGTCATCCAGGTCGATGGCCAGGTAGCTGTGTTCGACCTGCAGGAAACGCTGGAACAGCGCCCAGTCCAGGGCCTCGGGCCACTGGCGCTCGTCCTCTTCCCAGGCGCGCAGCTCAGTCTCGAGGATCTCGAGATAGCGCTCGCGCACGAAGGCTTCAAGCGCCTCCGGGGTATCCATCTCGGGAATCAGATAGACCGTGCTTTCACGTTCGACGTCGGCCAGGGTGAGGTCGTCCTCTCCCATGGTGGGTTCCAGGGCGTTGATCCAGTCCACGAAATGCCGGGTAGGCCTGACGCTCAGGGCGGAGCGGTTGAGCAGTTTCATCGCGGTCTCCTCGACGTCGAAACGGTGATCATTATGGGCGCTAGCGCCGCCGCTTACCAATACTTCCGCCGGGTCGACACCGAGAGGCCCGGGCTTGATCCGTCAGAAGAGGTAACGCGACGGGGGAATGCCGGAGAGAAGGTCCGGCGCCATGGATGGCGCCGGTAGCTCCCAGGGATGGGCTCGGTGCGCCTCCTCGAAGGCATGTCCCCCGTCGCTTCAGCGGCTTGCCGGGCCGAAGCGCAGCCCCTTCAGTC
Source organism: Billgrantia sp. Q4P2 (assembly GCF_052806135.1). NCBI lineage: Bacteria > Pseudomonadati > Pseudomonadota > Gammaproteobacteria > Oceanospirillales > Halomonadaceae > Billgrantia > Billgrantia sp. Q4P2. Next base: position 466,396 of record NZ_JBRBAI010000003.1, read on the forward strand.
CACCTCGGGACGCATGGCCGGGAACAGCAGCACATCCCGGATCGAGGCGCTGTCGGTGAACAGCATCACCAGGCGGTCGATGCCGATGCCCTCACCGGCGGTAGGCGGCATGCCGTACTCCAGCGCGCGCACGTAATCGGCATCGTAGTACATCGCCTCGAGGTCACCGGCCTCCTTCTCTGCCGCCTGGGCGCGGAAGCGCTCGGCCTGGTCCTCGGCGTCGTTGAGCTCGGAGAAGCCGTTGGCAATCTCGCGGCCGCCGACGAAGAACTCGAAGCGCTCGGTGACGAACGGATCGCGGTCGTTGCGCCGCGCCAGCGGGCTCACCTCGGTGGGATAGTCGGTGATGAAGGTCGGATTCTTCAGGCGATGCTCGACGGTCTTCTCGAAGATCTCGATCTGGATCTTGCCCAGGCCCCAGCCATCCTTGACGTCGATGTCCAGGCGCTCGGCGATCTGGCGAGCCGCCGCCTCGTCGGCCAAGGCGTCGGCGTGGATGTCCGGGTTGTACTCGAGAATCGAGTCGAACACGCTGATGCGCTTGAGCGGCCTGCCGAAATCGTACTCGTAGGTCTCGAGGATCTCGCCCTCGGCGTTGCGCACGGTGTTGACCACCACGGTGGTGCCCAGCACCTTGAGCGCGATGGTGCGCAGCATCTCCTCGGTGAGGTCCATCAGGTCATGATGGTTGGCATGCGCCTGGTAGAACTCGACCATGGTGAACTCGGGGTTGTGGCGCGTCGAAAGCCCCTCGTTGCGGAAGTTGCGGTTGATCTCGAAGACCTTCTCGAAGCCGCCCACTACCAGGCGCTTGAGGTAGAGCTCCGGTGCGATGCGCAGGTACATGTCGATGTCCAGCGCGTTGTGGTGCGTGACGAAGGGCCGCGCGGTGGCACCGCCGGGAATCGGCTGCAGCATGGGGGTCTCCACCTCCATGAAGCCACGCTCCTCGAAGAAGCGGCGCATGGCGCTGATCACCCCGGCGCGGGTCTCGAATACCTTGCGTGAATCCGGGTTCATGATCAGGTCGACGTAGCGCTGGCGGTAGCGCGCCTCCATGTCGGTCAGGCCATGGAACTTGTCCGGCAGCGGGCGCAGGCTCTTGGTCAGCAGCTTGGCCTCTTCCATCATCACGTAGAGGTCGCCCTTGCCCGACTTGTGCACCGGGCCACGACCGGCCACGATGTCACCGATGTCCCAGCCCTTGATGTCCTCTAACACCTCTTCCGGGAGCCCCTTCTTGTCGACGTAGAGCTGTATGACGCCGCTGGGGTCCTGGATCACCAGGAACGGGCCGCGCTTGCGCATGATGCGCCCGGTCACCGCCGCCGGGCGGCTCAACGCTTCGAGCTCCGCCTTGTCCTTTTCGCCCAGCTCGTCGATCAGGTCGGCCGCCAGGCTGTCGCGGCGGAAGTCGTTGGGGAAGGCGCTGCCGCCGGTCTCGGCGGCACGCTCACGCCGCGCCGCCAGCTTGGCCCGGCGCTCGGCAATCAGGCGGTTCTCGTCGATCTGGGGGCTATCCGGGGAGGAGCTCTGGTTGGCCATGTCGTTACCTGTTAAGAATTCGCTACGGGCGGCGAGCCCCGAGCCACGGGCGCAAGCGGACTGGCTACCGCTCGCGGCCCGTGGCTCGAAACCCGAGGCTACAAGCCTTGCTTCAAGCTGGCTTCGATGAAGGCATCCAGGTCGCCGTCGAGCACCCGGTCGCAGTTGCTGGTCTGCACGCCGGTCCGAAGGTCCTTGATGCGCTGGTCATCGAGTACGTAGGAACGGATCTGGCTGCCCCAGCCGATGTCGGACTTGGCATCCTCCGCCTCCTGCTTGGCGGCATTGCGCTTCTGCATCTCGTGCTCCCACAGCTTCGCCTTGAGCTGCTTCATGGCGAAGTCGCGGTTGGCGTGCTGGCTGCGCTGGCTCTGGCAGGCCACCACGATGCCGGTGGGCTCGTGGGTGATACGTACCGCCGAATCGGTGGTGTTGACGTGCTGGCCGCCCGCGCCACTGGAGCGGTAGGTGTCGGTGCGCAGGTCCGCCGGGTTGATCTCGACCTCGAAGTTGTCGTCCACCTCCGGCGACAGGAACACCGAGGCGAAGGAGGTGTGGCGACGGCCGCCGGAATCGAATGGGCTCTTGCGCACCAGGCGATGCACGCCGGTCTCGGTGCGCAGCCAGCCGAAGGCGTGATCGCCCTGTACGTGTATGGTCGCCGACTTGATACCCGCCACTTCGCCGGCCGACACCTCGACGATCTCGGCCTTGAAGCCGTGGTGCTCGCACCAGCGCAGGTACATGCGCAGCAGCATGTTGGCCCAGTCCTGGGCCTCGGTGCCGCCGGAGCCGGCCTGGATGTCGAGGTAGGCGTTGTTGGCATCCATCTCGCCGGAGAACATGCGCCGGAACTCGAGCTTGGCCAGGCTCTCCCGAAGCCCGTCTAGCTCCTTCTGGACCTCGGCGACGGTGTCCTCGTCCTCTTCCATCTCGGCCAGTTCGAGCAGGTCGCGGCTGTCCGCCAGGCCCTGGTCGAGTTCGTCGATGGTCTCGACGATGACCTCCAGCGAGGCACGCTCCTTGCCGAGCTTCTGGGCGTACTCGGGGTCGTTCCAGACGTTGGGGTCTTCCAACTCGCGGGAGACTTCCTCTAGCCGATCCTTGCGTTCGGCATAGTCAAAGATACCCCCTCAGGACGTCTGTCCGCTCGGACAGGTCCTTGATGAGGTTGTGAATGGGGTTGGTTTCCAGCATGGGCTCGCTCGCCTGAATTGCAGAGGAAAAACGGCCGCCATGGTACGGGCCAGAGCCCGTGACACAGGCAGCACGGAAAAGGCGGTTATTGTAGCGAACCTGGCGGCAGGTCGCATCCGTCAGCTGCGACTTGACGCAAGGAACCCGGCCGAGGCCGGGTTCCGGGGCGTTGCGCTGACCGGGGCTTTGTTAGAAGCGGTAGGTCAGCTGAGCGCCGAAGCCATGGGCTTCGTTCTTGTAGTCGGCGCTATATGAAGAAGTCACTTGCGAAACTACCCCCGGCTGCAATTCGCGGGTGTCGGTCTTGGTCTGGTCCACGTGGGTACCGCGCTCGGTCAGGTAGGAATAGGCAACGTCGAGCGTCAGGTTTTCCATGGGCGTCCAGCCCGCGCCAATCGAGAAGATCCGACGGTCATCCGACGGAATCCGCACGCTGCGAGTGGCATCGTTGGTGGGCGTGTTATCGATGGTCACGCCCGCACGTAGGGCAAGCTGCGGGTTGAGCTGGTATTCGCCGCCCACGGCAAACGCCCAGGCGTTCGAGTAATTCTGCGGCTCAAGGGTAATCGGGTCGTCAGAATTCTCTCCTTCGACCAGAATCCGATCGAACCGGCTCCAGCGCGTCCAGGAGGCGCCTGCCATCAGCTTGAGGTTGTCGCTCATCTGCTGGGTTACGGAGAAATTGACCGTCTCGGGAGTGGTCAGGTCGAGACTGGCATTGTCCTCTCTAACCACCGTTCCTTCAGGTACGCCCAAAGAGGCATCCGTTGCGGTCGCCCGGAAATCGCCGGTGAGCGTGTAGCTGACTTTGGAGCGGTAGGTCAACCCTAACGTAGTCTCTGGAACCGGCTGGAAGATCACACCCAGGTTATAGCCCCAGTTATCGTCATCACCTTCAACACGGGCATCCAACTCTGTAATATCAGCCCCGCCCAAACCATCCGGGATGGCAACGGGCACTTGTCGCCGGAGTTCGCCATTGACGCGATTATAGGTAATGCCAGCACCAACGGCCCACTGGTCATTGAACCGGTAGGAGACGGTTGGCTGGGCGCTTATTACGCGAACCTCAGTGTAGTTGCCCTGGTTGCGCCCCTCGAAGCCACCTTCGTAATCGGTATTGGAGCCGAAGGGGGCATAGACGCCGAAACCGAAAGCCAGCTGTTCATTGACCGGCTGTGCATAAAAAGCAAAGGGAATCAGAGTACCTGGAACCATATCCCCTTCGTTGGTGCCATTGACCGGTCCCGAAGTTGCTCCGATGGGTGCACCGCCCGCCGTTACCACTCCCGTACGCTCGGATTCAACATTCCGAATTTTGCTGTTGACGTTCAGATAAGTCCCACCCGCGGTCAGCTGCGCCCGGTCGAGGAAGGACATGCCCGCCGGGTTGCCGAAGACGATGGTGGCGTCGTTGACGTTGGAACTCCGCCCGGCGTGACCATAGCCCTGGCCGCTGACGCTCTGCTCGTTGATCTGGTAACCGCCGGCGTTGGCCTGGCTGGTGAAGGCGACGGCGGCGATGGCAACGGCCCAGGTGATCTTGTTGAACTTGTTCTGCATGTTTCGACGTCCTCTTCCAAATGCGAGCTGGAGCTGGTTATTTTGTTCCGCCCTCACCGGAGCGGTGTCCTACCAGGCCAGTTTTCGACAAACATTCGTTTGAATCAAGGCCAAACGTTCGTTTTAACGCCAGGAATCCTCATACTTTAGTTCTATTCGTACGTAAGCCGCTGAACTTTTCCTCTTTTGCGTGACAGCATGCCTTCTTCTCGAGAGGCCACGACAGACGCCTGGCCAGCCAGGCTCGCCGGCAACCAGGAAGCACCTGCTAAGCTGAAGACATATGGCAGAAGGAGAGAAAGCCATGCCCAAGCTCAACGGCGTTCTCGAGACCGCGCTCTACGTTGATGACATGGATCGGGCGCGGGTCTTCTTCGAAGGCGTGATGGGCCTCGAGCCCTTCAATGCCGACCATCGCTTCACCGCCTACGATGCCGGTGCCGGCTCGGTGCTGTTGCTGTTCCTACAGGGCGAAACCCTGGAAACCGTGGTGTTGCCTGACGACATGGGCACCATTCCGCCTCACGATGGCAAGGGGCGGGTGCACCTCGCCTTCGCCATTGCCAAGCGCGAACTGGCCGCCTGGGAGCACCAGCTCGGTGATCACGGGGTCCCCATCGAAGGGCGCACCCACTGGCCCCGCGGCGGCGAAAGCCTCTACTTCCGCGACCCCGACGGGCACTTGATCGAACTGGCTACGCCGGGCGTCTGGCCCAATTACTGATAAGAGTCATGCCCGCCGAAAAGTTGGCTCGAGAAGGTCAGCGCTAGGCCCGTTCCCTACGGGCCTACGCACTTCCCACATCCCTGTGAACACAGCCACTTTTCAGCTCACACCCATGTAGCGGCCGGGCTTATGGTTCAGGGCAATGATCAGGTTGAGCGCCACGGCGCCCAGTACCGAGAGCCCGACCCGTTCCGGCGGCAGCACCAGGAGAGCGGCGAGCATGATCAGCCCGTCGATGACGAGCTGTACGTAGCCGGCGCGCAGGCCGTAACGACCCTGCAGGTAGAGTGCCAGGATGTTGATTCCACCGAGGCTGGTACGGTGGCGAAACAGCACCAGCATGCCGATGCCAATCAGGCTGCCACCCATCAGCGAGGCATAGAGCGGGTTCAGGATGTCGAAGGCGATCCATTTGCCGGTCAGCTCGGCGAACAGTGATACCAGGGCGATGGCGACGAAGGTCCGCAGGGTGAACGACCAGCCCATGCGTTTCACCGCCAAGTAATAGAACGGCAAGTTGATCAGGAAAAACCATACCCCGAAGCGCCAGCCAGTGGCGTACTGCAGCAGGAAAGCCATGCCGGCGGTACTGCCGGTGAGCAGCAGCGCCTGGGTATAGAAGCTGACGCCGAGGGCGACGAACAGCGTACCCACCAGCATGGCCATCACGTCTTCGTAGGGACGATGGGGGTCGGTGGGGAGATCTTGTGGATCCATGCGGAATACCTTGCAACTGGCAAGCGATGTTCGATTAGCCGCACCGGTCGGGCTTGTATGTCGACCGCTGGGCGGGAAGCCGGATTCTACCGAGGGCGGGGACTTGTCACTTTGACTCAGCTCAGTCGCAGGTATCGCGGCCGCCTTGGCGGTCAGCGGCCAATCGGTTCGGCGTATTCCACCATCAACTGCAGCGACTCCTGGCCGCGCCAGCGATTGCGATTGAGCCGGTAGGCGCAGCGCAACCTGTCACCCATGCCGAAAGATGGCAGTTCCCCAGGCGTGAGCGCGCGAAACCAGATCGCCTTGAGGCTCGTCGCGCCCGCGGAAAGGTGCATCGAAAGGTGGGTACCGTCGGCACCCACGCAGCGCATCGATTCGACCAGGAACTCGCCGTCGAACAGCGGCGCATCGAACTCACGCCCGTAGGGCCCCAGTGCCTCCAGCTCCAGCAGCGTGGCCAGTTGGAACTGCGCGGGCGTCAAGGTTCCGTCGGTCAGGATATGGGGATACAGTTCGGCGCCGCCCAACTGCTCCCCTACCGCTTGCAGGAAAGCCGCCCGGAAGATTTCCAGCTGATCGGCCGGCACGCCGACGCCGGCCGCACCGCGGTGACCGCCGAAGCGTGGCAGCGCCCCGGGCGCCAGCTCGAAGGTACGCTGCAGGGCATCGCGCAGGTGCAACGCCTCGATGGAGCGCCCCGAGCCGGTAAGCATGCCGGGAGCCGCAGCGGGCGTCAGTACCAGCGTGGGGCGGCCATAGGACTGCACCAGGCGCGAGGCGACGATGCCCTGCACACCCGGGTGGCCACTATCGAGATAGATCACCAGCGCCGGCTGGTCGGCCTCGAGTTGCGGCATGGCCAGGGCCCGGGCTTCCTCGACCATCTCCGCCTCGATCGCCTTGCGTGACTGGTTATCATCGTCCAGCGTCTGCAGGTGGCGTATCGCAGTGGCGTCATCGGCCGCCAGCATGAAGTGCAGCGCCGCGTAGGGGTCGTCGAGGCGCGAGCGGGCATTGATCCGCGGCCCCATCTGGAAGGCCAGCGTCTCGGCGGAAAACGGCACGCTGTCTTCCCCCAGGCGTGCCGCCATGGCACGCCAACAGGCGGCTTCCATACGATTGATCAGCGTCAGGCCATGGCTGACCACGGCACGGTTGGCCGGGCTCGCTCCCAGCGACACGCAGTCGGCCACGGTGCCGAGCGCCACGTAGGCGAGCCAGGCGGAGAGCTTGGGCGTGGCCTCGGGAATCGCTCCCCACTCGACCAGCACGCTGCGGGTGAGCGACATCGTAAGCCAGGCCACCATGCAACCGGCTATGGTGCGGTCGGGGTACTGGCAATCGTCGCGCGTCGGATTCACCACCGCATGGGCCGAGGCCGGAGGGCCCTCCACCGGCAGGGCGTGATGGTCGCTCACCACTACGTCGATGCCCGCCGCCTTGAGCCGGGCAATGCGCGGCTCGTCGGAGCTGCCGCAGTCGGCAGTGATCACCAGGCTCGGCCGCGGCTTGAGCCTCAATGTCCGCTCCACCAGCGGCAGGCTGATACCGTAGCCGTCGTGGATGCGATGACCGATCAGGCTGTGCAGCCGCGACTCCGGCACGCCGAACAGCTCCACCAAGGTGCGCCGAATCACCACATGGGAGGTAATGCCATCGACATCGTAGTCGGTAAGGATGCCGATATGCTCGCCCGCCACCACGGCCTGGGCGATACGCTCTGCGGCGCGACGGCCGTCGGCCAGGCGCTCCGGGTGTTCGAGGTAACGCAGGCTGGGCTGGGTGAGCGGCGCAAGCTCGCCCTCGTAGTTGGCCAGGCGGCCGGCCAGTATGCGGGCCTGCAATTCGGTCAGCCCCTCGGCGCGAGCGCGGGCATACAGTGCCTCGTTACGCGGGCGCAGCAGCAGCCGAGGCTTGAGTCGGGCGTGCAGATCGGGCGGCGCGGTCACGTCCAAGCGTGGCTCCTGTTCTTTTGCAGAGGGCTATTGCGATGGGACTCAGCTCACAGTGTTGTGAGTCATACGCCAAACGGTGTCCGCCAGAGCGCTTGGCCCAACCTCGATGCGAAGGACACCAGAAAACCCCTTGCAAGGTTCTGCGCCACTGGCACCCGCTCGGGGCTGATCCGGCGAAAAGGCCTGTTCGGGGGCGCTGTAAATACTTCCCTGTACGCTACTTTTTCCTTCCCTGGAAAAAGACCCCCTCCAGACCTTTCCCCGGCATCCCTCGCCTCAGCTTCGGCCTTGAGTTCTACCGCCGATTCTCGGCCACGAACGCCTGTACCTTCGCCAGCTCCGCCGGCAGCACGGTGTAGCGCTCCTCGCGCTCCAGCAGGTCGTCCATGTGCGGCGGCAGCGGCACGCCAGGGAAGCCCGCCTTGACCACCGCCTCGGCGAACTTGGCCGGATGGGCCGTGGCCAGGGTGATGATCGGTGTCTCGGCATCCGCCCGGGCGCGCTCGGCGGCGCGATAGCCGGTGGCGGTGTGCGGGTCGAGCAGTTCCTTGGTGCGATGGTGCGCCTCGCGGATCACCTCGAGGATGGTGGCGTCATCGACGCTGTGGCTGGCGAACAGCTTGCGCAGCCTGGCCAGCGGCGCCTCGGCCAGCGCCGTGGGCTCGGACTGGAAGCGCTCGAGCAGCGCCGCCACGGCGTGGCCATCACGCTCGTAGGCCTCGAACAGCAGGCGCTCGAAGTTGGACGACACCACGATATCCATCGAGGGCGCCAGGGTCGCCTTGAGTTCCTGCTTTGAGAAATCGTTTGCGGAAATCGTGCGATGCAGGATGTCGTTGGCGTTGGTGGCAATGATGAACTGCTTGACCGGCAGGCCCATGCGGTAGGCCATGTAGCCGGCGAAGACGTTGCCGAAGTTGGCCGAAGGCACGCAGAAGCTGACTTGGCGATGGGGCGCACCCAGCGCCACGCCGGCCGCCACGTAGTAGACGATCTGGGCCATGATGCGCGCCCAGTTGATCGAGTTCACCGCCACCAGGCGGGTGCCGTTGAGGAAGCCCTGGTCGGCGAAGCTCGCCTTGACCATGGCCTGGGCGTCGTCGAAGTTGCCCTCGATGGCGATGTTGAACACGTTGTCGGCCAGCACCGAGGTCATCTGTCGGCGCTGCACCTCCGAGACCCGGTTGTGCGGGTGCAGGATGAAGATGTCGAGGTTGTCGCAGTGGCGACAGCCCTCGATCGCCGCCGAGCCGGTATCGCCCGACGTGGCACCCATGATCACTGCGCGCTCGCCGCGCTTGGCCAGGAAGTGGTCGAGGATGCGGCCGAGCAGCTGCAGGGCGACGTCCTTGAACGCCAGCGTCGGGCCGTGGAACAGCTCGAGCAGGAAATGGTTGGCGTCGAGCTGGTTGAGCGGCACCACGGCGTCGTGGCTGAAGGTGGCGTAGGCGTCGCGCACGATGCCGCGGAAAGTCTCGTCGTCGATCTCGCCGTTGACGAAGGGCTGCATCACGCGAAAGGCGATCTCGGCATAGGAGAGTCCCGCCATCGCCTCGAGCGCCTCGCGCGAAAGCTGGGGGATCTCCTCCGGCACGTAGAGCCCGCCGTCACTGGCCATGCCGGTCAGCACGACCTCTTCGAAAGAGAGCGCAGGCGCCTGCCCGCGGGTACTGATGTAGCGCATGCCTTTACTCCTGCTCGTCCAGCGACTCGACGCGAATCCGCGTGACCGGCCCGGCAATATCGGCCATCGACTCGATATGACGGATCGCCTCGTTCATCTGCTTTTCGCGGCAACAGTGGGTCAGCAGGATGATCGGTACCAGCTCGCCCTCGGTGGCTTCCTTCTGCACTAACGCCTCGATGGAGATGCCCTGCTCGGAGAGGATCGTCGCCACCCGCGCCAGCACCCCGGGGCGATCCACCGCCAGCAGCCGCAGGTAGTAGGCGGTGACGATATCCTCCATGGGCAGGATCGGCATGCCGCCGTCGCCCTCACCGATACCGCTGAAGGCCAGGTAGGGCACGCGATAGTGATGGTCGGTGGCGATGTCGCGGGCCACGTCGAGCAGGTCGGCGACCACCGCCGAGGCGGTCGGCTCGGAGCCGGCACCGGCACCGTAGTAGAGCGTCGGTCCCACGGCGTCGCCCATGATGGCAATAGCGTTCTTGACGCCGTGCACATTGGCCAGCAGGCGCTCCTTGGGAATCAGCGTCGGGTGCACGCGCAGCTCAAGCCCATGCTCGGTGCGCTTGGAGATGCCCAGGTGCTTGATGGTGTAGCCCAGGTTATCGGCCTGCTCGACGTCCTCGGCCGTCACCCGGGAAATGCCTTCGGTATAGGCCTTCTCGAACTGCAGCGGCACGCCATAGGCGATCGAGGCCAGGATGGTCAACTTATGAGCGGCATCGATGCCCTCGACGTCGAAGGTAGGGTCGGCCTCGGCGTAGCCCAGCGCCTGGGCCTCGGCGAGCACGTCCTCGAAGGCGCGACCCTCGCTGCGCATATGGGTAAGGATGTAGTTGCCGGTGCCATTGATGATGCCGGCGACCCATTCGATGCGGTTGGCGCCAAGACCCTCGCGCAGCGACTTGATCACCGGGATACCGCCGGCCACCGCGGCCTCGAAGGCGACGATCACGCCCTGCTCATGAGCCGCCTGGAAGATCTCGTTGCCGTGCACGGCGATCAGCGCCTTGTTGGCGGTGACCACGTGCTTGCCGTTGGCGATGGCGGTGAGCACCAGCTCACGGGCCAGGTCATAGCCGCCGACCAGCTCGACCAGCACGTCGACGTCAGGGTTGCGGGCCACCTCGAACACGTCGTTGGTGGTCTTGATTCCGGTGAGGTCGCACTCCGAGTTGGTACTACGCAATGCCACCTGTTCGATGACGATCGGCCGGCCGGCCCGCCGCGCGATCTCGTCGGCGTTGCGCGTCAGCACGTTGAAGGTACCGCCGCCTACAGTACCCAGACCACAGATTCCCACTCTCACCGGTTTCAATGTCCTGCTCCCATGATGGTGTCAATGTCCAGCGTTTACATGCACTTGGCAGCTCTTTGTCTACCGTCGCTTATCACTCTGCCAGGCCGAGCATGTCGGCGAGGCGCTCGGCGGGCACGTAGCCCGGCACCAGCCGCCCGTCGGGCAGTACGATGGCCGGCGTGCCCTGGACGCCCACGGCCATGCCCAGATGATACTGTTCCTCGACCGGATTGTCGCAGTCGGCACTGCCCGAAAGTGCTTCCTGGCGCTTGCCCGCGTTCATCGCTTCGCTGCGGTTGTCGGCACACCAGATCTGCTCGAGTATCCTGGCCCCCTGGGAATTCATGCCGGCACGCGGAAACGCCAGATAGTGCACCTCGATGCCCATCTCGTTGAGCGTCGGCACTTCCTCGTGAAACTGCCGGCAGTAGGGACAGGTGGTATCGGTGAACACGACCAGCTCGGCGCGGCTGCCGGCAGTGCCGCGAAACACGACCCGCTCGCTCTCGGGCACCTTGGCAAGTTGCTCGGCGCGCTCCACGTTGCGCGACTGCTCGGTCAGGTTGGTCAGCCCACCCTCGCCGTTTTCGTACAGATCGCCGACCAGGAAAAACTTGCCTTCGGCGTCGCTGTAGAACGTCTCGCCGGTTTCCAGGCGCACCTGGTAGAAGCCTTCCAGCGGTGTCTCGTGCACGCTGGCAACGGGCATTGGCTGGCCGCTGACCTGCAGGCGCTCGGCCAGGCGTTCGGCGCCATCGGCCAGGGCAGCGGCAGGTAGCATAAGTGCCGCAAGCGGAACGGCCAGGGCGAACAGGGAGCCAGCAAGACGATGGGATAACGCGATCATGATTCAGCCTCGAGGATGATGGTCGGCGTGCAGGGCTTCGAGTCGCGCCTGCGCCACATGGGTATAGATCTGCGTGGTCGACAGGTCGCTGTGACCGAGCAGCAGCTGTACGACACGCAGATTGGCCCCATGATTCAATAGATGCGTGGCGAATGCATGCCGCAGCGTATGCGGCGACAGCGGTCGCGTGATACCGGCCGTGCGCGCGTGCGTCTTGATCCGATGCCAGAAGGTCTGGCGCGTCATACAGTTATCGCCACGCCCGGGAAACAGCGCCGGCCGCGTCACGTCATTCATCAGCGCGCCACGCGCGCTACGCAGGTAACGCGTCAGCCAGTGTACGGCCTCTTCCCCCAGCGGGACCAGTCGATCCTTGTCGCCCTTGCCCCGCACCCGCACCACGCCTTGGCGCAGGTTGACGGCATCCACGCTGAGGCCCACCAGTTCCGACACCCGCAGGCCGCAGCCGTAGAGAATCTCGAGCATGGCGCGGTCACGCAGGCCGATATCGGTGGCAAGGTCAGGCGCGGCGAGCAGGCGCTCCACCTCGTCCTCCTCGAGAGTATCGGGCAGGTTGGGCCTCACCCGTGGCAGGCGCACCTCGGCCAGCGGATCGCGCTCGATACGCTCCTCGGCCAGCGCCCAGCGGTAGAAGCCACGCAGGCTGGAGAGCAACCGGGCATTGCTGCGCAACTGGTAGCCGGCGGCACGACGCTCGTCGAGCCAGGTCGGCAGCAGGCCCGCGCCCGGCGCAAGCAGCGTATCGCCCGCCTCCGCCAAGCGAGCGCACCAGGCCTCCAGGTCGCGGCGATAGGCCGCCAGGGTATGCTCGCTCGCTCCACGCTCGAGCCACAGGCCATCCAGAAACGTCTCGATCAGGGCAAGGGGCTGGGTGTCGTGTGTCATGTCATCGCCCAATACGACGAAGCCCCGCCCCGCGTAAGCGGTGGCGGGGCTTCCGGCCTGCGCAACGAATCGGGCAACACAGCGATCCGCCCGCGCAGTACGTCTTACGACAGCTTTTCCTTGATACGGGCAGACTTGCCGCTGCGCTCACGCAGGTAGTACAGCTTGGCCTGGCGCACGTCACCGCGACGCTTGACTTCGATGGAGTCAACCAGCGGGCTGTAGGTCTGGAAGGTACGCTCGACGCCGACACCGTGGGAGATCTTGCGCACGGTGAAAGCGGAGTTCAGGCCGCGGTTGCGCTTGCCGATCACCACGCCTTCGAAGGCCTGCAGACGCTCGCGGTTGCCTTCCTTGACCTTGACCTGAACGATAATGGTGTCGCCCGGGGCGAAATCCGGCACCTGCTTGCTCATCTGCTCGGCTTCGAGCGCCTGGATCACTTTGTTCTTGCTGCTCATGACAAAACTCCTCGATATTCGGCACCGCCGCTCATTACAAGTACAAGGGCGGTGCGTGATCCCGGCGCCCGAGCCTGGCTCGAGAGCGCGGGAGATGATGGGTGACGCAGGTCCGCGAGCTCAGCGCGAGCCGGCGTCCTGCACCTCCGCCCCGATCTACCTGGTAGACGAGGCGTATTCTTCGATGAACTCATCGAGCAGCGCCTGCTGCTCGGCATCCAACGTCCTGCCTTCCAGCAGATCAGGGCGCCTCAGCCAGGTCCGCCCCAGCGACTGCTTGAGCCGCCAGCGCCGGATCTCGCCGTGATGGCCGCTGAGCAGCACATCCGGCACCCGCCGCCCGTCGATCTCCTCGGGGCGCGTATAGTGCGGGCAATCCAGCAGCCCCTCGTTGAAGGAGTCCTCGACCGCGGAATCATGGTGCCCCAGCACACCGGGGACCAGTCTTGCCGCGGCATCGATCAGTACCATGGCCGGCAGCTCGCCGCCACTGAGCACATAGTCACCGATCGACCACTCTTCATCGATGTCACTCTCCACGATGCGCTCATCGATGCCTTCGTAGCGCCCGGCCACCACCACCAGCGGGGGGCCGGAAGCCAGTTCACGCACGCCCTGCTGGTCGAGCCTGCGCCCCTGGGGCGACAGGTAGATGACCCTGGGCCGCTGCCCCGTGGCCTCACTCGCCCGCTCACGGGCGGCGTGAATGGCCGCTCGCAGGGTGTCGACCTTCATCAGCATGCCTGGGCCGCCACCGTAGGGTCGGTCGTCTACGGTGCGATGCCGATCGCTGGCATAGTCGCGCGGATTCCAGAACTCCAGCGCCACGCGCCCCTGGCTGACTGCCCGCCCGGTGACGCCATGCCGGGTGATGGCCTCGAACATCTCGGGAAAGAGCGACACGACGCCAACCCACATGCCCAGCGATTCGCTCTGCCGGGCGTCCCCCGTGAGGCTCAAAACTCCGGATCCCAATCGACGGTCATGCTGCCGCCCGCCAGGTCCACCTCGAGGATTACCTCGTCGGGCAGGAAGGGCAGCAGACGCTCACGATCGTCGATGGCCGGCGGCGCCCCTCCCGGGTCGCCCTTGACCACCAGCACGTCGTTGGCGCCGGTCTCGAACAGGTAAGCGACGCGACCCAGCACCACCCCTTCACGGGTCACGACAGTGAGCCCTTCCAGCTGGTGCCAGTAATATTCGTTGCCACCGAGCTCGGGCAGGTCGGCCTTGGGTATCAGGATCTCGGCACCGGCCATCTGCTCGGCGGCCTCGCGCGAGTCGACGCCCTCCAGCAGCGCCACCAAACCCTTGCCTTGTCGCCGCCCCTGCAGCAGCCGATGACGCTTCAGGGCATTGCCCTGCCTCAGCACCCACTGCGGGTACTCGAGGATGCCGTCCATCGGGCTGGTATGAGAGTAGACCTTGAGCCATCCCTTGACGCCGTAGGGGCTGGTCAACTTGCCCAGCACTACATGGCCTTCGCGATGGTCGTCGCGTTCACTGCGTTCGGCCTGCTCGCTCATGATGTCACCGGGGCATCACAGGCTCACGCCTGCTTGCGGGCTTCCTTGACCAGCTCGGCCACGCGATCGGACATCTGCGCACCCTGGTCCTGCCAGTGGGCGATGCGGTCCAGATCGACGCGCAGGCGCTCTTCCTGACCGCGGGCGATCGGGTTGAAGAAACCCAGACGCTCGATGAAACGACCGTCGCGGGAGTTGCGTGAATCGGTCACGGTCAGGTGGTAGAAGGGACGCTTCTTGGCGCCACCACGTGCCAGACGAATGGTAACCATGGCGTTAACTATCCTTCGGTTGAGGTTACGTTTAATACCGATGCGCCGGACCCGGCTAACGGCCGGGCTTCTCGGCAACTGCCAGGAAAGCGGGTCCGTGGACCCGCCTTCGCGTCATTCGGTCACTTTCTTTACAAGCGTGCAGCCGGGCTTAGCCACGGTCCTGCCATGAAGACGCAGCATTCTACGGAAATCAGCCCCGCTTTGAAACCCTTTTATCGAGCCCTGCCATCAGCGCCACGGGAAGCCACCGGGGCCGCCCATGCCGCCCATTCCTCCGGGGCCACCGGGACCGCCGCCGCCCATCATGCCGGACATGCCGCGCATCATCTTCTGCATGCCGCCCTTCTTGCCCGCCTTTTTCATCATCTTCTGCATCTGCTTGTGCTGCTTGAGCAGGCGGTTGAGGTCGGGCACCTGCAGGCCGGCACCGGCGGCGATGCGACGCTTGCGCGAGCCGTTGATGATCTCTGGCTTGCGTCGCTCATGGGGCGTCATCGAGTTGATCAGCGCCTCGAGCTTGCCCAGCTCCTTCTCGGGCCCCGGGCCCTGGGCCATCTCGGCCATCTGCCCCATACCCGGCAGCTTGCCGAGCAGGCCGCCCATACCCCCCATCTTCTTGAGCTGCTGGAGCTGGTCGCGGAAGTCCTCGAGGTCGAAACCCTCGCCCTTCTTGACCTTCTTGGCCAGCCGTTCGGCCTTCTTCTTGTCGACGGTGCGCTCGGCCTCCTCGATTAGCGACAGCACGTCGCCCATGCCGAGGATGCGCGAGGCCACCCGATCCGGGTGGAAGGGCTCCAGGGCATCGACCTTCTCGCCCACGCCCATGAACTTGATCGGCTTGCCGGTGATGTGGCGCACCGAAAGCGCCGCACCGCCGCGCGCATCGCCATCGGCCTTGGTCAGGATCACACCGGTCAGCGGCAGCGCCTCGTGGAACGCCTTGGCCGTGTTGGCGGCATCCTGGCCGGTCATGGCGTCGACCACGAACAGGGTTTCCTGCGGCTGGCAAGCGCGGTGCAGCTCGGCGATCTCGGCCATCATGGCTTCGTCGATCGCCAGGCGGCCGGCAGTGTCGACGATCACCACGTCGTGGAACTGGATCCTGGCGTGCTTGATCGCCGCCTCGGCGATGGCCACCGGCTTCTGGTCGGATTGCGAAGGAAAGAAATCGACGCCCACTTCGCCGGCCAGGGTCTCGAGCTGGTCGATGGCCGCCGGACGGTAAACGTCGGCAGAGACCACCAGCACCTTCTTCTTTTCACGCTCGCGCAGGTAGCGTGCGAGCTTGGCCACCGAGGTGGTCTTGCCCGCACCCTGCAGGCCGGCCATCAGCACCACCGAGGGTGAGCCCTTGAGGGAAAGCCCCTCGTTGGCCTCGCCCATGATCGCCTCGAGTTCCTGCTGGACGATCTTGACGAACTGTTGGCCTGGCGAGAGGCTCTTCGACACCTCCTGGCCCACGGCGCGCTCGCGCACCCGCTCGATGAAGGCCTTGACCACCGGCAGGGCGACATCGGCCTCGAGCAGCGCGCGGCGTACCTCGCGCAGGGTGTCCTTGATGTTGTCCTCGGTCAGGCGCGCCTGACCCTTGATGGACTTGAGCGTCTGGGAGAGCCGCTCGCTGAGGTTCTGGAACATAAGCCACTCCGGCTGTCGGGCTGTCGGGTCGGCGCGATGTCTCGCCGCCTGGCGAGAGGCACCTGCGGCGAAGCGTCACGCTCGCTACAAAGATGACGGTCCACCCGGCGACGGAACAGCCCGGGTAAAGCGGTTGAAGAATCTGGCCAGCATTATACGCCCTGCAGCGGCCAGTCTCCATGCATGCGGCCTCGCGCCACGGCTGTGCGCCGCAGCGAGGATTGGTTATAGTGGCCTCGGCAGACTCCATCCACCACGAGATGTACAGACGCCGGCGACGGCGCACGGGCGACAACTGATGCAGGCGCTTCCTCTGGCCATCATGGCCTTCATCCTTTACCTGGGTGCAGCTTCCTGGCAAGGGCTCACGTTGCTTCGGCGCGTGCCGCAGCGCCCCACCCTGGTTCGCGTCCTGGGCCTGCTGGGCCTGTTGTTCCATCTTCCCGTAGCCTTCAAGCTGATCGATCAGAGCCCCGGCCTGATGCCCGGCCTTTCGACCAGCGCCGTGGTGCTGACCGCCATCATGGTGATCCTGCTGCTCAGCGTGAGCCTGGCCAAGCCGGTGCTCAGCGTAGCCGTGGCCCTGTTCCCGGTGTCGGGCCTGGCACTGCTGTTGGCGGTGGGCCTGCCGAGCCCTGAGCGCACCGGCGGCATGACGCCGGGCATCGCCCTGCATGCCATGAGTTCGGCATTGGCCTTCGGCATACTGTTCATTGCCGCCTGCCAGGCGATGCTGCTGGGGCTGCAGAACCAGGCCTTGCGCCATCATCACACTCGCGGCGTGGTCCAGGTGCTGCCACCGCTGACCACCATGGAGCGGGTGCTGTTCGAGCTGATCTGGGCCGGCATGGTGCTGCTCACCCTGTCGATCGTCAGTGGCTTCATGTTCGTCGAGAGCATGTTCGCCCAGCACCTGGCGCACAAGACGATCCTGTCTCTGGCCGCCTGGGTGATCTTCGCCATACTGCTGATCAGTCATCATGTGCTTGGCTGGCGTGGCATGCGTGCCGTACGCTGGACGCTGGGTGGCTGTGCCGTGCTGCTGCTGGCCTATTTTGGCAGCAAATTCGTGCTCGAGATCATTCTCAACCGCAACTGAATCATAGGTCGCCTTGACACTGCCGGACCGAATCCCTACAAACGGGGCTGACAAGCCAGCGAGGATCCTACGACTTTGAGCGACGACTTCCCTTTGGGATTGCTGTTCGGCCTGCTTTTCCTACTCGTCTGCCTTTCCGCTTTCTTCTCGAGTTCCGAGACCGGCATGATGTCGATCAACCGCTACCGGCTGAATCACGAGGCCAACAGCGGAGACAGCCGTGCTCGTCGGGTCCTGCGGCTATTGGCGCGCCCGGATCGGCTCATTGGCGTGATTCTGATCGGCAACAACCTGGTCAACAACCTGGCGGCCGCCATCGCTACCGTGCTCGCCATTCATTTCTTCGGCGAGGTCACTGGCCCCGCAGTCGCGCCGCTGATCCTGACCATCGTGATCCTCATCTTTGCCGAGGTCAGCCCAAAGACCTATGCGGCGATCAAGCCCGAGCGCGTCGCCTACCCCTCCTCGCTGATACTGGAGCCGCTGCTGAAGCTGCTCTATCCGCTGGTTTGGCTGGTCAACGCCATCTCCAATGGCCTACTGAGGCTGATAGGCATCAAGAGTCTCGAGGGCGGTGCGGACAGCCTGACCCGCGACGAACTGCGCACCGTGGTGCACGAAGCGGGCACGCTGATTCCCCACCGTCACCAGGCGATGCTGCTGTCGATCCTCGACCTGGAGAACGTCACGGTCAACGACATCATGGTGCCACGTCACGAAGTGGTGGGGATCGATCTCGACGACGAACTGGAAGCCATCCTGGCCCAGATCCGCACCAGCCAGCATACCCGCCTGCCGGTGTTCAAGGGCGACATCAACAACATCATCGGCATGCTGCATCTGCGCAACGCGGCACGCTTCCTGTCGCGGGACGAGGTGACCAAGGCCTCGATCGTGCAGGAGGCACGCGAGCCCTACTTCATCCCCGAATCGACGCCGCTGCACACCCAGCTACTCAATTTCCAGAAGCAGAAGCGCCGCATCGGCATCGTGGTCGACGAGTACGGCGATGTGGAGGGCCTGGTCACGCTGGAGGACATCCTGGAGGAGATCGTCGGCGAATTCACCACCGACGTGGCCGGCCAGGACCAGGAGATTCATCGTCAGGACGACGGCAGCCACGTGATCGACGGCACCGCCAACATCCGCGACATCAACCGCGCGCTGGGCTGGAAGCTACCCACCGACGGCCCCAAGACCTTGAACGGGCTGATTCTCGAGCACCTGGAAGCCTTCCCTGACGGGCCTGCCTGCCTGCAGATCGGCAGCATTCGCATGGAAATTCTCGAAGTTCGCGATAACCTGATCACCGCGGCGCGCTGCTGGCAGGCAGTGCGTAGCAGCCGCCAGCGCCAGCAGTGATCAGTGCCGCCGGGGCGAGGAGGTCGCCTTGAGCGGGCAGACCCAGCCATCGGCCTCGGCCTTGAGCGCCCGTACCCGCGCCTCCAACAGGTCGCGACGCGCCAGCCTGGGTGGAATCGGCTTGCCGAAATAGAGCGCCACCCGCGCGCGAAAGCGCCGCGGCCGCTTGGACAGCGCCGGGCCATCGCGATGCGAGGTCCACGAACCCCACAGGCCAGCCAGGCCGGCCGGGATCACCGCCACTGGGTCACGCGCCAGGATCGTTTCGAGCCCGCGGCGGAACGTATGCACCTCGCCGTCAGGCGTCAGCCGCCCCTCGGGGAAGAGCATTACCACCTCGCCGCTGCGCAGCGCCCGGCTGACTTCCTCCAGGGCGCGACGCACGCTGCCAGGATCGCGCCGGTCGGACTCTACCGGAATCGCCCCCACCAGGCGAAACAGCCAGTTGAGCCAGGGCGACTCGTAGATCGGCCGATCCATCAGGAAGCGCAGCGGCCGCGGGCTCGCCCCACCCATGACCAGCGCATCCATGAAGCTGACATGGTTGCACACCACCACAGCCGGGCCTTTGGCGGGTATGTGATCGAGCCCGCGCAGACGCAGTCGATAACAGCTGTGGACCAGCAGGTAGATGAGGAAGCGGATGAGCGGTCGTGGCGCACGCGCCACGCGCCACCCCCCCAGCAGCAACAGGGAGCCAAGCGCCCCGTATAGCACGAAATTCACGCGATATTGGACCTGTTTCTCAGGCCGGCGAGGATGGTGGAAAGCAGCTGGTCGAGCAGCTCCGGCACTTCGAGCTGCTGGCCCTGCCAGTAGCCCAGGCGTTCATTCAGCCCCAGTTGCACCAGGCCATGCACGCTACCCCACAGGGTTCGCCCGAGGCGCCTGGCCTCCAGGTCGCCGAGCGCCGGCTGATACTCCTTGAGGCTCGTCTCGACGCGCAGGAACAGCGCCTCGATCATGTCAGACTGGCGCTGGTCGAGCTCGCCCTCCTGCGCCAGAGGGTAGTCGAACAGCAGTTGCCAGCGGAACGGCTCGCGCTGGGCGAACTGCCAGTAGGCCAAGGCCAGGGAGCTGAGCTGGCGCTCGGGCAGGGCTCCCTCGGTCAGTGGTTCGATGACCATGCGCAACCGCGCCAGGGTCTCGATGTTCACATGCTGAAGCAGATTGCCGAAGCTGCCGTAGAGCTTGAGCAGCGTGCTAGGCGCACAGCCCACCTCGCGCGCCAGCGAGCGCAGCGAGAGCGCATGGACGGGGTTGCCCTGAAGCCAGTCATCGCATGCGGCCATGACCTGGGCATGGAGCGCTTCGGGCGCATGCTGTCGGGGACGAGCCATCGGGTTCCTCGCAGGAGGTTGCACATCTCGGGGCGGCGGTACTTCGCCCGGTAACTTAGGATAGCGCACATCGAACACTGTTTTCGACCACTGTACGCCAACCCTTCCCTGTTTTCTTCGAGTTGGCTAACCTGACGCCATTCCGCCACCCGGAGACTCCATGGCCGGCCGCCTCTACATTCCGCCACTCGACATGGCTCGACTGCTGCCCGAACTGTGCCTGGAGTCTCCCTTGCTCACCGCCACCAACCTGGCGCCAAGGCGCTCGGTCTCGCACATTCGGCTGGAGGGCGGCCGCGTCAGCCTGTGCCCGGTCTTCTGGGGGCTGACACCCTCATGGCTGACCGTGCTCGATCACGCTCCCCACTGTGCTCGGGCCGAATCGCTCGACGCACGCCCCATGTTCCGCGATGCCTTCACCGCCCGCCGTAGCCTGGTGCCGGTGGGGGGCGTCTACGTATGGAAGACGCAGCCGCGCTTCAAGCAGCCATTCCTGGTGACCCGTGTCGATCGTGGCCCGATGCTGCTAGCCGCCATCTGGTGCCGCTACCATACCGACCTGACCGAACATGCCGACTCGATGGCACTGGTGACGGTGCCGTCCAACGACTTCCTGGCGCCACTCAGCGACAGGCTGCCGGCGCTGATCGATGCCGCCGACGCCATGCGCTGGCTCGACCCCCGGACGGCGCCGGAAGCCGCCCACACGCTACTGCAGCCAGCACGCCGGGAACTGTTGGGCGCCTTTCCGGTATCAAGAAGGGTGAACGACCCTGCCAACCAGGATCCCGCCTGCGCCCACCCGACAGGTCCCATGCTGCGCTGGAACGAACAGGAGAAATGATGCTCAAGCCCCGCCTGCCCCTGCATTGCCAAGGCCGCCACTCGCCGCCCTGGCTTGCAAGCCTGCTGCTGGCCGGCTTCCTGCTGCCCAGTCTCGCCCAGGCACAGCAGCCAGACGACGCCAATGCCGCTCTCGAGGAGGCGGTCGAAGAGGTCGTGCTTCCCCACGTCAGCCCTCACGACAGCCGTGACTACCGCGTTCTGCTGCTCGACAACGGCCTCACCGCCCTGCTCGTCAGCGACCCGGAGGCCGATCGCGCAGCCGCCTCGATGAACGTCGGCGTGGGCAGCGCTCAGGATCCCGACGACCTGGCCGGGCTTGCGCATTTCCTCGAGCACATGCTGTTCCTCGGCACCGAGCCGTACCCCGAGGCCGAGGCCTATCAGGGCTACTTGCGTCGCCATGGCGGCAGCCACAATGCCTTCACCGCCCCGCAGGATACCAACTACTTCTTTGACATCGAGCCCGAGGCGCTGCCCGGCGCCCTGGACCGCTTCAGCCAATTCTTCCTCACGCCGCTGTTCAACCCCAGCCAACTGGAGAGCGAGCGCAACATCGTGCACTCCGAGTACATGGCACGCATCCGCGACGACGGTCGGCGTGAGAATGATGTGCTCAACCAGGTGCTCAACCGCGACAACCCCACTACTGGCTTCTCGGTGGGCAGCCGCGAAACGCTGGCGGACCGCCCCGAGGGCGAACCCAGCCTGCGTGAGCGGGTGATCGGTTTCTATGAGCGTCATTACGATGCCAACGTGATGCACTTGGCGCTGGTCGCTCCGCAGCCGCTGGACGAACTGGAAGCGATGGTGGCCGAGCGCTTCGCCGGCATTGCCGACCGCGGCCTGGAGCGCCCGGTCATCGAGGAGCCGCTGGTATACGAGGAGAACCTGCCGCGTCAGGTAGAACTGCAGTCGGTACGCGACAGCCGCCACGTGAGCTTCATGTTCCCGGTGCCCGACCCCATCCAGCACTATCGCCACAAGCCTGGCGATATTCTTGCCCACCTGCTGGGACACGAGGGCGAGGGCAGCCTGTTCGCCGTACTGCGCGAAGCAGGGCTGGCCGATGGATTGTCCGCCGGCGTCGGGCGCGGCGACGAACGCCATGCGCTGTTCACCGTCAGCGTCAGCCTGACGCCGGCCGGCGCCGAGCGCATCGACGAGATCGAAGCCACGCTGTTCGCCGCCATCGAGCAGATCCGCGAACAGGGTCTGGAGGAGTGGCGCTACGACGAGCAGGCCAAGCTCGCCGAACAGCAGTTCCGCTTCCAGCAGCATGGCTCGACCTTGCAGAGTGCCATGCGCCTGGCCATGAACCTGGCCCGCTTCCCCATGGAAGACGTGCAGTATGCCGCCTATCGCATGGATGGCTTCGAGCCCGAGCTGGTCGCGGAATATCTCGATGCCCTGCGCCCGGAGACGCTGCTACGGGTCTACAGCGGCCCCGAAGTGGAAGGCGAGCGCACCTCGCCCTGGTTCAATACGCCCTGGCGCGAAGTCGAGCCCACCGCCGCCACTGCCCAGCCGCTGGCGGGCCTTGCCCTGCCCGCGCCCAACCCCTTCATCGCCGAAGACGTGACACTGCTCGACGAGCAGGACGAACGCCCATCGCAGCTGCTTGAGGAGGAGGGCTTCAGCCTCTGGCACATGAGTGACGCCAGCTTCAACACGCCCAAGGTGGAGTGGCGCTTCAGCTTGCAGAACCCCGCCGCCAGCAGCGACCCGCGTCATGCCGTACTGGCCAACCTGTTGGCCGGCTGGCTGGATGACAGCCTCAACGAGGAGTTCTACACGGCGCGCCTGGCCGGGCATGATGCCGAGGCCTATGCCCACGCCCGAGGCATCACGCTGGCCTTCTCGGGCTGGCGCGACCGCCAGGACCGGGTCATTCGCCGCACCCTGGAGCAGCTTCGCGAGGGCGATATCGACGAGGCGAGCTTCGAGCGCGTGCGCTATAGCCTGCAGCGCGAATGGCGCAACGCTCCCCAGGCCGCGCTGTTCCGCCAGGGCCACCGCACCCTGGCCGAGGCCTTGATGAGGCCTAGCTGGCCAACCCAGGACCTACTGGAAGCCAGCCGCGACCTGACGGTGGACGACCTGCGTGAATTCCGCGATCAGTTCCTCGGCGAGCTGCGCCTGCAGGCACTGGCCATCGGTAACCTCGATGCCGAGCTGGCCCTGCGCGAAGGCAGGCTGGTGGCCGAGATGCTCGCCCCCACGCTGCCGCAGGCGGCGATCCCCGACCTGACACCGCTACGTATCGATGCCGAGCTACCCACCCTGCACCCGCTGACCAGCCGTGAGGAGTCGCTGGTGCTGCGCTATCTGCAGGGCAGCGACCGCTCGCTCGACGCCCAGGCGCGCCTCGCGGTGCTGGGACAGGTGATCGACACACCCTTCTACCAGCGCCTGCGCACCGAAGAGCAGTTGGGCTATGTGGTCAGCGCCGGCTACTCCCCCCTGCTCGACGCGCCAGGGCTGAGCCTGCTGGTACAATCACCCGATGCCACGAGCGCCGAGATCCAGACCCATATCGACGCCTTCCTCGAGGCGTTCGGCCAACGCCTGGCAGAGATGGACGACGCCGACCTGGCCCCCTATCGCCAGGCCGTGCACGACAGCCTGCTGCAGCGCGATACCAGCCTGTCGGGGCTGACCAACCGGCTGTGGCGCGCCTTGTCGTTCGGCGATACCGGGTTCGACCGACGCGAGCGCCTGGCCCAGCGCGTGCTCGCCGTCACGGCCGACGACCTGCACGACATCTGGCCCGAGCTGCTCGAGTCGGCGATCGCCACCGTTGCCTACGACCCGGGTGACGAACCCAGCGACGTGGCCGCCCTGACCCGGCACCTGCAACCGCTGCCCGAAGCCAACGACTGAACCCACCAGGGTGCCCATAGCAAAGCGCCCGGCCATAGGCCGGGCGCTGTCGTATATTTGGCTGACGTTTAACCAAAAGCCTGTGCCGGCATCATCGCCTCCACATGCATGACGAGCTCTTCGAGAATCAGCCGGTCGCGGTCACTGAGGGCGACCTGGTTGAGGCGCTCGATCTCGCGGGCGAAATCCTTCAGCGTGAACCCAGCCACGGCGCCGTCGTTCATGCGCTCCCAGCGATAGGCCTCCCAGCGCGCCTGCTCCTCGCCGCTGAGGGTATCGGGATAATTGCGCGCCCGGTAGCGGAACAACATCTCCTCCAGACGGGGGTCCTGGAAGGCAAACCTGGCATCCACCAGGTCCCAGGGCATCGTTGCTCGTACCCGCTCCATTTGCTGGCGATCGGCAGGCGAAAAGAAGCCGCCGCTGTAGAGCATCAGGTCCGGGTCGTAAGGGCCATCGGGGGGCGGTTGGGCGAAGACCTCTCCTACCTTGTGCGCCACCTCGGGGCTCGCCGCGAGCCGTTTCCAGTTGGCGCGGCAAGCGGCCAGGTCGAGTCCCAGGCGCTCGACGATCTCGCCATACTCGCCCTGACGCGGCCCCTCCACGTCCTTCAGCGCCGCGGCGGGCAGGATCACCGGGCTGCGGTTGATGTGAATGACCTTGAGCGGAATCCGATCCTCGCCCTCGGCCAGGTCGTCGCTGCTGACGAAGACGCGCTGGCGAATCTCCTCCGCGCTCAGCTCGAGCAGGGCCTGTGGGTCCACCGAAAGATCGTAGACAATCACCCCGTTGGGGTTGGTGGGGTGCTCGGCCAGGGGCATTACCAGCGCACTGCAGCCGCGGCTGGCCGGGTAGCGCCGCGACACGTGCAGCACCGGCTTGCGGCCAGGGATATCGAGGCGCTTGGCTACTTCACGCTTGCTGCGCAGCGCCAGCAGGTGGTCGAAAAGCCGGGGGTTACGCTGCCGCAACAACCGCGCCAGGGCAATGGTGGCTCGCACGTCGGCCACGGCATCGTGGGCTCCCTCGTGGGCGATGCCATTGGCGGCGGTCAGGTGCTCGAGCCGAAAGCTGGGCGAGCCGTCTTCACGACGCGGCCACTCGATGCCTGCCGGGCGCAGGGCGTGGAAGGCCCTTACTGCATCGATCAGGTCCCAGCGCGAATTGCCGTTCTGCCACTCGCGGGAGTAGGGATCGAGCAGGTTGCGGTAGAACAGGCAACGGCTCACTTCGTCGTCGAAGCGCAGGCTGTTGTAGCCCAGCGCACAGGTGCCGGGCTCGCTCATCAGCGCGTGGATACGCCCGGCGAACTCGGTCTCGGGCAGCCCCCGCCGACGCGCCTGCTGCGGCGTGATACCGGTGATCAGGCATGCCTGGGGGTGCGGCAGGTAATCATCCGCCGGCTTGCAAAAAAGCTCGATCGGTTCACCGATCTCATTGAAGTCGGTGTCGGTACGTATCGCGGCGAACTGCGAAGGCCGGTCGCGGCGAGGATCGGCGCCGAAGGTTTCGTAGTCGTGCCACAGGAAGGTCATCGGGGCGGCATTGGGCTTCGCCATGGGCGCGGTGTCTCCTGACTGCGTCCTGAGTGGCACAGCCTATCATAGCCCCGCGAACGACTCAGCCGAGGAAACACTGCATGCATGTCGGCGTGAACGAATCGCTACGTTCGGTATGTCCCTAACTGCGCGGCAGGGTGACGTTGAGCTCCAGTACCGAACAGTTGTCTTCGCTGTCCAGGCTGATGTTGATGGCGTCGTCGTCCACCTGCACATAGCGTCGGATCACCTCCAGCAGCTCCTTCTCCAGCATCGGCATGTAGTCGGGCTGGCCGCGCTGGCTACGCTGGTGCGCCACGATGATCTGCAGCCGCTCCTTGGCCACCGAGGCGGTTTTCTTGCGTTCGCGCTTCAGGAATTCCAGTAACTTCACCGACGACCTCCTCCGAACATGCGGCTTAGCAGGCTCTTTTTCTGGAGCTCATGGAAACGCAGCGGGATGTCTTCCCCCAGCAGGCGCGATACGGTATCCATGTAAGCCTGTCCCGCATCGCTATCGTCGTCATGAGTCACGGGCACCCCCTGGTTGGAGGCGCGCAGTACCGCTTCCGACTCGGGAATCAGGCCGATCAGGTCGATGGCCAGGATCTCGCGGATATCCTCGAGGTTGAGCATGTCGCCATGGTCGACCCGCGAGGGATTGTAGCGAGTGATCAGCAGGTGCTCCTTGACCGGGTCCTCACCGCGCTCGGCGCGCCGCGTCTTGGAGGCAAGCAGACCTAAGATGCGATCGGAATCGCGTACCGACGAGACTTCGGGATTGGTGACCACGATCGCCTCGTCAGCGTAGTACATGGCCAGCTGTGCACCGCGTTCGATGCCGGCGGGCGAATCGCACAGGATATAGTCGAAATCCTTGCCCAGGGTCTCGAGGATCTTCTCGACGCCCTCGGACGAGAGGGCATCCTTGTCGCGGGTCTGGGAAGCCGGCAGGATATGCAGGTTGTCGACCCGCTTGTCGCGGATCAACGCCTGGTTGAGCCCGGCTTCGCCCTGGATCACGTTGACCAGGTCGTACACCACACGGCGCTCGCAGCCCATGATCAGGTCCAGGTTGCGCAGCCCCACGTCGAAGTCGATGACGACGGTCTTGTTGCCTCGCAGCGCCAGCCCGGTGGCGATGGCCGCTGCACTGGTAGTCTTGCCGACCCCACCCTTGCCTGAGGTCACTACGATGATCTTGGCCAAGTTGCACGTTCCTTTGAATAGACGAAGTAAGACGAAGAGAGCTAGGTGGCTTAGGCCAGCGAGGTAATCCCCAACTGGGCATCGCGCAGCGCGACCTGAACCGAGGAGCCCAGCAGGTGCGGGTCGATATCCTCGAGACGCTTGTAGTTACCCGCCACCGAAAGCAGCTCGGCACGCAGCTCGCGGCAGAAGATGCCGGCTTCGGTATCGCCATGGATGCCGGCCAGCGCACGGCCGCGCAAGGCGCCATAGACGTGGATGCTGCCAGCGGCCAGCACTTCCGCCCCGGCATTGACGGCGCCGATGACCACCAGGTCACCATCGGGTGCGCTCACCTGCTGCCCCGAACGTACCGTGCCGCGATAGATACGCCCGCCACTGGCCACCGAGGCCGCTGCCTCGGTAGCGCCTGGTACGGCCGTCTCGACGGGCGGCACCTCCTCGAGTGAGCGCGCACGCGACCCGTCGGTGGGCGGAAACCAGCCCAGGCCCAGCGCCCACGCCGATTGCTTGACGGGGTCGGCACCACCACGTACCGCCACCGGTAGCAGCTTGTGGGTGCGGCATACGGCACAGATCCGCTCCAGGGCCAGATGGGGCTCGTCGAGCTTCTCCACGCTGAGGACCACAGGGGTATGCTGGAAGAAAGCGGGGGATTGGCTAAGCTTGCCCGAAAGCTGCTCGCGGATCTGCTCTGGATCAGCGCTCGCCAATTCCATTACCGTCATGGGCAGCATGCCCCCCTTGAAGGTGAATGCCATGTCTGCCCTGTCCACTTTGAGGCTCATTGCCGGACTCCACTCGGGTGTTGTCGGGTCGTGGGACTAAAGCTAAGCGACTCCCATCCCCCCTGCAACTGATGATACGGCCAGCCAAGGCTCGGCGGCCATTGGCGCCTTTGGCCCACACGCTCCTGTTCCGGCAGGCTTTTCCATAACCGCGGCGCGTGCTTAGATAACATACCTTAGACGAAAGACGCCGACACGACAGCAACAATACGGCTTGCGCAGCATCGGCTGCGCCTCTTACTGCAGGATGCCTCATGCCCGGATTCCTTCGCCGCCTTCTCGCCCCACGCTGGCAGCACCCCGATGCCAAGGTTCGATATCAAGCCATCGGCCGGCTCGACCCCGCTCGCCCGGAACAGCGCCAGGCCTTGGAAACTTTATGCCTCGATGCAGAGGCCTCCGTCCGCCAGGCAGCGCTGGAAAAAATCGACTCGATCGATATCCTGCTCGCCTTGTCGAACCAACAGCCAGAGCTACCCGAGCTGCACCGCCGGCTGGCCGCACTGCTTACCGGTCAGGCCGGCCACCTGGACCTGACCCAGCGCTTGCGCATCGTCGAGGGGCTCGACGACAGGGCGCTACTGTCGCGCGTGGCACTGGATGGCGACAACCAGCAATTGCGACTGGCCGCCGTGGCACGCCTGTCGGCGGAAGAGGATCTTATCGAGCAGGCTTGCCACAACGGCATCGCTGCCGTGCGCCACGCCGCCGCGGCGCGCGTGATCAGCGAAGCCGGCCTGCAGCGCCTGGTCCAGCAGGCGCGTCGCGACCGCCAGGTGATGCGCCAGGCGCGCGAGCGCCTGAATCGGCTGCGCACCGATGCCGCCACCCTGGCGGCAGCGCGAGAACAACGCGAAGCCCTGCTGGTGAAGCTCGAAGCGCATGCGCGGGCTCCCTGGGAGCCGCTCTACGCCGGTCGCTACCGGCACCTGACACGCGAGTGGGAAGCGCTCGACGACCTGCCCGATGCGCAGCAGGAGCGCCGTTTCCAGGAGGCCAGCCTGAGCTGTCGCAAGATCATTTCGGACCACGAAGCCCATGAGCATGCCATCGCCGAGACGGATCGCCGCCGGGAGCAGGCCGCCGAGGCACGAGAGTCGCTGCTCGAGGCGCTGGAGGAGAGCCTGGCTAGCCTGCCCCGCGGCGACCGCCTGACCGGGCAGGACATCGCCAGCCTGCGCTCACAGAAAGTGTTGCTGGCCAACCGCTGGCAGACACTCTCCGACCTGCACGTGACCGACGAGGCACTGCGCCAGCGCTACGATGCCGTACTGGCGGACTATGATCATGTCCTGCGCACTTGGGAACGCTACGAGGAGCGCGTCGCTGAGATCGAGCAGGCCCTGAAGGAACCGGACGTCGAGCAACTGGCAAGCGCGGTCAAAGCCTGCCGGTGGCCCAAGGAGCTTCCACCGACGCCTCTACTGGCCCGCGCTCAGCAATTCCTGGCCGGTCGCGAAGAGTCGGAGGAAGAAGCCTTCGAGGTACGCCTCGAGCGCTTCTCCCAGGACCTCTCCCAGTTGGAAAAGCTGCTCGACCGCGGCGCCTTCAAGGGAGCCAGCCGCCTCCACCAGAGTCTCAGGCATCGTGCCGACGCGTTACCTGCAGCGAGCCTGCGCCCCTACCAGGCCACGCTCAAGCGGCTTGGCGCCCGACTGGCAGAGCTGCGCGACTGGCGGGGCTACGTCGCCGGTCCCAAGCGCGAACAGCTGTGTCAGGCCATCGACCAGCTTGCTGACGATACCGGCATCACCGAGGCCGAGCTCGACCGGCGCCACCGTCAACTGGTGCGCGACTGGAAAGGGCTCGGCGATGCCGCCGCCAGCCGCGAACTCTCCGAGCATTTTCGCAGTGCCTCCGACCGCATCCATGAGCGCCTGACCCCCTGGCGCGAACGTCAAGCCAGCGAGCGCACGCACAACCTCGAGGCGCGCATCGCCCTGTGCGAGCAGCTCGAAGCCCTGCTGGACACGCCCGCCGCCGACGCCGACCCGGATGCTCTGCGGCGCATCCGCGACCAGGCGCGTGAAGAGTGGCGCCGTCACTCCCCGGTACCACGCGAGCAGGCCCAGGCCGTCGGGCGACGTTTCGGCCGCATACGCTTCGCCCTGCAGGGCCTGATCGACCAGCGTGCCAAGGAGGTGGCTGATGCCAAGCGTCGGCTCATCGACGAAGCCCAGGCGATGATCGAGAGCCCGCTGCCCCCCGATGTGCGGGCGGAACGCGCCAAGACCTTGCAGCAGCGCTGGCGCGAACTCGGCCGTGCCCCTCGCGGGGAGGAACAGACGCTGTGGCGCGAGTTCCGCGCGGCCTGCGACCAGATCTTCGCCATACGCGAGGCCCAGCGTGACGACCGCGTGCAGCGGGCGCGCCAACGCCTCGATGAAATGCAGGCCCTCATCGATCGGCTCGACGCCTGGCAGCCAACCCGCCATGCCGACAGCGTCGTGCTGGAGCAGGCCATTGACGCGGCTGCGGCCCTGGAGCCGCTACCCTCGGGACGGCGTACGGAAGGCATGCGGCGCCGCTGGAGCGGCATCGTACGCACCCGCCGCGAGCGCCTGGCACGCCTGGCCGTAGTGGAAGAGATCCAGCGCTGGCAAGCCTGCCGCCCCCTGCTCGACGCTCATTTGGCGGCGGATGCTGCTTGCCTCGGAGGGGACGCCAGCGAGGACGTTCTCCTCGACCCGACACTCGACCTGCCCGAGGACATGCGTAGCGCCCATGAACAGCGCAATGCCTCGCGGCGAAACCCGCTGCCGTTTCAGGAGGTCAGCGAGCAGTTGGCACGCCTGCGCGTTCACCTTTCGCTGCTCACCATGGGGCGCGTCAGTCAGCACGACGAACCCCTGCGGCTGGCTATTCAGGTCGAACGGCTCAACGAGAGCCTTGGCCGTGAACTGAGCCGCGACGAGGAGGTCCGCATCGTCCTGCGCAACCTGCTGGCGACGGGGCCGGTCTCTCCCGAGCAGTGGGAACGGGAAGTGGGCGAACTCGACTCGCTGCTCACGCGCCTGACACGTCTGCCGCCACCCTGAAGCTCCCTGTAGAACGAAAAAGGGAGGCCTGGGCCTCCCTCATAAAGGACTCAACGCAGCCTTCAGCCCATGAACTGGCCACCATTGATGTCGATGTTGGCCCCGGTGATGAAACCGGATTCCTTGTCGGCGAGGAAGACCACCAGCCGTGCAATCTCCTCCGGCGTGCCATAGCGCTTCACCGGTATGGTTTCACGAATGGCCTCGCGCACGTTCTCGGGAATCTTCATGATCATGTCGGTGGCGATGTAACCTGGCGACACGGTATTGACGGTGATGCCCTTGGTGGCGGTCTCCTGGGCCAGCGCCATGGTCAGCCCATGCATGCCGGCCTTGGCCGCCGAGTAGTTGACCTGGCCGAACTGCCCCTTGCGGCCGTTGATCGAGGAGATGTTGATGATGCGCCCGTGCTTGTGCTCGAGCATGCTCTCGATGACACTGCGGCAGGTGTTGAACACGGTGTTGAGGTTGGTGTCGATGACTTCGTGCCACTGTTCGGGCGTCATCTTCTTCATCGTGCCGTCGCGGGTGATCCCGGCACAGTTGACCAGTACGCTGATCGACCCATGGGCCGCTTCGACCTCCTTGACCCCTTCTTCACACGCCTGATAGTCAGTCAGGTCGACACCCGACAGGGAGATATTGTCGAATCCGTCGGCTTTCTGTGTCTCGAGCCAGGTCTTGGCTTTTTCCGGATTGTGGTAGCCCGCTACTACGTGGTAGCCCGCCGATGCCAGTGCACGGCAAATCGCCGAACCGATACCACCGGTTCCGCCGGTGACCCACGCTACGGGTGCTGATTGAGTCATATTCCACCTCCCTGATCATGACGCTTGTAATCGCATTGCCAGACCTACCGGGGCAGGCCAGCTCTTACAGAATGCTGGCAGAAGGGCTCGCCTTCAAGCCTCCTCCCCCCCTGATTATGGACACATGCGCCGCCCTTGCACGAGCAACGCCGCTCTCCTTGACACAACGCAGAAAAAGCGTAGAATACGCCTCACGTTGATGCGGGGTGGAGCAGTCTGGTAGCTCGTCGGGCTCATAACCCGAAGGTCGTCGGTTCAAATCCGGCCCCCGCTACCAAATATGAGAACCGAGGCCATGAAGCCTCGGTTTTTTGTTGCTCGCTTGTTTTTGTTACCCGCCAGGCACTGAACCGACGACCGTCGGTTCGCTCTTCATTTCAAGGTCAGCGGCCCCCGCTACCCAATATGAGAACCGAGGCCATGAAGCCTCGGTTTTTTGTTGCTCGCTTGTTTTTGTTACCCGCCAGGCACTGAACCGACGACCGTCGGTTCGCTCTTCGTTTCAAGGTCAGCGGCCCCCGCTACCCAATATGAGAACCGAGGCCATGAAGCCTCGGTTTTTTGTTGCTCGCACGGCATTGAACCGACGACCGTCGGTTCGCTCTTCGTTTCAAGGTCAGCGGCCCCCGCTACCCAATATGAGAACCGAGGCCATGAAGCCTCGACTCACAGCGACTCCAGGTCACGCGCTGCCAACGCTATGCTGCGGTCGTCACCGCCGGTGCCGCGGCAGAAGCTCTCGCTGTAGAAGCGGCGCACCAGGTCGCGCTGGCGCAGCCGCCCCTGGCGCAGGTCGTCGAGCCAGTGGCTGAGCTGCCCCGACACCTGCTCGCCATCGAGCGAGACCAGCTTCTCGGCGGCGCCGTCGCTCATCAGGGCGATGCCGGTCAGGGCCGCCACCGGCTCGCTTCCGTACTGCACCTGCTCGAAGGCCAGGCGCTCGTCGACGAAGACCGTCTGGTTGGCAAATTCCCCCTTGCCGCGCTCGCCCAAGGTGGAAAGATGCGGCAGCAGCTCGGGCTCCCCCCCCTCCTGCGCGTCGCTGGGCACTGCCCTCTCCAGTACGATCTCGCCGTCCCCCACCTTGAGCCATAGCAGCCGCTCGCGACCCACCAGCGCCAGCAGCAATGTACAGCGCAGGTCACGGACCGGCCGGCACTGCTCGGCCGCAAGATCCTCGAGCGTACCCTGGGCATGACGCACCAGCAGTGCGGCGAACTGGCGTACGGCCTCGGGGTCTGGCTCAGTGTCGGCATCGAGCAGCCAGGCCAGCTGCGCCTCCAGGGTATCGGCCAAACGCAGCATGGCGGTGACCAGGGTGCGCGCACCACGGTCCGAGGCTGGCGAGCTGCCGGCACCATCGGCTGCCACCAGCGCCGCACGCGGACCTGCCACGGCACCCACGGCGTCCTGACAGGGCAATGGCGGCGTGTTCTCCAGGTGCGCCAACCCGGCGGTGGCGACCCCCAGGGCCGACCATGCATGCACCGGCTCGCTGCAGGAGAGCTTCGATTCAGCGGGCATGCAGCACCTGCGAACGCTGAGGGCGACCGGGCTTGGCCAGGTGCACGGCACACTGGCCAGTCGCCATCGCTTCGCGATAGTCGCTCAACGCGGCATGCCACTGGGCCAGCGTGGCGCGCTGGATAGGGGCATCGGCCCCTACTGTGAAGGTGGTCACGAACATGTCGCGAATGGTGTCGGGCAGTTCGCGCCACAGTTCGTACCATACGCCCTGGGGCACGTCGCGCTGGCCGCGGCCATAGGCGAAATTGCCTCGCCTGAGGTTGCGCACCGGGTCGTCGCCACCGACGATATCGTAGGGATGGCGCCCCAGCATCAGGCACTTGAACAGCACGATGGCCAGCGAGAAGGCCTCGCTGCGCGGTGAACGCACGATATGCCGGAACGAGACGCCTTGGTGCTCCTTGGGGGTCATGTCGGGGCTGCCCACGGGGCAGGGATAGAAGGTGCCACCGACGCGCAGCTGGTAGCTGTCGCAGTCGATCAACGTCACCTGTTCGGACGCCGGGACACAGAAGACATTGTTGAGGTTGTAGTCGCCGATGCAGACTCCAGCCTCATGCAATTGTTGGACGATCTCGACGAAGCGGATCAGGTAGCCGACGATCCGGCGCCGGTCGAGGCCGGGAAAGTAGCGCTGATAGAGCAAGGAGTGGGCCAGGAAACTCATCTTCACGCCACGGGCACGATACATGGCGAATCCGATCCAGCGATGCTGTTCGTCGAACACACGAATCAGTGGCCAGCAGACGTCGCGGGTCATATGGGCATCACGCAGGCCGCGCATGGCCTCGACCTTGCGGTGTAGCTCCTCACCGCGCTTGTCGAGCACCTCGGGGTAGTACCACTTGACGATCACGTCGGGACGGTCGCGCAGGGCGAAGATCTCTCCCTCCCCCCCACGCTCGAGGCGCTTGCCGAGCCGCCGGACCTTGCCCTGTGAATCCGTTACTACCAGTGCGCGTGCAACCACTCGACCTCCTTCGACGCCAGGCATCCGTACTAGATGCTGTCCCAACTGTCCGTAGGCGGCAGCTTGACCTGATCGGTAGTCGACGACGACGCCGAGACGCGGCTCATGCTGGCCGAGAGCCAGAGGAAGAATTCGCGAAACTTCAAGCCATCAAGGCGCTTGGCCGGCCGGGTGGAAAAAGCGCTGAGCGCCTCGAGATCGGCCTCCTCGACACCCACCGGCATCACTACCAGCTTGCGCTGCTGGGCCAGGGTCCGCGCCCTTGTCGACGCCACCTGCCATTGGTCGGTCGGCACGCCATCGCTGATCACGACGAGCCAGGGCTGGTAGTAGGCCACTCCCGCCTTGCGGTAGGCCGCGGTGCGTTCCTCCAGACGGTCCAGCGCCAGCTCCATGGCGCCGCCCAGCGGCGTCAGGCCGGAGGCAGTGAACTGACGGCACTGCGAGATGTTCATGGCCGTGGTGAAGGGCAACTGCTCGGTGACCTTGCCGCCGGCGGTGATGACACCGAGTTCGACCGAGCAGGCGGCCATGTCGTCTTCCTGAATGGCCGAGATGAAGGCCTGGACGCCAGCGTTGAGTTCACGAATCGGCGGGCCGAACATCGACGCAGACGTATCCAGCACCAGCATGCAAGCACAGCGCGGTGAAGGGTTGTCGATCAGGTCACTATCGCCGTTCA
Source organism: Billgrantia sp. Q4P2 (assembly GCF_052806135.1). NCBI lineage: Bacteria > Pseudomonadati > Pseudomonadota > Gammaproteobacteria > Oceanospirillales > Halomonadaceae > Billgrantia > Billgrantia sp. Q4P2. The sequence goes on from NZ_JBRBAI010000003.1 coordinate 500,831, forward strand.
GTCGGTACGTTGCCATCCCACGGATCCTCATGTCTGGATGCCCGGCCCCGATACGGCCGGACGAAGACGAGACTATCACAGCCCTGTAATGGATGCCGCGCCCACGGCAGCCTGCTGGCCAACGCGACGACGAAGGCGGCACCTGCCCCCTTGAATCCCGCGGCCTTTACCCGCATCTTTCGAACAAACTCACTCTTTGTGCAAGGCCGTTTCCATGTCCATCGTCGACCCTCGCAATGGTGCCCCGCTAACGGCGCCTCAAGAATCTCCTTCTTCATCGCAGGAAGCGGCGCCCAGCGATGAGCAACTGATCATCGATGTCGATCGCGACAATATCCAGCAGTTGCTGGAATTCTCCATGCAGGTACCGGTGCTGCTCGACTGCTGGGCGCCCTGGTGCCAGCCTTGCAAGGCACTGATGCCGATTCTCGAGAAGCTGACCCGGGAGTATCGTGGCAGTTTCATCCTGGCCAAGCTCAACATCGAGGAGAACCAGGAGATCGCCGCTCAGCTCGGCGTGCGCTCGGTGCCGGACGTCAAGTTGATCAGCCAGGGCGGGCTGGTGGATCACTTCCAGGGGGCCTTGCCCGAGAAGGAAATCCGCGAATGGTTGTCGCGCTATTTCCCCGCGCCGGAGGATACCCCGGCGAGCCCCGAGGAGCAGGCCGCCGAGGCCCTGGCTCAGGGTGACGCCGCCACGGCCCGCGCCCTTTACGAACAACTCGTGCAGGAGAACCCCGAGCACTACCCCTACCAGGTGGAGCTGGCCCGGGCGCTGGTCGCGGAAGACCGCAGCCAGGAGGCCCTGGCCCTGCTCGACAATCTGCCCCCCGAGGAGCGCGACGCCGCTTCGGCGCGTGGCGTGCGCGCCAGCATCGAGTTCCGCGAGGAGGCGCCAAGCGACGAGGAGCTGACCACCTTGGCCGGCCGTGACGACAGCGAGGCGAACTTCAAGCGCGCCTTGCGCCAGGTTGCCGATGGCGACTACGAGGCAGGGCTGGAGGGGCTTCTCGGCGTGATGCGCACCGATCGAAGCTACGGGGATGACGCGGCACGCCTGACCCTGCTGCGAGTCTTCGATGCCTTGGGCGCCGAACATCCCCTGACCGTCACCTATCGCCGCAAGCTGTTCACGCTGCTGTACTGATCCAGCACCGACCCAACCGCTGGCGGCCCCCGCTGGGCCGCCTCACCTATGGTGCATTATCCCTTCAGCACCGTATCGAGGCGCACCAGCGCCTCTTCGAGCTGCGACGCGGTAGTACCGAAGTTGAGCCGTACGAAGCCCGGCCAGCCGAAATCGGCACCGTCGGAGAGCGCCACTCCCGCCCGTTCCATCAGCACTTGCTGAGGTGAGCCTTTGCATTGCGCCAGCCCTTCGGCACGGCGCAGGTCGAGCCAGGCAAGATAAGTGGACTGGGGGGCGCTCATGCTCACTCCCGGCCATTGGGCGATGCGCTCGACCAGGGCCTGGCGGTGACCACGCAATACCTCGATCAACGCCCGACGCCAGGGGTTGCACTGGGCGTAGGCCACCTCGGCGGCAACCAGCCCCAGCACGTTCACGTCCGGCATCAAACCTCGCGTTGCCGCGGCAAAGCGTTGCCGCAGCGAGGCATCCGGAATCACCGCGCAGGCGGCGGTGAGGCCGGCCAGGTTGAAGGTCTTGGAAGGCGCCCAGAGGGTGATGGTACGTGCCGCCAAGCTCGGGAACGCTGCTGCCAGCGGCCGGTGCACGGCCCCTTCGTCGAGCAGCAGATCGCAGTGCAGCTCGTCGGAAACCACCAGCAGGTCGTGACGTTCGACCAGCTCCGCCAGCCCGGCCAGCTCCTCGTGGCGCCACACCCGACCGGTGGGGTTGTGAGGATGACACCACAAGAGCAGCCGCGTCTCGGGCGTGATCGCCGCTTCCAAAGCCTCCAGATCAAGCCGCCACGGCTCGCCGGGGGCAGCCGGCTCGCCCAGAGGTGCCTGCTGGGCCAGTCGCCCGGTGCGCTCGGCCACTTTAAGGAACGGTGGATAGATCGGCGTACTGGTCAGCACACCCGCGCCCGGCTCGGTCAGCGCCAGGCTGGCCAGGTGCAGGGCCGGCACCACGCCGGGCAGCCACAGCTGCCACTCCGGCTCGATCGGCCAGTCGTATTCTCGTGCGCTCCACTCGCAGAGAGTACGCTTGAGGCTGTCGGGGATCAGCCCATAGCCGAACACGCCATGATCGACCCGCTGTCGCAGCGCTTCGATCACCTGCGGCGGGGAGCGAAAATCCATATCGGCCACCCACAGCGGCAGGATGCTGGCATCATAGCGATGCCACTTCTGCGATGGCCACTCGACACGATCGGGGTGGCGACGCTCGATGGGCGTGGCAAAATCGAACTCCATGTTCTCTCCTCGGGAAACGGCTGTATGAGCGAAACCATGCCGCAAAGCGGCTTCTATGCCAAGGCACGTCGGGGTATGCCGGCGCTGATCGACCAGTGGCGCCAGCTCGGCCAGGGCGATCCCGACCGCCTCGCGCTGATCCTGGCTGAGACGGCACGGGTGGCCCGCCTGGGCGAGCCCGAGGCTACTCCCGGCGGAGCAGTGCTCGAAGCCTGGAGCCAGCCAGAGGCAGGGGATCGTATTCCGCTATGGGCGGCACGTACCGCTACCTTCCTGCTGGTCCAGATGCCGGCGCGCCCGGTGCCGAAGAGCGAAGACGAGGCCTGCGCCTGGGCCTATTGCTGGCTGCGCAACCGCGAGTTCGCCAACGTCGACGAGGCGCGTGCCGCCCTGCCCGCCCACCTGCAGGAGATGTTGGCCCACGCGGTGGGCGCCGCCTGGGCCGATCGCCAAGGCCTGCGCCTGGTCTAGTAGCGCTACCTTCACTTCAAGGAATACGTCATGGATGTCCCCCTGAGCTGGCAACTGGCCAAGCTCGCGGTATCGATCGGTATCGTGCTCGGCCTGTCGGTCGTTGCCGAGCGCGTCAGTACCCGTGTGGCCGGCCTGCTTTCCGGCTACCCGCTGGGCACTGCCATCGCCCTGTTCTTCATCGGCTTGGAAATCTCACCGGACTTCGCCGCCGAGAGCGCCGTGTTCAGCCTGGCAGGCTTCACCGCCACCATGGCGCTGGGGGGCGGCTACCTGGTTTGCGGGCGCCGCGACGGCCTGGTTGGCGTGCTCGCCGGCACGGCGGGCGGTCTCATCGCCTGGTGGCTCGCAAGCCTCGTGCTGACCCGCTTCGAATTCGATCGCCTGAGCGGCACCCTGGTGACCTTGGTAGCCATTTTCGTCTTTACCTGGCTCTATCGGCACGTACCGGAAACCCGGGTCACGGTGCACCATGGCAGCTCACGCTGGAAGCCGCTTGTGCTTCGCGCCGGGCTTGCCACCGCCATCGTCTTCCTGGTCACCGGCCTGGCCCACGTGCTGCCGGTCTCCTGGGCCGGCATGCTGGCGGCCTTCCCGATCTCGATGTATCCGCTATTGGTGATCCTGCACCTCACCCACGGCGCGGCACCGGCCGCCACGGTGATCAAGCACTATCCGGCCGGCCTGGGTGCGCTGCTCTGCTATGCGCTCTGCGTGTCGCTCACCTACGCCACCCTGGGCCTGCTATGGGGCACTCTGGCGGGCTTCGCCGTGGCGACCCTGTGGCTGCTGGCCTGGATGCGCCTGCAGGCGTGGCACGCCGCAAGGCAGGCGGCCCGCACTTGACCTAGCGTTTGCTCGGGGCAATGCTGTTAGCCTGCCAACGACACGCCACAAGACCAGAGTGATAGAGGAATTCCCATGTTCGTGCGCACCATCGAGCCGGCCTTCTACGACACCGATGCCCTCGGGCACGTCAACAATACTCGCCTGCCCGCCTGGTTCGAGCTGGCACGCAACGACCTGTTCCGCCTGTTCACGCCGGACCTGGATCCGCGCAAGTGGCGGCTGATCATGGCGCGCATGGAGATCGACTACCGCGCCGAGCTGCACTATGGCAGCGACATCGAGATTCACACCTACGTCTCGCGGCTGGGCAACAGCTCCTTTACCGTTACCCAGGAGGCGTGGCAAAAAGGCCAGCTGACCAACCTCGGCCATACCGTGATGGTGCACTTCGACCACGCCACCAAGCGCGCCGTGCCTATCGAAGGCGAACTGCGCGCAGCGCTCGAAACCCACCTGCAGCCGATCGCTGAGCCGGCCGACGCATGACTCCGGCCGTCAAGGCGTTGGAACGCGATGGCGCCGCCTTCGAGCTGCTCAGCTATGAGCACGACCCGCGCGCACCGGCCTACGGCGAGGAGGCCGCAAGTGCCCTGGGACTCGACCCGAACACGGTGTTCAAGACCCTGATTGCCCGCCTCGACGATGGCCGCCTGGCGGTAGGTATCGTGCCGGTGACCGGCCAGCTCGACCTCAAGGCGCTGGCCAAGGCGGCCGGGGCGCGTCGTGCCAGCATGGCCGAAGCAGCCGAAGCCGAGCGGGCGACTGGCTACGTGTTGGGCGGCATCAGCCCCTTGGGGCAGAAGAGACGCTTGCCGACGTTTCTCGATGACAGCGCCAAGGCGCTTGGGCGGCTACACGTCAGCGGCGGGCGCCGCGGCCTGGAAATCGCCCTGGCGCCTGCCGATCTGATCCGCCTGTGCCAGGCACGCCTGGCCCCGCTGGCACGTGCCTGATCTCATGAGCCGAACCCGGCCTCATGTGGTCAAAACTCCATGACCCGGCAGAACGACGGGCCATTCATCGCTGGCAGGAGTTCATCATGGCCATCCGCTACAACCTCTGGCTCGACCCCGATAACGTGGCCCAGCACCGCGCCGTGGAAGCCGACCTGGAGCGCTACTTCATGGAGCGGTTCGCCGACTTCCCGCATATCCGCTTGTTCGGCGCCGACCCCTACGATTATGATGCGCCGTTCAATCGCCTCTACGACGTGCTGATGGCACGGGCCAACGAGTACTGCGAACGCCAGTGGCGCGGCTACGTGCCCACGCCCGAGCAGCTCAACCGGACCTTCTTCCGCGCCGTGGGCCGCTCCAACAAGTTCGTAAGGGAACCCGCCGATGGTGATCCAGACCGACCAGATGCCTGACGCCCGACAGTTGGCCATCATCGCCGAGCAATTGGGCCGTGCTCCGCGCGGCATCGAGGCGGTCGCTGCCATTGACGGTGAGGGCACCCCGCTGGTGCTGCGCATGGCGCCCATCGTCGATGGCAAGCCCTTCCCCACCCTCTACTGGCTCTGCTCCGAGCGACTCAAGATCGACATCTCTCGTATCGAGGCCAGTGGCGTCATCAAGCAGATCGAAGCAAGGCTGCGGGAGGATGCCGACTTTCTCGCCGCCTACCATGCCAGCCACCGAGATTACGTGGAGGCACGCTGGCGCTACATGAGCGAAGCTCAGCGCCATGAGGTCGAACGGCTCGGCTACGAGGGCGTGATGCGTGAGCGCGGCATCGGCGGCATCGCCAACTGGGACCAGGTGCGCTGCCTGCATACCCAATACGCCCACCACCTGTGCGGCGATAACGTCATCGGCCAGTGGCTCGACGCCGAGTTCGCCGTGGCCGACTACCTGCCCTGAGGCTATTTCGACGCTTTCGAAGCCAATGCCTGGCAGCTAGGATAGGAGCTTGCCAAGGAGAAGCGCATGTCGAAATTCTGTGTCTATCTGGGCTCCCGCGATGGCCGGGACCCTGCCTTTCTGCAAGCCACTCGAGCCCTCGGGCATGAGCTGGCAGCGCGCGGTCACGGTCTGGTCTATGGCGGCGCCCGTATCGGCCTGATGGGAGAGCTGGCCAACGCCGTACTCGCCGGTGGTGGCGACGTGATCGGCGTGATGCCCGACCACCTGGTGGAGCGCGAGCAGGCCCACGAGGGGCTACCGACGCTGATACGCGTGAACAACATGCACGAGCGCAAGGCCAGCATGGCCGCCCACGCCGACGCCTTCATCGCCTTGCCCGGTGGTATCGGCACCCTGGAAGAGCTGTTCGAGGCCTGGACCTGGCAGTACTTGGGGCTTCACGACAAACCCATCGGCGTGCTCGATATCGCCGGTTTCTACTCCCCCCTGCTGGCCTTCCTCGACCAGACCGTGGAGCACGGCTTCCTCAATGCCCGTACCCGGACCCAACTGATCGATGCCGAGGAACCCGCCGCCCTGTTGGATGCACTGGAAGCCCGACTCGCCGAAACCGTCACCTAGGAGGCCGTCCATGCACGCCATCGCCATCGAGCAGGAGCGCCTGCACTGGCGTGAGCAACCCGCCCCCGAGGGGCCCGCTGCCGGTGAAGTCCGCTTGCGTGTCGCCTGGGCCGGGGTCAATCGCGCCGACCTGATGCAGCGCGCCGGTCACTACCCTCCGCCACCCGGAGTCAGCGACATCCCGGGCCTGGAGGTCAGCGGCACAGTGGCCGAGGTCGGCCCCGACGTCGATGGCCTTCGCCCTGGCGACCGGGTCTGTGCCCTGCTGGCGGGAGGTGGCTACGCCGAGGAGGTGGTGGTCGACGCACGACAGGTGCTGCCGCTGCCTGAAGGGTTCGGCCTGCGCGAAGCGGCCGCCCTCCCCGAGGTATTCGCTACCGCCTGGCTCAATCTGTTCATGGAGGGCCAACTGGCTTCCGGTGAGCGCGTCTTGCTGCATGCCGGTGCCAGCGGCGTCGGCACCGCAGCGATACAGCTCTGTCATGCCTTTGGCCACCCCTGCTTCGTCACGGCAGGCAGCGACGCCAAGCTCGCCGCCTGCCGTGAACTGGGTGCCGACGGCGTCTTCAATCGCCATGAGGGCAGCTTCGTGGATGCCGTGAAGGCCTGGGGCGGTACCGACGTGATACTCGACCCGGTAGGCGCTTCCTATCTCGCCGACAACCAGCGCGTGCTCAACGCCGATGGCCGGCTGGTGCTGATCGGCCTGATGGGCGGACGTCACGCCGAACTCGACCTGGGGCGCATGCTGATGAAGCGGCAGAGATTGATCGGTTCGACACTGCGCGCCAAGCCCCCGGCAGCCAAGGGCGCCATTCTCGACGCGCTGCTGGCGCATGTCTGGCCGCGCCTGGCGAGCGGCGAGATCCGTCCGCTCATCGACCGCACCTGGCCGATCGACGCGGCCGAGGCCGCCCATGCCCATGTCGAGCGGGACGCCAATATCGGCAAGGTGCTGCTCGCTGTAGGCGGTGAAGGCTGACGCGGCTTCCTGCAGACTAGCCGCAGCCGGCCTGCTGAAGGGTGCGCTGGTAGGTGAGCTGCAGCAGCCGGGCGTCCTCGCTGGCACGATGACGGCGGATCCCCAGCTCCTCGACCAAGACCTCTCGGGTCCGATGCCATAGGGCAAGCTGACATTCGCTGAGCAGAATGCGTAGCGCCTCGAGGCGGAAGGCAGGCAGCATGCCGGCGTGATGAAACAGCAGCGACAACCAGGTATTGTCGTAGCCCCAGCTGTCGCTGTAGGCCACACCGACCTCGCCCAGCTCGTCGTTGAGCCAGCGCGCGACCTGGGTCACGGGCAGCCCTTCGCGTTGCAGGCGCGCCCGGGATATCCCATGCAGCAACTCGGCCTTGGGATCCCAGTGCGTCCACTCCTCCAGCGGCTGGATGAGGAAGGCGCAGCAGCTGCCGTCAGCCCGTGCCAGGCCGATCTCGATGGGGTAGCTACCGCGCCCGAACCCGGACGCCTCGATATCCAGCAGTGTCGGCAGCGTCACGAATGGGCGTGTCCTCGAAAGCAAGGCCGCATGGCAGGGCCGTGAAAGGGATAAAGGTTAGTGTCGGGCCTGAACGTCGTCGCTGTCCAGCTCCTCACCTTCCAGCCCGTCATGACGCTCGGCCAGCGCCTGCCAGTAGGTGGCCTGGGCGCTATCCACCGGCAGCCCCAGCTCGCCCAGGCGGTAGGCCTTGGCCAGGCGCTGCGCGGCAAGCGGATGGCCCGCTTCGCCGGCGCGGGCATACCAGGTCACGGCGCGCTCCTCACGGCGGGGATACTGGGCGCAGCCGTGTTCGAGAATCAGCCCCGCCTGGTACTGGGCCTTGAGATTACCGGCCTGCGCCGCCTCGAGAACGTAGCGAGCGCCACGCGCCTTGTCCTGTGGACTGATGCCACGATGGAAGAGCATGTGCCCATAGAGCGAGAGCGCCGCAGGGTGGCCGGCATCGGCGCAGCGCTCGAAGAGATGCATGGTCAAACGCTGGGTACGCGGAGAGCGTGGCAGCCAGCGCGTATGAAATAGCTGTTCCGCAAGACGGTATTCGAGCCGGGTGAACAGTGATGATGCCTGCGTCATGTGCAAACAACCTTGCGTTCGTCTGGGAGCTACATGGCGTATCGCACCACCTTGTGGTCTTCGCCATGCCTGTCTTGAGCTCGCCGCGGGACTCCGCCGGGGCCGCTGAGGGTGGCCAGCATACGCTCGCCCCCGCGGTGACTCAACCCCTATGATTTGCTGCCTTGGTATGCCTCGGCTAGCATGGCTTTGGATATGCCATGAGAACGCTTCCGATCCTACCTCTTACAGGAGCGATGATGCAGACGCGACCGCTTGGTGACACGGGCATCGAGGTCAGCCGCCTGTGCCTGGGCACCATGACCTTCGGCGAGCAGAACAGCGAAGCCGAGGCCCACGAACAGCTCGACCGCGCCGTAGCCTTCGGCATCAACTTCATCGATACGGCCGAAATGTACCCGGTCCCACCCCGCGCCGAGACCCAGGGGCGTACCGAAGCCTATATCGGTAGCTGGCTCAAGCGACGCGACAGTCGCGACGATGTCATCATCGCCACCAAGGTCACCGGCCCCCGGATGGAACACATTCGCGGCGGCTCGCGCCTGAGCCGCGAGCAGATCCGGCAGGCCATCGATGCCAGCCTCATGCGGCTGCAGACCGACTACGTCGACCTCTACCAGCTCCACTGGCCCGAACGCTCGACCAACTATTTCGGCAAGCTGGGCTATACCCATGACGAGGAGGAGAACGCGGTCGCGCTGGAAGAGACTCTCGCCGCGCTCAAGGAGCTGGTGGAGGCTGGCAAGGTACGCGCCATCGGGCTTTCCAACGAAACCCCCTGGGGTGTGATGAAGTCGCTGCAGCTGGCCGAGCGCCTGGACCTGCCGAAGGTCGCCTCGGTCCAGAACCCCTACAACCTGCTCAACCGATCTTTCGAGGTCGGGCTGGCCGAGGTCGCCCACCGCGAGAACGTGGGCTTGCTGGCCTACTCCCCGCTGGGCTTCGGCGTGCTTTCGGGCAAGTACCTGGACGGCGCACGCCCGGAAAAGGCTCGCCTGACGCTTTTCGAGCGCTTCCAACGCTACACCTCGCCGCTCGCCGAGCAGGCCACCCGTGCCTATGTCGATATTGCCCGCGAGCATGACCTGGACCCCGCCCAGATGGCACTGGCCTTCGTCAATTCACGCAGCTTCCTGACCAGCAACATCATTGGCGCCACCACCATGGAGCAGCTCGAGGACAATCTCGCCAGCGAGTCGCTCAAGCTCGAGCAGAGCGTGCTCGATGCCATCGAGGAAGTGCATCGGCGTATTCCCAACCCCTGCCCCTGAGCGGCCGTTCGGGAGCATGCCCTGGGGCTATCGTTGCGATAGCCCCACCGTCGTGCCGCTGCTGGTATAATCGCGACATTCCCGACTCGCCCCTTTCAGGTACAGGAGTGTCCTATGCTGAGCGTGATCTCGCCCGCCAAGACGCTGGATTTCGAGACTCCGGCCACGACGGCCATCCACTCGCAGCCGGATTTCCTCGACCGGAGCCAGCGGCTGATCACCATTCTGCGCGACTACTCTCCGCAACAGCTCAGCGAGCTGATGGGGATCAGCGACAAACTGGCCGGCCTGAATGCCGCTCGCTTCGCCGAATGGCGGCCGCCCTTCACCCCGGACAACGCCAAGCCGGCGGCACAGGCCTTCCAGGGCGACGTCTACGTCGGGCTCGAGGCGGCCTCCTTCAGCGATGACGACAACGAATTCGCCCAGCAACACCTGCGCATCCTCTCGGGCCTGTACGGCCTGCTGCGGCCGCTCGACCTGATCCAACCCTACCGCCTCGAGATGGGTACCCGGCTGCCTACTCCGTCCGGCAAGGACCTCTACGCCTTCTGGCAGGCCCCCTTGACTGAGGCGCTCGAACGCGCCCTCGCCGATAGCGGCTCGAAGGTGTTGGTGAACCTGGCCTCCAATGAGTACTTCAAGGCCGTCGACGCCAAGCGGCTCGACGCGCGGGTGATCACACCGGTATTCAAGGACGAGAAGAACGGCAAGTTCAAGATCATCAGCTTTTATGCCAAGAAAGCCCGGGGACTCATGGCCGCCTGGATGATCCGACAGCGCCTGGAAGACCCGGAAAGGCTCAAGGAGTTCGATGTGGCTGGCTATGCCTACAACCCGGTCATGTCGGAGGGCGATACGCTGGTCTTCACTCGCCGCGAAGACCAGCACTGAGCCCCTAGAAGAAGCGCAGCGGGCGAGCCGAGCGCGGCTTGAGAAAACGCTTGTGGATCTGGCGAAAGCGTTCGTCGTCACAGCGCTCGAGCCACTCGTAGGCGACCATGTCGGCACTCACCGGGATTGCGCCCGCGCGTACCATGCGTTCGCGGGCGAGCATCGCCTCCTCCGCGCGCCGGCTGACCGATGCCTCGCTGAGCCAATACACTTCATAACCTGCCTCCAATAGCCCCAGGCCGGTCTGCATGACGCAGATGTGTGCTTCGCTACCGCACAGCACGATCTGTCGCTTGCCACTCTCCGCCAGCGCACCGGCGAAGTCCGGCTCGGCATGGGCATTGAAATGCACCTTCCGCCATAGCTGACGGTCGGGCAGCGCTTCCAGCAACCGCGGCTCGCTGCCGCCCAGGCCTTCGGGATACTGCTCGGTGAGCCACACTGGAATGGTCAACGCACAGGCGACGCCTCCCAGCCATATCGCCTCATTGACGGCTTGATCGCCACCGTCGATTACCGGCAGCAGGCCCGCCTGGAGATCGATGATCAGCAGCAGGCTCTCTTCGCACTTCAGGCGCATGAATTACCCTCTTTTTTGTCATTCCTTCCAACAGCATAGCCGTTAGAATGGAGCCACCAAAATTCCCTTTATCCCCCATCCCCCATATAGAGATCCTTCGATGCGTCACTTTCTTGTCATGCTCATGGTTGCCGTGCTGGGCTTCGGCCTGGCCGTCGAACATGCCGAAGCTCGTCGCCTGGGCGGCGGCGGTAATGTCGGCAGCTTCTCTCGCTCGGCCGACCGCCCTGCCACCGCTCCCAACCAGGCTGCTCCGGCACGCCAGGCTCAGCCGAACCAGGCCACCGGCTCACGCATGCCCGGCATGCTGGGGGGTATGCTGGCCGGTGGTCTGCTGGCGGCGCTGCTCTTCGGTGGCGCCTTCGACGAACTACGGTTGATGGACATCCTGCTGATCGCCGGCCTCGGCTTCCTGCTGTTCCGGCTGTTGGCGCGCCGCCGCACGGCCGTAGCCAGCGGACCGCAGCCGGCCGAGCGTCAGTCTCATGCCGAGCCCCAGGCCTTCCAGCCGGCACCCGGTGCTGCCATGGGCGGCGGTACCTTCGGCAGCCTGCCGGTCTGGTTCGACCGTGAGCGCTTCCTGTCCGGCGCCAAGGAGCATTTCATGACCTTGCAACGCGCCTGGGACAATAACGATTTCGGCGGTATTCAGGAGTACGTCACGCCGGAACTCTACAACCTGCTACGCGAAGAACGTAACAGCCAGCCGGCGAACAACCGTACGGAAATCGTGCGGTTGTTCGCCGAACTCGGTGATGTACGCGAACTCGGCTCCCAGGCCGAAGCCACGGTGATCTTCCATGGCATCCTCGAAGAAAACGGCGAACAGACCGAGTTCAATGAGACCTGGCACCTGATTCGCGAGGTGCGTGACGGTGCCCCTTGGTACCTTCAGGGCATCGAGCAGAGCGCCGCGATTTGACCCTTACAGGGTACCCAGCGCCAAGGGTCGGCTTCGCTCCTCGCGGGGCTGGCCCTCGGGCATCCCCACTGCCTGACCCAACGCCTGGAGAGGCACTGGGCTACTCTTCAGCTTGAAGCGCCCCACCATTTCTGCCAGACGATCTGCCTGCTCTCGCAACTGCTCGGCAGCCGAAGTCGTCTCCTCTGCCAGCGCCGCATTCTGCTGTGTCATTCGATCGAGTTCCGCCACGGCGACGTTGACCTGGGCGATACCGTCACTCTGCTCATTGGCGGCACGACTGATTTCTCCCAGCATGCAAGCGACCCGATCGACCCCTTCCATGAGATCCTGCATGGCGTCGCCGGTCTCGCGTACCAAGTGCGTGCCGCCCTGCACTTTCTCACTCGACACTTCGATGAGCTGGCGTATGTCACGCGAAGCCGCCGCACTGCGCGTGGCCAGCTGACGCACCTCACCGGCTACCACGGCAAACCCTCTTCCACTCTCTCCTGCCCGTGCAGCCTCGACCGAGGCGTTCAGGGCCAGCAGGTTGGTCTGGAAGGCGATGTCGTCCATGACCTTGACGATATCGGCAACTCGCGTGGACGCATTCTGAATCTCACCCATCGTCGAGATAACATGCTCGACCCTACCGGAGGTGCGCTGCGCCAGGTCTGATGCCGCCTGTGAGAGAGCGCTGGCTTCTTGCGCGGAACCAGACGTGCTGGCTACAGTGCCATTGATCTCCTCCATCGAGGCAGAGGTCTGCTGGAGGCTGGAAGCGGCTTGGTCGGTGCGGTGTGACATGTCATGCCCGCCGCTGGCAATCTCCTGCGCAGCCAGCCGGACCGAATCGCTGCTGCTTCTCACCTGTGCCAGCACGTCGTGCATCTTGTCGGCAAAAGCGTTGAACTGAATGGCCAGTTCGGTGCTTTCATCATGACCTTCGACCGGCAGGCGCAGCGTCAGGTCGCCGTCGCCTTCGGCGACTTCCCGCATGGCTTGGGCCGTGCGTCGTATTGGTCGGAACAGGGTTCTCAGGAGCAGAGCGATGACGGCCAGGCTTGCCACCAGTATCAGCACCACACTCAGCACGACCAGCAGGACGGCACGGTTGAGATCCGCAAACAGTTCATCTCGCGGAATCTGGGCAAAGGCAACCCAGTCGGTACCCGGCACTTCGATGGCAGCCACCAGTTGCTCGGCACCCTCGGCATCCTTCTCTATCGCGTAACGATACCCCTCGCCGCTCACCAGCTCTTCCGCTATGTTCTCCCAGCCCGGCAGGGTCGCTATGGGCTCCCCCACCCGGTCCGCCCCTTCGGCATGAATACTGATAGTGCCGTCTCGGTTCGCTAAAAAGACGCTGCCACTCTCGCCCAGCCGATAGTTGCGTATCGTCTCCGCCATGGCTTCCAGCGAATAGCCAACACCGGCGATCCCCAAACGCTCCCCATCGGCCTCGATGACATGATTGATGAAAACCTGGACCTGACCACCCTCGGCATCGACATTCAACTGGTAGGCATCACCATCGCTGGCCTCCACCAGGTCATAGAACCAGCGGTCTCGTTCACGGCTCAGCGTCCGCTCGACTCCATTCCCCGTGTAGTAATTGCCGCTGCGTGCCGAAACATAGAAGACGATACTGGCACCAGTACGCTGCTGTATGTCCTGAAAGTAGTCGACTGCCTGCGCGGTCCCTTCTTCGGGCTCCTCCGCCAACAGCCAGGCTTGCAGGTAAAGGTTGTGCGCCAAGCCTTGGGCGGTAGTGATAGGACCTGTCAGGGTCGCATCAACGTCATTGCGGATACTCTCCAGCGTCGCGGGTAACTCTGCCGCCGTGACTCGCTCTGTCACCAGTTTGCCGAAGAGGCGATACTGAACGGCAGTGGAACCACCAACGATCAGTAGCATGCAGAGGCTGATACAGAGCAACAGCTTTTGGGCTATCGTGAGCTTGTTCATTTTGTTCCCTTTGGCTGCGGCGCATCGTCAGAGAGAGACACGCCAATCTTGACCATTTAGTCAAGATGACTATCGGCGACCCAAAGGGAAACTGTAGGGCTCAGATGGTTTTTCAAGGGATCGGGAGCGTACTCAATGAGTTGGCCTAGGGCACCGTCACCGCTTGTCTTCTTCAGCATCCTCCTCGATCTCTTCGCTGACCTTTTCGATTTGCTTTTCCACGTCCTTCATCGCCTCATCGATATTGCGCTCAGTTATATCGCCGGGGCCCGTATTGTCGCAGCCTCCCAGCCCTATACTTGCAACAGCTAGCCATACGGCTGCCAACCATTTTCTCGGTTGCATACTCTCTGCTCTTGGCTCAGTGGCTCCTGTAAGACCAACGCTACTCGCAACCTGGCATCCATGCCACTCATTGCTGTATGGAGCTGTTCGCCTTTTGTAAGACCTATTCGCATGCAGCGGGATTTAGGTAACGGCTCCTGTCACGGCCTGATCCTCGAGGCAAAGAAAAACCCCGAGCGCTATCGCACTCGGGGTTGCTTAAACGACGAAACCCAGCCTCTTTCGAAGCTGGGTTTCTGAATAGATGCCTGACGATGACCTACTCTCGCATGGGGAGGCCCCACACTACCATCGGCGCTGAGCGGTTTCACTGCTGAGTTCGGCATGGGATCAGGTGGTTCCCACTCGCTATGGTC